>CAINLJ010000199.1 GCA_903850335.1 uncultured Bacteroidia bacterium | reverse complement strand
GGCTGGAAAAAGGGGGATAACGGTAAGTGGTCTGCAAGTACTAATAAATCTGAAATCAGAGAGGTATATGCAAATGGAAGACGGATGACGCTCGCCCGGACTCCGAACACCGGATTTTTCTATCCTGACGGACAACCCGTGGATTCAGTTTCCTTCAAATTTAAGGGGAGTGACCTTCAACAATGGAAAGATCCTGAATCAAATTCAATTTACCTGAAAGTGCGCTGGGGAGCTATCCAGACCAGTATTTCAAAAGTCGATCCCAAGAGCCATATAGTCTGGTTAAAAAAATCAGTTCCCGAAATCAGGATCATACCCCCGAAATATTATGTTGAGAACCTTGAAGCACTTTTGGATACAGCCGGAGAATGGTTTTTTAGTGAAAAGGCACATCGAATTAGTATTATTCCCGGAGATGATATCACAGATCCTAATAATGTATCTATTGTCGTACCTGAAATTGAAAACCTGGTTGATGTAGCAGGAACAAGGGATAAACCTGTCAGAAACCTGAGATTTTACAATCTTAAATTTGCCGGTACGCGCACAGGTGGCAGTAGTGCACTTAAATTTAAGTATGCGAAAAATTGTGAAGTGTTAAGTAACAGAATCGAAAATGTGTGCCAGGCAGGTATCAGCTTTGGTGTAGGCAGTTATCACAACCTGATCAGTAAAAATGTGATCAACAGCGTTAAAGGATCGGGGATAATTGTATCCGGAATTGCAAAACCGGATAACTGGAATGATGTGGTAACAGATAACATTATTTCATACAATAAAATTACAAATATGGAGATAGCCGGAACCGGAATATCTACATACAATGCAATCAGATCAACAGTTTCGCATAATTATATTTCACATACTGCAAGTTACGGAATTACTCTTGGATCATGGCCCAATATTGAGGAGACTTCAGACGGCAGTCATCTTGCAGAATTTAACAATGTGTCTTTTACAAATATGAAATGGGATGATCAGGGTGGCATTGCTGTCTATGGTCTTAGCCCTGGATCCGTGGTAAGAAACAATGTTATTCATGATGTTCATCCGGCAGGAACGAACGAAAATGTTGCTTTATTCTTTCAAAATATGTCGTCAGGTTGGACTGTTACTGACAATACCTATTACAATCTCAAACAGGGGGAGATGAAATTATGCGCCTGTTACCTTGTGGATAATGTTTATGAGAATAATCACCTGATTGAGGCTCCCGTAATTCCGGCCGAAGAAATTATTGACGGGAAAGTTGATCTTTCATACAGTAATCTGGAATTAAATACCCCGGGTCAGATTGTTACCGGAAACGATATAGTTATTTCGTCAATAATTTCAAATTCTGGTTCTACAGGGATGGAGGAAATATTCCTGTACGTGGATGGGAAGATTGCCGACTCAAAAAAGCTCCCATTTATTTCGAAAAACACCAGGAAGATAGATTTTAAATACAAGTTTTTCGATCCAGGAAAACATACAGTCTCAATTGGTAAAACCTCCGCAAAGGAAATTGTGGTTTCCGGAGACTCACTCTTTATTATTTATCACGACTTAAAGGCCCCGGTAAAAGAAATCCCAATGGGCGACTCTATCATTATCAGCGTGGAAGCTCAGAATATTAGAGCTGAACGGGTTACCCAGAAAGTTAAAATGATAGTCGATGGCCAGACTAGTTTAACTAAGGAAGTTAATTTCAGAGAGAGGGAAACAAAAAAAATCACCTTTTCTTGTATTGCACAATCCGGTCTTCATCAGGTAACGATTGCCGACAATCCACCGTTAAAAATTACTGTTTATCCTGTCAGATCGGTTAACCTCATTAAAGCCTCATTTCTGACCTATTGCTCCCCCACAGCAAAACCTGGTACGTTTAATTTTGAGCCGGATAAGAATCATTTTGAGATTAAAGCTGCCGGAACGGATTTCCTGCATGGCGAAGACTCTTATGGCACCATTTACCTCAGGGGAGCTATCGGGGGAAATTTTGTTGCAACTGTAAAGGTATCCGGATTTAGTGATGGGATCAGTGAATGGTTCAGGGCGGGAATATTTGTCAGAAATGATTTATCGAAGAATAGTACTTCGAAAAACAACGCTCTCGGATCGGTTCTTTTGTTCTCTACGACAAAGCGGTGCGGTATGCAATGGGATGAATTTGGTGACGGGTGTATGCACAATTCCAGAAGTAAAAACTACGGGGTTGACAAGCCAATACCGTTGTGGCTTAAGCTTGTACGTCACGGAAATAGTTTTACGGGGTATTATAGCTTTGATAAGAAAGACTGGATCATCTCCCGGGAATCAGGAGATATCCCGGGATTATCAAAAAAAATGGATATTGGCCTTGCGGGAGGGGCTAATGATCAAAAGGTTTCGACAGTTATATTTGATGAATTCAATTTGGAGGTTGAAAATGTTTCTCCCTTGTAGAGACGTAAGATCTTACGTCTGCAAATGTTAATGAATGCATCTGCAAATGTTAATGAATAGGTCTTCAAATAATAATGAATCGAAAATTAAAATAAACCTGGGAAGGTACTTATTTCACAAATAGATTAGAAAGTTATGAATAGAAAAATCAAATGGGGAATACTAAGCACTGGGCATATATCAAAGAAATTTGCTGATGCACTGGCAATCCTTCCGAATGCTGAGCTTGCAGCTGTAGCATCCCGGGATATATCCACAGCAAATAATTTTGCTGCCAGATATAATGTTAACAGGGCTTATGGCACCTATGAAGAGCTGGCTGACGACCCTGATATTGATGTAATCTATATCGGAACACCTCATACGTTTCACCTCGAAAACAGCACGATGTGTATGAGGAGAGGAAAAGCTGTTTTATGTGAGAAGGCTTTTACAATTAATGGTTATGAAGCCCGCGAAATGGTACGTATTGCAAGGGAAGAGAATGTTTTTCTTATGGAAGCCATGATCACGCGGCATGTCCCTTTAATAAAAAAAGTGCTTGGCTGGATTGCTGAAGGTCGAATTGGAGAGGTGCGAATGGTTAAGGCTTCGCGTTGTGCACATGGAGTATTTCCCCCGGGTGCACGACAACTTAATCCCAAACTGGGTGGTGGCAGTCTGCTGGATGTTGGTATTTATGTCATTTCCTTTGCATCCATGATATTTCAAAAAGCTCCTGTCTCCGTAACAGGATTAAGTCATATTGGTGACTGGGGATCTGACGAGCAAGGTGTTGCTATTTTAAAATACCATAATGGCGAAATTGCAGATTTGTCTTTTGCTTTGAGTACAGCTGCTGTCAACGAGGCATATATTCTTGGAACAAAAGGATATATTAAAATTGATGATGTGTTTGCAGTTCCAACCAGAGCTTCATTATGGATAAATAAATCGGAATCTGAGGTAATTGAAGAACCCATAATCGGGAATGCACTTAATTATGAAGCTGAAGAGGTGATGCGCTGTCTGGTTCTTGGATTGAAGGAATCTCCCTTTATGCCGCTGGAAGAATCTGTTCAAATCATGGAAATAATGGATCAAATCAGAAGACCATGGGGGTTAGTCTATTCAAACGATACAATTGAATCAGACCTGACCTGAATATAAATTAATCCGCCTAAAGAGTTGTAGGTGCTTAACGCTTTAAAATTTATACCAACAATCAAACTAATGAAAACAGTTATCCGGATTATCATTCTTTTGTTAATTTCAAATGCATGCAGCGAAAGGTTGCAGGTTCGTATTGCAAATTTAAAATGCGAATACAAAACGAATCCACTGGGTGTTGATATTCTGAAACCTCATTTGAGCTGGATTCTGGAGTCGGAGCAACGAGGGATAACGCAAAGCGGTTACCAGATATTTGTCTCTTCAACGCGGCAAAAATTAGATGAAAATGTTCCGGATATTTGGGATAGCAAAAAGGTAAGTTCGAATAATTCGGGCCAGATAATTTTTGATGGCAAGCCGTTAGAAAGTAATAAAGAATATTACTGGAAAGTAAAGGTTTGGGATCAGAATGGGGGAACCCATACAAGCCAGCCCGCATTCTGGTCTACGGGATTAATCCATGATTCAGACTGGAAAGCAAAATGGATAGGTTTGGAAAGAGCCGTCGGTGATGATCAGCCCGACAGACCACATACGATCTTGTCGGCAAGGTACCTTAGACATGAATTTAATATTGAGAAGAAAGTAAAATCAGCTGCTGCGTTTATTTGCGGACTTGGATTATTTGAATTATACGTTAATGGAGAGAAAATAGGCAGTCAGGTGCTTGCTCCGGCTTTATCGGAATACAACAAAAGGGCCTTTTACATGACTTTCGATATCTTAAAATATCTGCAAACCGATAAAAATGCTGTGGGTGTGGTACTTGGGAATGGAAGGTTTTTTGCTCCCAGAGCGGGTGGTGCTGATAAAATCAGATCGTTCGGATATCCCAAAGTCATTTGTCAGTTAGAAATTGAATATGAAGACGGTAACAGAAAGATAATAAACAGCGATGAAACCTGGAAACTGACTACAAACGGACCAGTACGCAAAAACAATGAATACGACGGTGAGTACTATGATGCCCGACTGGAGACTCCGGGATGGAACAGGATCAATTTTGATGATTCAAAATGGTTAAATGCTGAACCCGTTGCCAGACCTTGCGAACAACTGGTTTCTCTGCCCATCGATCCAATAGAAATTGTGGATCAGCTAAGCCCGGTGTCTGTTAAGGAAATTAAACCGGGAACTTTTATTTTTGATATGGGTCAGAACATGGTTGGATGGACTGAATTGACTGTCAAAGGGAAAAGTGGAGACAAAGTTATCATGAGATTTGCCGAGACCCTTCAGGCTGACGGTAATCTCTTCCTTGCCAATATTAGAAGTGCAGAAGTTACAGATACCTATGTTCTTAATGGAGGCGGAGTAGAAAAATGGGAACCACGCTTCACATACCATGGATTTCGTTATGTTGAAATTACAGGATTTCCGGGTAATCCTGTAATTTCTTCTCTTAAGGGTAAGGTCGTCCGTGATGCTCTTGAAATTACGGGATCCTTTAATTGCTCCAATCCATTGATTAATAGTATATATAAGAATGCTTTTTGGGGAATTGGAGGTAACTACAGGAGTATTCCTACTGATTGTCCCCAACGGGATGAGCGTCAGGGATGGCTTGGCGACAGGTCTGCTGAATGCACTGGTGAAAGCTACATATTTGATATTTCAAAGCTGTATAATAAATGGGTTACAGATATCAAGGATGCGCAGCTTGCGAATGGAAGTATCCCGGATGTTGCTCCTTCCTATTGGCCAATTTACAGCGATAATACAACGTGGCCAGGGACTTTTCTCTTTGCATCTGATATGCTTTATACTCAGTATGGTGATCTTCATACAATAGAAAAGAATTATCCGGCTATGCAAAAGTGGATTGAGCATATGAAACAATACATTCGGAATGGTACGATGCCCAAAGACACTTATGGGGATTGGTGTGTTCCGCCGGAAGAGCTTACAATAATAAACTCAAGCGATCCGGCAAGAATAACAAGCTCTGAATTTATTGGAACAGCATATTTCTTCTATGAATTAAAACTGATGGGAAAATTCGCGCGCTTGCTCGGGAAGACCAGTGAAGCTAAAGAATATTCAAAAAGTGCTGAAGAGATGAAACTTGCTTTTAACAGCAAATTTCTGGATCCCAAGGAGGCTAAATATAGCAATAATACCTGTACCGCGAATATTTTACCATTGGCATTTGGTCTTGTTCCTGAGGAATACAGGGAGAAGATAGTTGATAATCTGCTTCAGAAGATATTAGGTGAGAATGGCGGCCATATCGGAAATGGATTAATTGGCGGACAGTGGTTGATGCGAACGCTTACAAATAATGGACATGCTGATGTTGCTTATACCCTTGCTTCCCAGAGCACTTACCCTGGCTGGGGATACATGGTTAAACAGGGAGCAACAACAATCTGGGAATTGTGGAATGGTGATCATGGAGATCCCGGAATGAACTCAGGAAATCATGTGATGTTATTAGGCGATTTGATCACCTGGTTTTATGAAAACCTTGGAGGTATTAAAGCGGATCCCCTTATGCCTGGATTTAGCCATATCATAATGAAACCCTTTGTATTGGGTGAGCTCTCCTACGTCAATACAAGTTGTAATTCAATAAACGGATCAATTAAAAGTGGTTGGAAGCTGGAGAATGGTAAATTTTCCTGGGACGTAACGATCCCGGCAAATACAACTGCTACAGTCTTCGTCCCAACTCTGAATAAGACAGAGGTATTGGAAGGATCCAAACCTGCAAAAGAAAGTGATGGAGTCACATTTGTTAAATGGGAAAATGACCGTGAAGTTTTTGAAATCAAATCTGGGAAATACACCTTCACTTCGAATGGAGTCACAAAAATAGTCACTGGTTCTTACGTTTCCACCCCTGTAATCAGCCCGAAAGATACTCTTCTTAAAATAGGAAGTAAGCTTGATGTAAATATAACCTGTGCTGATCCTCTTGCAAAAATCCATTATACTACTGATGGAACTGAAGTTAACGAACAGTCACCGTTGTTTGGTAATCCATTGGAAATTACCGGGAATACAATTTTAAAGGCTCAGGCATTTATAAAAGGCTCTCATGTAAGTAATCAGTCAAAGGCTATATATAATTTTTTTAATGCAGAAAAGAACGGCATTGAATGGTCACTTTATCGGGGGATTTACACAAAGGTTCCTAACTTCACATCTTTAAAATCTATAGCCACAGGCAAAATACTTCAGTTTGGGTTAAAGAAGATACCTGCTCCAAGAGAAAACTTCGCACTTCAACTCAAATCTTTCCTTCAAATAGATAAACCGGCGAAATATACATTCTACATCACATCCAACGATGGCAGCAAATTGTATATCGATAACCAGCTACTTATTGATAATGACGGGGAGCACGGTACAAAAGAGATGAGTAATACAATCTATCTTGAAAAAGGAAGGCACCCGATTCGTGCAGATTATTTTCAAAGTGGCGGACAAAAAGTGTTATTAGTTGCTTTTAGCTCTGACGAGATTATCTATCAACCTATCCCGGGATCCCTTTTATACAAATCGCCGGAATAAATAAAATGCTGGACACAAAAATCGGACTGGAGAAAGGTTGGCACCCTATTCATGTAGATAATTTTCAGCTGGGACCAGCAAAAAGCCTTATAGTGTCATGGGAGGGCCCCGGAGTTAAAGCCGAAATAATTCCATCGAACGTTTTATTTCACTAATTTTGACTGAACAAAATGAACACATGGATGGTTTAACATTTTTATATTGATAAGCCTAATTACGTTTAACCTAATTCAGCAAGGACCATGAAGAATCTATTGCTTCCAATTGTTGTTTTTGTCTGCATTTTTTCCTTAAAGAGTCAAAATCAAACCCTATCCAGGTATATTCCAGGGACTCTTTTCCCGGCAACACCCATATCTCCGGCTGGTAATTCATACCGTTCAGCATCAGGAGTCCCCGGGGAAGCTTACTGGCAGAATCGCGCAGATTACCAAATAGATGCCTCCCTGGATGACAACCAAAATAAAATAACAGGGATGGAAACTATAACTTATACGAATAATTCTCCACACCCGTTGTCTTATCTTTGGTTACAACTTGATCAGAATGCTTTCAAAGAGCATTCAAAGGCTCTTGATTCACAGCATACAATCGATAGTTTCATCATTAAAACCGGACATAAATTTACCGGAGGCTACGAAATACAACACGTAGAAGTCATAAATGAGAAAAATGAAGGGAAAAATACCCTCGCTTCGTATGTGATCAACGATACACAAATGCAAATATTATTATCTGAACCTTTGCAATCCGGGAGTAGGTTAAGTATCAGAATTAATTACAGTTACCGAATCCCTGAACATTTTTACAGCAATTTTGGAGTTAACAGGACAGATATACTGAATACAAAAAATGGCGCAATTTATTCGATTGCTCAGTGGTATCCAAGGCTTTGTGTTTTGGATGATGTGGAGGGATGGAATAATCTTTATTATCTGGGTAATGGTGAATTTTACCTTGAGTATGGTAATTTCCGGGTAAATCTGACACTGCCATCAGCATACATTGTTCAGGCTTCCGGAGAGTTGTTAAATCCGGAAGAAGTACTCACATCAAAGCAGATGAAACGATGGGAGGAAGCGAAGAACAGCGAAAGAAAAATATTTATAAGGACACCTGAAGAGGTCACAGATATCGCATCAAGACCTTCAAAACCAACGTGTACATGGAAATTCAAGATTGATAATTCAAGGGATTTCGCCTGGACTGCTTCCAAGTCATTTGTTTGGGAAGGAATAAAAATAAATCTTCCTGAGGATAAGAAAGCACTCGGGATATCTCTTTATCCAATAGAGTCTATGAAACCCGATAGTTGGGAAAGGTCAAGCGAGTATGTGAAATTTTCTATTGAATATTTTTCTAAAAAATGGTTTACATATCCATATCCCTGTGCTGTAAATGTGGCTTCCAATCTCGATGGGATGGAATATCCCGGGATTGTATTTTGCTCGGCCAAGGATATAGGGAATGACTTTTGGATGGTAGTTAAGCATGAACTCAGTCATACCTGGTTTCCTATGGTTGTCGGGAGCAATGAACGTAAGTATGCCTGGATGGATGAAGGGTTCAACACTTTTATTGATAATCTGGCAGAAGCCGATTTTAACAATGGTGAATTCAAAGGGTATCTGGCCAGAGACCTTCCGTTTGAACAATATTTTGCCGATACTTTAGTCCCGGTCAATTCCCGTCCGGATGCGATGGGAAATAAAATGGTTTTTGTGACCCAATATTTGAAGACTACCTATGTGTTGCGTTTGTTAAGGAGCAATATTACCTGCAAGGAAAGGTTCGATGCTGCATTTAAAAGATACATCCATGATTGGGCTTACAAGCATCCGACACCCTGGGATTTTTTCAATAGTATGAATAATTCATTGGGCGAAGACTTAACCTGGTATTGGAAAGAGATGTTTATCGAAAATTATAAAACGGACCAGGCAATAACATCATTAGATTATATCAACAATAACCCCGCTCTGGGAGCCAATATTACAATTCAAAATCTTGAAAAGGGTGCACTTCCTTTAAATGTAGAAATTGTAACTTCCGGAGGTCATAAAGTAGTTTACAATTTTCCGGTCGAGGTTTGGGAATATTCTGACAAATACGTTCTTAAAACCGAAACGAATGAACCAATTCAAAGTATTGTCATTGATCCAAATAAGATTTTCCCGGATATAAATCGTTCAAATAATTATTGGAGAAAATAACGTTATAAAGCCCTGTTAACTAGTAGGCGGGGGAATTATTGGTTAAGTTTGTTCTTGGATTTATTTTTAAAATAAATTTGCATTATGGAGCACCGGAATAAATCAAAAGATGACCTGATATATGAGTTGGAAGAATTAGAAAAAAAGTACAATTCTTTAAAGTCTTCATTGGATAATGTGAATAACAGTGCACAGGAAGTGTGTGGTTCTCACGAGAGTATTGGAAAGCTTAATTCTACCCTATATTCCGCTGATCTTTCTGCGAATACCTATCAAAATATTGTTGACGGCATTTTTCATATCTCCCTGAATGGAGATCTTGAATGGTCTAATTCTACATTTGCCGCAATCCTTGGTTATGATACAGAGAATTCATCATTGGAAGACCTTACGGACAATGGAAATTTGATCTGGACAAATAATGCGGAAAAACTTCATTTTATTAGTCTGATGAGTAGTGAAAAACTTATTAAAGGATTCGAATGTCAGTTTAACCGTTTTAATAGGGAAATAATCTGGGTAACTCTAAATGCCTTGTTTGTTCAGAAAACACAGAAATATTTTGAGGTTTTTGTTCTCGACATCACGGTTCGAAAACGTGCTGAATTTGAACTGGAGGAGAGCCGTGAAAAATACCTGGGATTAAGTGAGGCAGCATTTGAGTCGATCTTTATCTCAGAAAAGGGAGTATGTATTGAACAAAACCATTCGGCTCAGAGGACTTTTGGATATACAAATGAAGAAGCTTTAGGCAGGTATGGAACGGACTGGATTATACCTGAAGACAGGCAAATGGTCATGAATAATATGATTTCCGGTTATGAAGCACCTTATGAAGCAACGGCACTAAGGAAAGATGGCACCACATTCCCATGTACTTTAAGAGGGAAAATGATGCATTATAAGGGAAAGACTGTTCGGGTAACGTCTTTAAGAGATATTACAAGAAGAAAATTAATAGAGCAGGAGTTGATAACTGCACGGGTGAAGGCCGAAGAAAATGAATCAAATTTCAGGGCAATCTTTGAAAATTCGCTGGACGCAATTGGGATAACTAAAAATGGTATCAATGTGTTGTTTAATCCTGCTTATTTAAAATTGTTCGGATACAAGGATCAGGAAGAGCTTATCGGGAAATCGTTGTTAAATCAAATTGCTCCAAAAGAACATGAAAAGATTAGACAATATGTAAAAAACAGATCTTTAGGCGAATATGCACCTACTTTTCATGAAACTATTGGTATCAGAAAAAATGGGGAAGAGTTTCCTTTGGAAGTAAAAATCGGGACCTATTACTTAAATAACGAACGATATACAATTACAATAATCCGTGATATTAGTGAACTGAAGAAGGCCGCATCCATAACCAAAAGAAATCATGAGTTTACAGAAGCGCTTTTGAAATCAATTCCGACACCTGTCTTTTTCAAAGATAAGGAAGGAAGATATATAGGTTGTAATTTGGCTTTCAGTCAGCAAATGGGCATAAGTTCTGAGGATATTAAAGGCAAAACGGCAATTGACCTTTGGCCAGGCGAGCTGGGTGAAACGTATCACAAAATGGATTTGGAGTTATTAGAAAATCCGGAACATCAGATTTATGAATATAAAGTTAAAGATAAGAATTCAGAAATTCATGATGTAATCTTTGCCAAAGATACTTTCTATGACGAAATGGGCAAACTGGCCGGAATAATCGGAGCTTATTTAGATATTACAGACCGGAAACAGGCAGAGGAGAAGCTAAGAGAAAGCGAAGAGCGCTACCGTACACTCTTTCAACAGGCAAGTGATGGAATATTTTACTTGTCGACCGATGGCGAGGTTTTGGCAGTAAATGAATCCTTTGCCAGGATGCATGGTTATACAGTTGAGGAGATGAAAGGCTTCAAACTCGAAGATCTGGATACACCTCAGTCCACCATATTTACACGCGAGAGATTTCCTCGTGTGTTGAATGGTGAGGTATTACAGTTTGAGGTAGAGCATTTTCATAAGAATGGACATGTTTTCCCTCTTTCAGTTTCGACAGGGATGATATCGGTCGGAGGGAAGAAAATTATCCAGGCCTTTCACAGGGATATCACAGAACGTAAACAAGCTGAACAAGAGCTCAGACAAGCAAAAGATAAAGCTGAAGAAAGTGATAAATTAAAATCATCTTTCCTGGCAAATATGTCCCATGAGATACGAACTCCTTTAAATGCTATATCGGGTTGTTCAATGCTCATGACTAGTCCAAATCAGTCACCGGAGGAACTGGAAGAGATTTCACAGATTATTATTGAAAGTACAGAGAAGTTAATTGGAATCATTACTGATGTAATTGAAATCTCACATATTTATACGAATCAGATAAAGGCAAAATTGACGGAATTTGACCTTGTTGAGTTTTTAAATGGTATCTCGGATGGTTATTTGAAAATTGCAAAATATAGAAATATTGGTCTTACAATTGACAGTTCTATTTTATCCCTGGAGTACATTATTTTGTCTGATAAAGAAAAACTAACAAAAATAATTACCCACTTGATTGATAATGCAATCAAATTTACCCATAAAGGAAGTATTTCCATTGTATACCAGCTCCTAAATGATTACCTGCAAGTATCTGTTTCAGACACCGGAATAGGAATTCCTGAGGAAATGCAAAAAATCATTTTTGAGCCTTATCGTCAGGTAGATTATGGCGATAACAGAAAATATGATGGAAATGGCTTAGGGTTACCAATAGCAAAAGCCTACACTGAATTGTTAAAAGGATCAATTATCCTGAATTCTGAAATAAATAAAGGGACTACTGTTATGGTTTCGATACCTGTTCAAATGACAAAGGTTTAACACGGAGGCACAAAGGAACAAGGGTACACAGAGTAAATTATATTTTTTCTTTTGAATTTTAAGAAGTGTACTTATACTTTCAAAAACCACACAATACTTTCACCAGTTTAACTTATACTTCCAAAATTGTAACCTATCAATATTTAATGTGCATTATCCAATATTATGGAAGTATTTTGAAAATCAAGGAAGTATTTTTGGCTGATAGCAGTAACTAAATTAACGATTCCAATCAATACGATTTTCAAATGAGGAACAATAAGCTTTTATTCCTGATTTATTCATTTTTATTTCTATTGCTTATAACGAACAAGGTGATTTGCCAGACCAGGGACTATTCATTACTTGTTAATCCGTTTATGGGAACCGCAGCAGACGGGAACAC
Organism: uncultured Bacteroidia bacterium; assembly: GCA_903850335.1. Classification (GTDB taxonomy): domain Bacteria; phylum Bacteroidota; class Bacteroidia; order Bacteroidales; family Prolixibacteraceae; genus JAAFHB01. The sequence continues at coordinate 3,930 of CAINLJ010000199.1, read as the reverse complement.
CTATCCGGGAGCAGCGTATCCTTTTGGCTCTGTACAGCTTAGTCCGGACACAAAATTAACCGGAGGAGGGATATGCGGCGGCTATTATTATCCTGATTCAACTATACTTGGATTTAGCCATACTCACCTCAGTGGTGTCGGAGAACCCGAATACCGTGATGTCCTCTTTATGCCTACTGTGGGGAAGATAAATTTTCTTCCCGGGATTGAGAGCAGGGGAGCCTCAGGTTATAAATCCTTTTATGATCATAAACAGGAGTTTGCATCTCCAGGATACTATTCAGTTTTTCTGCTGGATTATAAGGTTAAAGCTGAACTTACTGTAACTCCAAGATGCGGATTCCACAGGTATACTTATCCAAAGTCAGACAGTGCGCACGTGATCATTGATCTTCAGCACCCCGGAGGAGCCGAGGAGTTAATCCTGAAAAAGGTTAGCAATAATGAGATTGAGGGTCTGCGCCGCTCGCACGGATGGGCATGGGACCAGTATGTTTATTTCGTAGCAAAATTCTCAGAACCATTTACTTCCCTGGATATCGCAATGAATGATACAATCCTTAGAGGTGCATCACAGGCAAACGGAAAGAATGTTAAGGCTTCAGTTAATTTTGTAACGCAAAAAGGTGAAAAACTACTGATAAAGGTGGGTACCTCTGCGGTAAGTATTGAAGGTGCAAGGAAAAACCTTAATGCAGAAATACAGGACTGGAATTTTGACAAGGTTGTAAAAGATACAAGGAAAGCCTGGAATAAGGAGTTATCCAGAATTGAAGTTGACGGAGGCCGGAGTGAAGATCAGAAGAATTTTTATACCTCTATGTATCACGCTTTTTTGAATCCTAACCTGTTTATGGATGTAGACGGGAAATACCGTGGAACGGATCATAAGGTGCACGAAGTACATGGATTTACAAATTATACAGTATTTTCTTTGTGGGATACATTTCGCGCCTTACACCCCCTTTTTACGATCATTGACCAGAAAAGGACCAATGATTTTATAAGAACATTACTTCAGATATATGATGATGGCGGAAGACTTCCAATGTGGCCGCTGGCAGGAAATTATACGGATGATATGCTGGGTTACCATTCTGTCCCTGTTATTGCTGATGCATTTGTAAAAGGAATTCGTAACTATGACCTTAAAAAAGCTTATACCGCAGTTAAACATAGTGCAGAGATGGATAAGCTCGGGTTAAAATACTATAAAAAAATCGGCTTCCTTCCCTGCGACCGCCAGGGTGAATCAGTCTCAAAGACTCTCGAATATTGTTATGATGACTGGTGCATATCTCAAATGGCCAAAGAACTGGGATCAAAAGATGACTATCTGAATTATAACCAGCGCGCTCATAATTACGAAAATGTATTTGATCCCTCAACAGGATTCATGCGGGGTAAGAAAATGGATCGTAGCTGGCTTTCTCCCTTTGACCCACTTGTAAACTCAGCATATTCGGAAGGGAATGCATATCAGTATATGTTTGTTCCTCACGATGTAAAGGGATTGATTGCGTTGGAAGGTGGCGATAAACTGTTTTCAAAATGGCTTGACGTCCTTTTTTCATTAAAAAAGGGAAATGATGAACGCGGTTCTATAGGTCAGTACTGGCATGGAAACGAACCCGGGCATCATCTTGCTTACCTGTATGACTATGTGGGTGAACCATGGAAGACACAAAAGCTTGTGCGGAAGATTTTAACCGAACTCTATAGGGATAAACCCGAAGGTCTTGCCGGGAATGAGGATTGCGGACAAATGTCAGGATGGTTTATCCTCAGCTCTATGGGTTTCTATTCTGTTGCGCCTGGTCAAATGCTTTATGCGATCGGAACTCCCTTATTTGATAAGACAGTCATTCATTTAGAAAATGGGAAAAAGTTCGTGATCAAAGCAAACCACAATTCGCAAGCAAATTTCTATATTCAGTCGGCAACATTAAACGATAAAGCATTCGGCAACTCTTATATTAATCATAATGATATCATGAATGGTTCAGAACTTGTTTTTGAACTAGGTCCTGAACCAAATGAAAAATGGGGCAGCGGTGCAATGGAGCGGCCTTATTCTGAAAATGGGAAGATGGTGTCAAGACTTCCTTTTGTTAAATCAGGCGAAAACCTGTTCGGAGAATCAACGGAAGTAACCCTGGCCTGTGAAACAAATGATTCAAAGATCTGTTTTACCCTTGACGGAAGTGAACCCTCAGAGACCTCTGCCGTTTTCACAGCCCCCTTTACAATCAGAGAATCTACTACTCTAAGGATGAAATCTTTTGCGAAATCCCTTCAGCCAAGTATCACTGTTTCAGTTGATTTCAAGAAGGCTGTTTTAAATGAGCCGGTAAAAAGTCAATCAGTGAAAAAAGGTATTGCATTTGATTATTTTGAGAGGTTTTTTGTAACTACGGATGACCTTGATATTACAAAACCTCTTTTTTCAGGAACTGCTGACCTCATAAGTGTTAAGAATGCGCCCAGGGAGACCTATTATGGTTATCGTTATAATGGATACATCAATATTCCCACAGATGGGATTTATGAGTTTTTCCTTGTCTCGAACGATGGAAGTAAACTGTATATCGACGGCAAGGAACTTATCGAAAATGATGCAAACCATGGAGCTGTTGAAGAACCGGGGAAGGTGGCACTTAAGTCAGGTCTTCATAAGATTCTCGTAAAATATTTCCAATGCGGAGGAGGTAAAGCATTAAAAGTCAGTTGGGCCGGACCGGGAATCGCAAAAGAAGAAATTCCGGGTTCAGTTTTATTTCATTAAATGAGATGAAATAAGTTGGCTGCATTCATTTACTAACTTAAAAACAGTATGAAGAAAATATTAATTTACATTGCTTACCTTTTTTTAATTATTATAACTGTAATTGCAGTCGTTATTTTATACTTCTATGTTAGTTATCAGCACACGACAGGTGTAAAGCAGGGTCAAATGGAGGTAACTTTTAAGCCGGGAGAGCTGGGACAATGGGTTAATCCGTTTATTGGTACGGGTGGATTTCCTACTTACACTTCGGCAGATGATATTCCAGGTGTTACATCCCCCTTTGGAATGGTAAGATTAAGCCCCGATACCCAATTTTTCCTTGATCCCCTTTGGGCTGAAGATAAAAGCATTAGTACTGCAGGATACTATTATGGTGATCATAAAATCATGGGATTTAGTCATACCCGGCTGATTGGCACAGGAGCCTATGATGGAGGGCATTTCAGGGTAATACCATCTAGCGGTGATAAAAGTTGCAAAGAATATCAGGATGGGAAATACAATGAATTTTCTCATAAGGATGAGATCGCTTTCCCCGGTTATTATGCCGTTCGGTTTCCTGCTAAAGGAATACTTTCTGAACTCACAGCCAGCGAAAGAGTAGGATTGCACCGTTATACATTTTCAGGAAATGAACAGCCTCATATTCTGATTGATGTTTCGAGTGCCCTGGGAACAAGCCATACTACTGAAGGTGAAATAAAGGTTGACCCGAATAAAATGGAGGTAGCAGGAGCAATCCGTACATTTGGGTCGTTTGCCGGAAGATATGGAGGAGAGAAAATTTATTTTGCTGCTCAGTTTAGTCAGCCATTCTCAGACTTTAATGTATGGTCAGGTAAGAATATTATCAATAAACAGGCCACCATTACCGGAGATAAAGTGGGTGCAGACCTGATATTTAATAAATTGGAGCCAAATCAGGTTATCGGGATTAAGCTTGGGATATCCTATGTAAGTATTGATAATGCCCGAAAAAATTTGGAAAAGGAAGCAGGAGATGTGAGTTTTGATCAGATGGTTGCCAAAACCAAACAGTTATGGGAAGAGAAACTTGCGTCCATAAAAATTGAAGGAGGTACGGATGATCAAAAACATATCTTTTATACGACACTCTACCATTCGTTACAGATGCCTGCAAT
>CAINLJ010000198.1 GCA_903850335.1 uncultured Bacteroidia bacterium | reverse complement strand
GGGAGACCAGGTTGTCAGCCGCTGCAAGGGGAGGGATAACAAAACGGAGCCTGGCCAGGTCATCGTACACATAACAGGTCGCGAATCTTGTTGCCCCGTCAAAGGATACCTTCTGCACGAGCTTTCCCTGGCGGTCCTTGTTAGAATCGTGCGCCGTAATCATACCAATCAAGTGCCGTGCCATTTAGAACATCGTCTTGTAATTCTTTTCCGTTATAGAGATACTGGTTATTCGTACCTGTTGCATAATAGGCATAACTGCTTCCAAATGGATAATAATCAGTAATCTGCGATATGTTGTTCCCTCCAGTTATAATTGGCTGAAATGCTACCCGCATATTTCCAAGGTGGTCTTTCATATGATACTCATAAGTATATCCTCCTGAAGATTTATAAATCATCCCTTCCTCAAACAATAAATAGTTAAGTGATTTGTCGTTATTGTACATACTGCTTTCATTATAAAATGTGTAATTTTATAATGTCCATTCACTGGAGTTTCACTAAAATAGAAGTTTAAAGTAGAATTGGAATTCCTCCTTCAAACCGATGGCTTACAAGACCGACCTCTTTCTATGCGGTATTGCAATTGGAGGCTTAACTATTCCGACTATTCTGATTCATGAGGCAGGCGAGCGATATTACTTTACTTCCGAACCAATGGGTTAAAGATCGTTATCTATTGTGATTCAATTACTTATTTGATTCGATTTTCGTATTTCATTAAAGATATTTATTAAAATCGACAAGATAATAATTGATATTACATTAATTTTTAAAAAGTATCCTGCATCAATAGAATTAATCGTGAAATTAAATCCTGAAAATGTTGCTCCAATATCAAACTTAAAACAGTTTCTAAATTCAAAACCTATAAAACCTTTTGCGCCAGAATAAAAATCAAAACAATAATTACCTATACCAAATGATACGATTTGCAATCCTTGTAAAATCATTGAGTAAATCATTCCTTTATTAAGCTTTGAGCTCTGAATTATTAGATTGCCAGATTGAATAGAAAATCCAAATAAAAAAAAAGCGAATAAAAATATAAATAACATAAGTCCATTTATTGTCCCAGTTTTTAATAAAGTCGCTGCTGTCATTCCAATTCCTAGAACCCCTCCAATAATCTGATAGAAACCAATTAATTTTAAAGTGGTCTTCGTATCCTTAATTCTAATTTTCATAATCTTTTTATTTCATTGAAACTAATACTTTATATTCGTCTATCTACCTTAATTGTTCTCTTAATATGTCTGTGAGTTTATTTGCATACAATGACCTGCCAAATGAAAATATAGAAAAATAGGATTTGATCGAATTATTTAAAAACATGTACTTTTTCCCATTTTTCAATTTCAGAATGTAAAAGGGTGGTGATGGATAAAATGAAAAAAAATAAAATCTATTGGCGTTCTGTATTTCACAGAACTCATAACCTTCAATCTTCTCCAGTTTTTTATATAAACTATAAACAAATATTTTTTTGCCAACAATTCTTATGTTATACAAAACTGAATTAATTAAATTGAAAAATAAAGTAACGAATAAACAAACAATAAATAAATACAGTGTATTACTATTGTTACTTAATAGATAGCTTAAAAATATGCCTAAATCAAATAAAAGAGTAATGATTAAAACAAATAATTGTCTATAATCTGTGTAATTACTTAATTTGTAAATCGCTTTATTCATCCTTTTGAGTTAATTTCAAACCTGCACTTAAATCGACATGAACACCAAAACCAACCATTGTTCCCCAGCCTGTAGATAATCCAAATTTACTAGTTGTTGTTGACCCTTCTTCATTTGAATTTGTTTCGGTTTCTTTACTAAATTGAACATTAAGTCCTGGCACTCCAGCGCTAATAGAATACCCATTTGATTGAGAAGTGGATTTATCTGAAGCATTAGTTGTTACTGTAGTTGTTCGACTCCCTTCTACAGTAACAATTCCATCGACAATAGGAACTGGTGCTCCAACTTTTGTAATCTCAGTAGTTGTCCGTTTATCACTGAACTCCCCAGTCATTGATGGCTTAAGTCCATTATTATCAGCAGATAAACCAATCGAAAGTGCTTCACTACTTTTGCCAATATCAATGCCAACCCCTTTAACTTCTGCTGTAGCTCTTTTACCAGCATCAACTTTTATGCTTCCTTCTGCATAAAAAGAAGTGTTCAATTTTTTAATAGCACTTTTTGCAATATTCACAACGGCCTTTTTAGCAGCAAGAGCAATATTAGAAACAGCATTGGAAACTACTTGAAGTGCATCATTTTTAACCTTATCCAAATCAACCATACCATCCGGATCAATAAATCTAATAGGATTATCTACACCGTAGTTGTAGGGCGACCAACGTCTATACTTTTCCGCCAGCGGATCCACACTATGCCATCTTCCGATTTGTGGATCATAGAACCTTGCTCCGTAATCATACCAATCCAATGCAGTACTTCCGGTCCCCAGCACATCATCCTGCTTCTCCTTCCCGTTGTAAAGGTATTTATTGCTGGTCCCCGATCCATTGTAAATGGGCAGATAAGTACTTCCAAACGGATAATATTCAGCC
>CAINLJ010000197.1 GCA_903850335.1 uncultured Bacteroidia bacterium | reverse complement strand
TTTCTTTGTCTGAGGACCAAGATCCTTAATCCCCAGGGCAAAGATTGTCGGGAACATAATCGACATTAACAGGAACACAGTATAAAGTGCAATGAGCGATGCCCAACCTAAGTTCATACGAACCAAAGGTAAAAGCAGTATGCTTAACCCCGCATTAACAGCAAGTATCCGTGCCGGTTTTACCCGTGACATAATATAACTGCCTGACATACGCCCGATCATAAACAGGGCAAAACCTATCGAGAGGAAATAGGGACCATTTTCTACATCAAACCGGGGATACTGGTTTTTGTCTGTCACAAAATTAATCAGGTAACTGATGATTCAGGTGTGAGCATCGAAATAGCTGAACTGAGGTATTGGCCCCCGTAAAAAGATGGATGTTTTATTAGTAGCTTGTTAAATGACGGTTCCTCCTCTGCTGAAATCTTAGATTAAATCACTTTCAATCAGATTTGGTGCAGTTTCCAACAATCTTCACAGCTTTAAGATCCCTTGGTTAGCGTGTTTGCAATCATGTTTAAATATGATTAAATTTGTAGAAAAACAAAACAATGCCGAAGATTTTTGAGTATCTGGGAATCTTGATATTTTTCTATTCTAATGAACATGAGCCAATTCACGTTCATGGTAAACATGATGGATTTCAAAGCAAAGCAGAGTTTTACATAGTAGATGGAAAAATTGTAGAGATAAAAATTAGACATATTAAAGGCTTGCGTCCATTAACTGGTAATAAACTTAAGGATTTTGAGGATTTCCTTGAAGTTTATTCAGAGCAGATCGTACAAAAATGGATTGATTATTTTGTATATCATAAGGATGTTGAATTTGAAAAAATCAATACTCGTATCAAATGAGAATAGTTGAGGAATGCAATGATTTGCAGGTTGATTTAATCTCAGTAAAGTCTGCTAAATATATTGGCGATTTTGCCATTAGGTTTTTTTTTAATGATGGATTTAATCGATTGGTAGATTTTAAACCATTTTTAGAAGCGTCGTTGCATCCATCAATCAAAAAGTATTTGGATGAACCTAAGTTCATACAATTTGATATTGTAGATGGTAATTTGAACTGGAATGACTATGATTTAATTTTCCCTATTGACAATTTATACGAGGGAAAATTATAAAAATAAATTTTGGTTAGGATACCTGAACTGAGTTATTATACCCATTAGTAAATCAGACTTTTTTATTAATTGGTTTATGAAATGTTGATTTTTCAGCCGTTGAGGTTTCAGTGATGCCAATTGCATGTCCGGTCTCTTCTTCTGAAATCTCGGGGAGAGGAAGACGCAAAAAGATCAGGGCGACGATAAGTACCACTAATCCGATCATAGCAAAGGGGAGAATCATGGAGGTGAGTTTCTCCCCCCGGGCAGCACCCTGGTTGCCATAGATATACAACCCGATGAGTGGACCGATCACCCACGCCAGACCGTTGAATGACTGCGAAAAATTGATACGCTGTGCCGCAGATTCCTATAGTAGAAAATTGTGTGAAATATTTAACGGAAAATTTGCATAAGTGTATAATATACTTTACATTTGGTCTATATAATTGTAAAATATGCTTTTGTGATAAATCGATCATTTTGGTTGGAACAATTGAATGATGCCTGGGATAAAAGGTCATTAGTCTGGTTATCGGGAGTGCGCAGAAGCGGTAAAACCACTTTGTGCAAAATGATCCCAGGAGCAGTGTATATGAACTGTGACCTTCCATCAGTATCGCGGCAACTTGAAAATCCGGAATTCTTTTATAGCAATTTAGCAATTGGTACAACTGTTATTTTTGATGAAATTCACCGGATTCCAAATCCCAGTATTGTTTTGAAAATTGGAACGGACGAATTTCCCCACCTTAAAATACTGGCAACAGGTTCATCTACACTTGCCGCGACAAAAAAATTTCGCGATTCTCTAACCGGCAGAAAAATACAACTTTTTTTACCTCCGGTATTATGGAGTGAATGTATAAGTGATTTTGGCATATCGGATTTTGACAGAAGGTTATTGAATGGCGGATTACCAGAATTTCTGATTTCGGAGGTTAAAAAAGGAGAGCTGTTTTCGGAATGGATTGATGGTTATTATGCCAGAGATATACAGGAACTTTATAATGTCAGGAACAGGATTGGCTTCCTGAAATTGATGCATTTGCTTTTTATACAAAGTGGCGGGATACTTGAGATTACATCACTGGCAAAAGAGGGTGGATTGAGCAGGCCTACAGTTATGGCACATCTTGAAGCCATGACAGTGGCTCATGCAATCTATTTAGTTCAGCCATTCTTTGGTGGTGGTAAAAAAGAGATTGTAAAACGTCCTAAGGTCTATGGATTTGATACCGGGTTTATTACCCACGTTAAAGGGTGGAATGAAATAAGGGAAACCGATCGCGGCCTGTTATGGGAACACTTAGTACTTGATATGTTTCGTGTCCGTTTTGGAACAGTCTATTATTGGCAAGATAAGGATAAGAGTGAAGTTGATTTCATTGTTAAAGGTGAAGATGGAGAAATACACACTGTTGAATGTAAAATAAACCCGGAAAAATACAGTTCTGGAGTTGTTCAAAAGTTCAGGAGCTATTATCCTAATGGAAGGAATTTTTGCTTTTCCCCACACATTAAAGTTCCATACAAATTGTGTTTTGGCGATATTGAGGTTGTTTTTAAATCGGTATTGCATGTTTAGCGGTTTCCATTATTTGGAGAAATTTTCCGAAAAATGATTTTGCAAACGTTAATTATAATTTACCACTCCGCATCCCCGCATGGCATATCCGGGGAAGGAATCTAAAAGCATAAAACTTCATGCCTTCACATGATGCCCCTTAACTGCATAGTAAAGAATAAACATAAACAGTGGAATCGGAGCCAGAAAGCCTATGGACATTGAATAAAGATCTGAGATATGTCCCATAAACGGCGGGAATACCGCACCGCCAACAATAGCCATAACAATAACTGAGGCACCTTTCTTTGTCTGAGGACCAAGATCCTTAATCCCCAGGGCAAAGATTGTCGGGAA
>CAINLJ010000196.1 GCA_903850335.1 uncultured Bacteroidia bacterium | reverse complement strand
CATTCCAAAAACTTCTGCAAACCTTCAATCGGAAGCCTCCTACAACTGCCTGCTAACGCCTGAGGCTATGGAAAGTGGCGGATTGCGGAGTACTTTCCTGTCAACATGCGCGGACGCTCCAACGGGCGGCAAAACTCCAAATCCGCATTCCCACCCGCCATTTTTTATATCCTTTGTTATGGGGGCGTAGTTATTGTCCGAGACTAATTTTGAAATGTGGCAATTCAACTTGAAGTTTCACTTTTGCCTGTAAGGCATTAAAGACACGCATTAATGTGTCAATGGTAACATTGCTGGCATTGCTCTCAATTCTTGAAATTTGAGATTTTTGAACACCAATTAATTTTCCCAATTCTTCCTGTGTCAGATTACGTTCTTGTCTTGTTTGCTTAATTGCTTGTCCAATTAAATCCATCTGTAATTCATACTCAAAATTATCTCTCTCGGGGGTCCCAATTTCCCCAATAAGTTTATCTGTAACCTCGTCTAAAGTGTATGTTTTCATTTCTTTTTAGTTTTAAATTTTTCTTTGTCTTCAAAATACTTAGTCATTAGTTGGTTCGCCTTTTGAATCTCATTGTCTGGTACTTTACTGCGCTTCTTAATAAATCCATGAGTCGAAATAACTAAAGTGTTTTGAGAATCTGTCTTGTCCCAAAATGCAAGTAGGCGATATTGAAAGCCTTGATACAGAGTCCTTAATTCCCAGATTTCATCTTTTAGTTTTTTGAAAAGTTCAGGATCGCGATCTATTTAGGCCTTACGAATATTAAACAGTATTTTTTCGTAGTGCTTTTTGTCAAGGTCACGAAGAAACTCGAATACATCATCTAAGAATACAATGTCAAATTTTTTATCCATTTAATCATTGATTGTCGTCTCAAAGATATACAAATGTTTCGTTATATAGAAACTGTTTCGGCGAGCGTTTTTTTACTATGCCCCATAACGGTTTGCGGATATATGCAGTAAGGGATTGCGGGCTACTTTCCTGTCCACCTTCACCGAAGTTTGAGCGGGGTAGAATGATTGAATTATCCATGAAACCCTTATTGCATATAGCCTTGCTGTTAGCAACCGTAGTTTATGCAATCTTAAAATCTCCTTCTAATAATTCCACGTTAAAATTCACTTTCGCTTTTAATGCTCTAAAAACTCGCAAAATTGTCTCAATAGTCACATTTTTTGCATTATTCTCAATTCGTGAAATTTGTGACTTTTGTACTCCAATCATTTCACCTAATTGTGATTGTGTCAAATGCCTTTCTTGGCGGGCTTGTTTTATCATTTCTCCAAGCAAATCAAGACGTAATTCGTATTCGTATTTATCACGTTTGTCAGTCCCAATTTCTCCCAAATGTTTATCTTTTGCTTCGTCCAATGTGTAAATCCTTAATTTATTTTCCATATCAGTTATTTTTATGTTTCTGGTCAAAATACTACATCAAATTTTGGATTCATTCTCAATTTTTAATAGTACAAAGATATTGAATGTTTTAATATATGGAAACTTTATCTTGATTGTTCGGCTGTTAATTACTATGGTTGCTAACGTTTGAGTGTAGCGGCAGTAAGGGATTGCGGGCTTCGTCACTTTCAAGCTGCACCAAAGTTTATGCGGGGCAGGATGCCTGAATACCACGGAAACCCTTATTGCCCGCTACACTTTGTTACCAACCGTACTTTTATCTTACTAATTGATAATCACCTATTAATAATTCTGGTGACAAGTTTAGTTTTTGTGTTAAATTTCGTATCATGTCAACTGTTAGCTTTCTCTTGCGATTAAGAATCTCCGATACTCTACTCTTACCGCCAATTGCATCAACTAAATCAAGTTGCTTTAGTTGCATCTCTTCCATTCTAATCTTAATGGCTTCAATTGGGTCTGGTGCGTCTATTGGATAATGCTTTTTTTCGTATTCATCGACCATTAATCCAAGTATATCTGCTTCGTCGCTATCAGGTGTCCCTATTTCTGCATCAAAAATTAACTCAAGACGGTCTAATGTTAATCTATAATCCGATTCTGTCCTTATTGGTTTAATGTTCATGACCCTACTTTTAAATTGTGTTTACATCAATCTTATCATACTCAAGATGCGTTCCAATGAACCGAATAAAAATCCATTGTTTATCAAAGTTAAACTTTACAACCAACCTGTGTGAATTCCCTTTTATGTTGAAAACAATTCGACTATCTTTCAGAATACTCGCATTTACATAAGTCTGTTTAACTTCATTGGGAGTCCTCCAGACAGAATTCATAGCTGTATCGTACCATGTTTTCAAGTACTGCTCAGTTTCGGGGTGTTTTTCCCAATACTCTCTCAATGTACTTTTTGCAAAGATTCTCTCCATTCAAATAGTCTTATTGATGCAAAGATAAAAAATTAATTCGCAATTTGGGAACTTTCGTGCAGAAATCTTTTTAGTATGGTTGGTAACGTTTGAGTGTAGCGGCAGTAAGGGATTGCGGGCTTCAAACCTGTCAAGCTATACCGAAATATATGCGGGGCAGGATGCTCGGATACCACAGAAACCCTTATGGTTCGCTACCTTTGTTAACGCCAGGTTTTAGGTTCTCTTCAGGCTAGTTTCACTGTCTGATTGAGTAACTCGACATTAAAATTAACCTTGGCATTCAGAGCTTTGAATACTTTTATGATTGTCTCAAACCTTGCGTCTGTCAAACTATTCTCCAGTTTTGAAATTTGAGCTTTCTTCACTCCCACAAGTTCGCCAAGTTGCTCTTGTGTCAGATTGCGCTCTTTTCTTGCTTGTTTGATCGCATCTCCGAGCAAGTCAAGTCTAAGCTCATTTTCAAATGCATCACGTTTAGGTGACCCAATTTCACCAATATATTTGTCAGTGATTTCTTCTAAACTGTATGTTTTCAATTCTTTATTTTTCATCTCCTGAGATTTTTAGTTCAAAATATAGTTTTCTTATTCTCTCGGCCTTTTCAATGTCGCCCAAAGGTGTTTTAACTGTCTTTTTTATTAGTCCGTGGGTTGATATAACAACTGTTTTGGTTTCTCCTGTCTTGTCCCAAAAAGCAAAAAGCCTGTAATGGGTTTTATTGAACAAAGTCCTGAACTCCCAGATTTCTCCTTTGAGTTTTTTAAAAAGTTCCTTGCCGTTAGAGGATTTTACCTTTACCACGTTGTAGATTACCTTGTCCCTTGTCTTTTCATCAAGACTGTCAAGGAATTGAGCAGCCTCCTCTAAAAACTGAACTTGAAATTTTTCATCCATCGTGTCTTTTTTTACAAATATAAATGTTTCTTAATTAGGAAACAAATATCTTATTTGTGCAGCTCTCAAACTTGGCGTTAACGTCTGAGGCTATGGCCAGTAAGGGAATTCGGAGAGTCAAACCTTCCAGCCTAAACGAAAAGTTGATGCGGGATTTTAACCTCGCAAACCCCCTAAACCCTTATTGGCCATAGCCTTTGTTATGCACTGGGCTTGGTTGAGTTTTCGAGTTTCTTGTGCTTAAAATACTCAACAACTTCCTCTTTTGTCATTTTTGAAAGCTTTGAGCTCAACTTGTCTCTTTGTTCACGCATGAATCTAACAGCGTCAAACGTTTTTTCAGTTGTTGTCTTCATAAATCATAAAATCTCTTGGTGAACGTATTTCCAATTCTTTGTAACCATTTTTAATGTTAATCGAATTGTAACCACGAATTCTCAGAACATTTACAATGTGTTTGAAATTCCAGCTTATCAAATAGTCAGCACGATTAATAGTTGCCAACGCAATATGCAGACAGTCAGCGAAACTTGTTTGTCCAACGACTTTTTCAACAATATATTGTGTTGCCAATTCCACTGCCTCGTCATTAATTTCGATGAAATCGGTATTTTCAACTTTTAAATTTCTAACCAGTACTTTAACTTTCTCAGGTGCAGGATTTAATTCGTCCTGTGTAACTGTTGAAAATAAAAGCCTGAATTCCCCATTCTGAAGTCTGTTGAACAGAGGTCTGGTGAATTCGGAAAATTCTTCATCGAAATAACCGCCGAAAACTGATGT
>CAINLJ010000195.1 GCA_903850335.1 uncultured Bacteroidia bacterium | reverse complement strand
TATAATACTCCCCGAAATTCGGACCACTGGTTAAGTTGAAAAAACTATAAATTTACCAGTATTATGAAAAGAGGCAGACGAGTATTCACAGGGGCCTTTAAAGCCCAGGTTGCCCTTGAGGCTTTCAAGGAAAGAGAGACATTAGCAGAGTTGTCCAAACGGTTTGAAATCCATCCAAACATGATCAAGCGATGGAAGCAAGAGTTAAGTGATCGCTCTTCAGAAATTTTTGAGACCAAATCTCCGGAGGAGAATACTGAGCTCGAAAAGGAGAAATTGTATGCTAAGATTGGACAGCTCGAAATGGAGTGTGATTGGCTAAAAAAAATTTCAAAAAAGGCCGGACTATGAAAGAACTTCAGTCTTATATTATTAATAATAAGAATTTTAGCATTAGAAAGCAGTGTGAACTATTGGAAGTGTCCCGGAGTAATTTTTACTATGAGCCAATTGGCGAGAATGAGGTAAACCTCAAAACCATGCGTCTAATGGACGAAGAGTTTCTCGATCACCCAACGCACGGAGTGCTTCAAATGCAGGACTTTCTGGTTGCTTTAGGCTTTATCATGAACGTCAAACGCATTCGTCGTTTACTGCGTAAAATGGGCATCATGGCAATTTTCCCAAAGCGGAACCTGAGCAAATTAGGCCATGCAAAGTATATTCGGCCTTATTTGATCCGGGGGCTAAAAATAGAAAGATCCAACCAATTGTGGGAAATCGATATAACTTACATTCCAATGGCAAAAGGGTTTATGTATCTTACTGCGATCATCGATGTTTATAGTCGGTACGTTGTTGCCTGGGATGTATTCAATAGTCTTGACGCTGACAATAGTCTCTCTGTACTTAAAATGGCAATACAGCACCATGGCAAACCTGAGATTATTAACTCCGATCAAGGAAGTCAGTTTACCTGTGATGTATGGACAGAATATGTTGATAATCAAAATATTCTGATAAGCATGGATGGCAGAGGCAGGGCAACAGATAATATATTCATTGAGCGGCTTTGGCGAACAGTTAAACGTGATTACATTTACATCAGTCCGGCTGACAATGGAACCGAACTCTTTAAAGGATTGAATACGTTCTTCGATTACTATAATAATAAAAAAACGCATCAGGGTATCCAGAGGTGTATTCCTGCTTCACTTTACAAAAATGTGGCCTGATTTGTCGCTTTGCGCCATACGTTTTTTTAGGTTAATGTCTGAAAGAATGTTGTAAAAAGTCCTGACAGTTTATTATCAGGACCCATTCTCACAGAGTCAGGTTATCCCTGAAAGGTTGCTCGCCAGCAGAGCCTTTTTTCGTTTCACCTGATCTAACAAAGATAAAACTGCTTTCTGAATTTCAACTAAGAAAGTAGATTTGGTGGTACTAAGAATGGGGAGTATTAAACACCCCCGTCATAAAAGTTTCCGCCACAAGTTACAAATGCCGTTCCGGCGAGCATTGTGATTTCATTTGGAGGAGTGGAACTACAAGATATTGTAGCTGACCAACCGGCTTTAACTCCAGAAGTATTGGTATTGGCGTGTG
>CAINLJ010000194.1 GCA_903850335.1 uncultured Bacteroidia bacterium | reverse complement strand
TCAGGAAGGGCAATTTGTATTAGTGTAAATTAATACAAAAAAATCAGAATTGCAAATCGCGAAGAAAAAATTATCCCAGTGTTACTCTTTCTCAAATAGCATTTTTCCTGCTCCACAAATCGGACAGGTCCAGTCATCAGGCAAATCCAGGAAGGAGGTTCCCGCAATAATACCTGTAATCGGGTCCCCTTTCTCCTCCTCATATTCATAATGGCACAATTGGCATTGCCAGACATCCAATTGCTTTTTCTGATCAGCAAAAAGGGCTTCAACATTTGCCTTTTCGATGTAGGTTGGAGCATTTTTAGGGGAGTAACCTTTTAAAACCTCACGATAGTAATTATATGTCAAACTCTTGGTTTTCTCCTCAATGGAGCCATTGTCGATCACCTCTCCGATAAAAACAACATGGGTACCTACTTCATAAGAGTTGGTGACCTTACACTCAAACCATGCAACCGACGAATCAGTCACAATAGGACTTCCTGTTTTTCCTGTAAAGAAGTTGACACCTGCAAATTTGTCGAAATCACGTCCACTCTTATATCCAAAGTTTCCAATTAATGCCGGACTCGCCTTTTCGCTTAAAACTGAAAAACCAAATACACCACTCTCCTTAATTAATCCGGTGGTGTAATTATCCTTATTACAACTAATTGCAAATTGAGGTGGAGTTGCTGTCACCTGGAAAAGAGTATTGGCGATATAGCCTCCCAATTTGTTGCCCGACTTCGTGGTAACTATATATAATCCATAACTTATTTTAAAGTAGGTTTCAAAGTTCATCCTTATGTGTATTGGTGAGTAATGGTGTAAAAATATTGAAAATAGTGTTATAAAATCGGATTTAAAATAATTTTATTTCATATATATAATATACATAATCTATTTATTTGTTTATTGTAAGCAATTTTATTTATTTTATTCACAGTGTTCTAAATGCTTATATTACAACTAATTTAATAATTTAATCAAAATTTTATTCTGTTTTTTATGAAATTATTTTTACATTCATATTGAAATATTCCACTTTAATCAGAACAAAATTTTATTTGTAACTGTTCTAAATAATAACAACCAAAATTCGATTTTTATTAGCCTGTTTATTTCCATGACATAGCGTGGTGTTGAAGTTCAAACTAAACCGAAGAAAGGAGGGAAAAAAGAAGACTTTTGCAATAAATCCGTATGCACAGTTTTGCCTTATAAGTCAGCATTAAAAGAGGCAAGCTTTTCAATGAGCATAGTATCCCCGTCGAATATCAGAGTAATACGTCACTTGCAGAGGGTCAGTGAACTCCTCTGCTCGAAGTCCGGAATAATTCCGGGTTATGTTTATTAAGTAAAAACAATTCTTTAAAACATTATCATTATGAAAACAATTTTGACATTGGTTTTAGTGGCATTGATCACCTTAGGAACAAAAGCGCAGGAAAAAGAATCCTCACTCTATTTGTTATTTGAGTTTATGCATGTTGATGGTACGAATACAGTCGATTACTGGCCTGTTGAAGAATTTTGGTCGGGCATTCATAAGCAACGGGCTGCAGATAAGAGTATTCTGGGATGGGATATGTGGACTCTGACACCATCAGGCACTCAACAGGGCTCACAGTATTTTACGGTAACCCTTTTTTCAAGTCTGGAGAATATGATGAACGCCATCACAGGAATGGATGTTATGGCATACGCGAAAAAAGCTTATCCCAAAATGTCTGAGAAAGAGCTAATTGCAATGTTTGATAAAACCGGAAAATCCAGAACTTTTGCCAATCAGGTTTTATTAAAGCAGGTCGATAAAACAAAAGATGATTTTACAATGAAGGTAGGAACAATGGCGACCTTAGACATTATGAAACAGCTTGATGACAGTTACGAAAAAGCTGAATCAGAAATCTTTAAACCGTGGCACCAGGAGATGGTTACGAAAGGGAAAAAAGGGAGCTGGCAATTATTAAGAACTATTTTACCTGCAGGAAGT
>CAINLJ010000193.1 GCA_903850335.1 uncultured Bacteroidia bacterium | reverse complement strand
TTAATCATGTTCCAAAGTTATCTGTTTTGAGGTTGGAGTTTCACAACTCCCGATTACTCTGCGGTTAAGTCCTTTACTTTTGATACAGCCTCTCAATTACAGTTAACTCCGCGGAGTAATATTCCAGGTAGTCCGGGTCCGACTCACAGTCGGGCCCGGACTTTACAAACAAGGTTAAAAAATTGCCGATTCGCGAATTTTCAAATCGTCGAAACCCCTCAAAGTCGAACAGCCTAATAGCCGATTCCCAATCCGCCGATTTGCCCATTTTACCTCCCCAACTCCTCCTTCAGGTATTTTGCGGTATAGGATTGATTCAGATTAATGATCTCCTGCGGGGAACCGCTACACAATAACCTTCCCCCATCTTTCCCTCCCTCGGGTCCAATATCAATGATATGGTCGGCCACCTTGATCACCTCCATGTTGTGCTCAATCACGATTACGGTATTACCTTTGTCAACAAGTTTATTCAAAACTTCAAGTAAGACCCTGATATCCTCAAAATGCAGACCTGTTGTGGGTTCATCGAGTATATAAAGTGTCATGCCAGTATCACGTTTACTCAACTCTGTGGCAAGTTTAACCCGTTGTGATTCGCCTCCGGATAAGGTTGTCGATGACTGTCCAAGAGTGATATATCCCAGTCCCACCTCCTGCAACGTACGTAAACGGTGGACAATTGCAGGGATACTTTCAAAAAATTCAACCCCCTGATTGATTGTCATATCCAATACATCACTGATTGATTTGCCTTTAAACCTCACCTCAAGGGTCTCACGGTTATACCTCTTACCATTGCATTTATCACAGTGGACATAAACATCAGGAAGGAAATTCATCTCGATGACCTTCATTCCGGCACCTTCGCACTCTTCACACCTTCCACCCTTAACATTAAAGGAGAACCTTCCTGCCTTGTATCCCCTGATTTTGGCTTCAGGTAACAAGGTAAACAAGTTACGGATATCGGTAAAAACCCCTGTATAGGTGACGGGATTAGATCGTGGAGTTCTCCCTATCGGTGACTGATCGACCTGGACAACTTTGTCAATAAGGTCGATTCCTTCGATTGAAGTGTAAGCTAACGGATCGAGCAGCGATTTGTAAAAATACTGACTTAGAATGGGTTGTAAAGTCTCATTAATTAAAGTCGATTTTCCGCTACCCGAAACACCGGTTACACAGATCATCTTCCCAAGCGGAAACTCAACATCTATATTTTTAAGATTATTCCCGGATGCACCACGGATCACAAGAGATTTTCCATTTCCGGGCCGATGATTTAAGGGCACTTCAATCTTTTTCTTCCCCGTGAGGTACTGCGAGGTTAATGTATCGTGTTTAAGAACCTCCGATGGTAGACCTGCGGCAACAATCTCACCGCCATGAATACCGGCCATAGGTCCCATGTCGATCAGATAATCCGCCTGCAGCATCATGTCGCGGTCGTGTTCGACTACAACTACGGAGTTTCCTGTATCCCGAAGCTGCTGTAAAGAGTTGATAAGTCTAAGGTTATCCCGGTGATGCAGTCCAATACTTGGTTCATCCAGAATATACAACACATTCACAAGTTGTGATCCGATCTGGGTTGCCAACCTGATACGTTGTGATTCACCACCTGACAGCGTACCGGCGGGACGATCGAGAGAGAGGTATGTGAGACCTACATCGATCAGGAACCGGAGCCTTGTACGTAATTCCTTGATGACCTCAGTAGCAATTTGAAGTTGACGGCTGCTTAGACGTTCCTCTATTTTGTCGAAAAAATCGGAAAGTTCACAAACATCAAGCTTTGCAAGCTCTGATATATTTTTCCCGTCAATTTTAAAATGAAGAGGTTCCAATTGTAAACGTTGTCCGTTACACTCGGGACAGGTCATATTTTTGTGAAACTGATCGGCCCATTTCTGGGCAGTTTTCGAAAGATTGTCGTTTTTCTGATTCAGAATATATTTGACTATTCCTTCGTAAGTCATCATATAGTCGATAGAACTACCTAATGGTGAATTCTTTAACTGTATTCTTTCACCTGTTCCAAACAAAATTGCGCTTAAAGCTTCTTCAGAGATTTCTCCGACCGGCGTTTTTAGTGTAAAACCATATTTCTCAGTCAAGGCTTCAATCTGCCAAAAGATCATTGTGTTTTTATGAGGGCCCAGAGGTGCTATTCCCCCCTTGAAAATCGACATTGTGGGATCAGGAATCAGTTTTGTCTGATCGATTTCTGTTATCTCACCCAAACCATTACACTTATGGCAGGCACCCTGGGGGGAGTTGAAGGAAAAACTGTGTGGGGCGGGATCATTGTATGAAATGCCTGTCGTCGGACACATCAGATGGCGTGAGAAAAAACGGGTAACTCCTGTATCGGAATCGAGGATCAGAATGATCCCTTGTCCGTGTTTCATCGCAACATCGACAGAGTCACGTAGCCGTTTGCGATCGTTTTCTCCGACAACCATCTTATCAATAACCATCTCAATATGGTGATTTTTATACCGGTCAACCTTATAGCCATGGGTCATCTCACAGATTTCTCCATCTACACGTGCATATAAAAACCCTTTTTTACGGATTTGTTCAAACAATTCACGATAGTGCCCCTTCCTGCCTCTGACCACAGGAGCCAGGACCATAGTCCGTTTACCGTTGAACTTTTCGATGATCAGGTTTATAATCTGGTCGTCAGTGTATTTGACCATTTTCTCTCCGGTGTTATACGAATAGGCCTCTCCGGCCCTGGCAAAGAGCAAACGCAGAAAGTCATAAATTTCTGTTACCGTACCAACTGTTGAGCGGGGATTTCTGTTTGTTGTCTTCTGTTCGATTGAGATTACCGGACTTAGTCCTGTGATCTCATCAACATCGGGTCGCTCCATGTTTCCCAGAAAAGACCGGGCATAAGCAGAGAAAGTCTCAATATACCGGCGTTGGCCTTCCGCATAAATTGTGTCAAAGGCAAGAGATGATTTCCCGCTTCCACTCAATCCTGTTATGACCGTAAGCTGATTACGAGGTATTTCGACAGTTATATTTTTAAGGTTATGCTCTCGCGCCCCTCTGACTACAATTTTATCTTCTTCATCCATCTGTCAGGTACTCTCTTTATAGAAAAGGGGTGAATTATTGGACAACTGGCTTATCAGCAAAAACGAAACTACGGTATTTGCCAACATCAGGAATCTTAAAAGTATAGGTTTTCTTCTTTGGATTTTTAAGATATGATTGTTTAAGCCAGGGATTGAACTGTTTGAATAACTTATAATTAATATTATTCGAACGTGCGAATTCAGTGAAATTTTTTATACTTCCGTCTACTTTAAGTTCGTTAACCGGTATGATAGGATATTTTTCCTCCTCATTTACTTTAAACCCATATTTCAAAGGATCGCCAATTACAAGTTTTAACGCCAGAATACGGAATAAATACCGGGATGTCTCTTCATTAAGAAAAAGATCGTAATAACTGTTGCTATCCTGGAGTATAGCCTGCCTGTTAACACCAGCAATCCCGGCGTTGTAGGATGCCGCAACCATAGTCCAGTTTCCGTATTTGTTATAGGATGTTTTAAGATATCTGCAGGCAGCCTCTGTCGCCTTTTCGATATGGCACCGTTCATCAACTTCGTCATTTACTTCAAGTCCGTTTTCTATTGCCGCACTTTTCATAAATTGCCAGATACCCACTGCTCCGGCAGGTGAGACGACCTTGTCGAGGAACCCGCTTTCTGCAAGTGCCAGAAACTTGAAATCTTCAGGAATTTGATTCTTCTTCAGTATCGGTACTATAATTGCGAAATAGCGATTAGTCTTTTTGATGTAGAGAAGTGCCTGGGAATGGAAGTTTGCAACACTTAGCATTTCACGGTCCAGTGATTCGCGCACATCAAAATTCTCAAGAGGAGCAGGTTCATTGGCAAAGCTTAGTTTATCAGGTAGTGGCGCAGTGGTGAAAAAAACCTTCTGCGAATCAGGATTTGGTGTTGCAGCCGGTAATTTCTCTTCTACAGAGTGGGAGCAAAAAAAGAGACCACCAATAATAACACAAATCGCAACCAGTGAAAGTGATACTAATAATCCCGGGGTACTATTTTTAAGGGTGTCAGAGTTTATATTTTTCATAAAATTGCATCAAATAAGCCTGCAAAGTTAGTTGATTCAAGTATCTATTCCAATTTAATATGTACAATCTCAATTAAAGCTGTAGGTCAGCCCGGTTGAAATTTCAAATTGGTTTGTATTTGGATTTGCAGATTTATTTGTGCTTAACGTGCTAATATAGTGTTTAAACCGAGGTTCGACAGATATTGAGAACCGATTGGAAATCTCATATCCTAACTCAAGACCAAGCATTCCCGAATAGACAATATTACTGATATCAGGTGTTTGGCCGCTGACTACCTGTTCTTTTCCAACGTACAGACCGGCTTTATTCCCCGTAAGGAATTTGCCGGATACCCCCCCGGAAATACCCATTAAAAATCCGTTGTCATGTATCAAATAAGTTGCCCGTAGCGGGATTTCAACAAATTCAAAAGTTCTTTTAAAACTCGTTTCATTAGTTTGATTTGATCCTTTTTTGCCTGGGTAATTGATTAACGTTATGTCAATATCTTTTATTGACTCTGAGATAGAATTGTATTCGATTCCGGATTTTACAACAACCTTTTTACTTAACTTATAGCCTGCAACAACTCCCGCAGAGAATTCATTCGAAGCTATTGACTTTGTTGCCGGGTAGTATTGAAAACCTAGAGCTGCAGTACTACCGATCATTCCATAATTTTGAGACTGACTCCGTATAACCCGGTTATATTCGGCTTTTAATGACCAGACATTTTTTCTTTTCTTTGGTTGAAGATTAGAATTAAATGTGTCTGAATTACCCCGGGAATTTTGACCCAACCAGCTTTTCCCCTGATTATGGATCACTTTTATAGTATCCTTTGTTTCATCGTTTTCACGGACCGACGAAGCCTCAATCCAATTGGCCACCTTCTCAGCCAACTTCTCTGCCTGCATTAAGTGTTGATCGACACTGTTCTGTGGATCGATAAGGACTGAATCCCCCGACTTAGAAATAGAAATTCCACCTTTAGTGCCAATAAATGTTGTGTTTGCAGCAAAAGCTGCCAGTGAAGATATATTTGAATGATTGACATTATTCGTTTTGACCGTTGAATATGAGGTATTTAGAGAATGATTAGATGTTTTATTTTCAGATATTGCAGGCTTTGAAGCAGTAACAGCATAATCTTTTAACATGGCAGGGGCTGTATTTTTTGCAATCATAGGAGGTCGGAAGTCTGGTCGGTAACTGTAATTGATTATCCCCCAAACTGAAAGAATTCCGAGGATAGTAGCTGCAGCAATTCCAATTGTTTTGAACTTCTTGAATTGTCGCCTTCTATCCATTGCGTTGAGGGATTCTTCAATCTCCGACCAGACTGAAGGTGGTGGTGTCTTCTCGTAGTTTCCAAGCTTTTGAAAGAACAGCTTGTCTATATCCTCATTTTCAGTTAGCATAGTATAGTTGTAATCGTATTTTTCCCCAGTCCGAAATTCTCAATGACCTTCTTTTGAAGTATCACACGAGCTCTGGAAAGGTTTGACTTGGATGTTCCTTCGTTAATTTCCATTAATTTGGCAATCTCCTGATGTGAATATCCTTCGATTGCATAAAGATTAAATACCATCCTGTATCGTGGTGGCAGCTCCTGAACAATCTTCATCAGTTCTTCTGCCGATATGGAGGATAGTGTATCTTCCGAAAAATGCAGACTCTCATAAGCCATCATGTCCCCGACAGGGTACAACTGGTTGTTTTTTCGGAATTTTTCGAGGGATGTATTCACCATGATCCGTCTCATCCACCCTTCAAAAGATCCCTTAAACTCATATTGTGAAATCTTTGTAAATACCCGGATAAATCCGTCATGCAGATTGTCTTCAGCCTCTGCAGCATCCTTCGAATAATTCAGACATACCCCATACATCCTGGATGAAAAAAGATTGTACAGAGCTGTCTGAGCTTTTCTGTCTCCTGAGACACATTTTCTTATTGTTTCTTCCAGGTTCGTCATTAAAAACATTCAACAAAAATCAAGCCCGAAGAAACAGGAAAATTTTAATCAATTATTTTAAAATATGTTAAAGAACGACAAAGAAACTTTTTATGGATAAGAAAGGATTTTAACGCGAAAGGTTGCGTTTTTTATTTTAGAAAATTTAATTTTAAGTGGGCTAAAAACATCACAGAATTACAGATTAGAATTTTGGCCAAAAAATGTATTGAAAAACAGTGTTTTACACAGTTATTTGGCATAAATATTGTACTAATTTTAATATAAGAAAGATATATTCCAAATTCCTTTGCCACCATGAAAGTAAAATTAATAGCTGTGATTCTGTTTCTGATCCTAATTTCTGCCGGTTGTTCAAAAAATGTACATCAGGATCCTGTGCCTGCTGATATCGTTTTAACTCAGAAATCTGCAGGTTTAGTAACTGCCGGGAATTCGTTTACCTTTAATCTGTTAAAAATTGTACCCAGCAGCGGTGGACATAATGTTATGGTGTCGCCGTTAAGTATTTCACTTGCTATCTCTATGGTATTGAATGGGGCTGAGGGTGACACTAAGTCTGCTATAATCAATACCCTGGGATTGGGCACACTTACTCCTGAAGAGATTGATCAAATTTGGCTAGATCTTGTAGGTGCTTTGAAATTGGCTGATTCAAAGGTTGTTATGAACATTGCGAATTCGATTTGGATACGTAAGAACTATCCGGTCCTGGATAATTTCATTCAAGTAAACAAAAAGTATTATGATGCACAGGTTACTGAACTCGACTTTGATCAGTCAGCACTTTCAACAATTAATGCTTGGGTAAACGCAAAGACAAATGCTAAAATTCCAAAGATATTGGATCAGATTTCTGCTGATGAGATTATGTTTCTTATAAATGCAATCTATTTTAATGGGAAGTGGAAGGTGCAGTTTGAAAAGTCTAATACAGTAAGTGGTTCATTTAGTCCTTTTTCGGGGAGCGCAGTAACTGTGCCATTCATGAAAATAAAGGAGCAGTATGGTTATTCAGAACAAAGTGGATATCGTGCCTTGAAAATGCCTTATGGTCGCGGAAAGTTTAATATGGTGCTGCTTCTTCCTGATATTGGTCAATCGGCTGATCAGCTTATTCAGCAAATGAGTGATGCTTCATGGGCGTCTCTTAAAACTGCCTTGAATATGAAAACCAAAGTGGATGTCTGGATGCCACGTTTCAAGTTTGAATGGGCGGGCGACCTCAACGATATCTTATCTTCATTGGGAATGGCAGTAGCTTTTTCAAGTACTCAGGCAAGTTTCCCAAAGATAAATGCTACGGATAGATTATTCATTACAAAGGTTAAACATAAGACGTTTATCGATGTTAATGAGGAAGGTACTGAGGCTGCCGCAGCGACTTCGATCGGGATTGGCGTTACAAGTGTAGGTCCCGGAGCTGCTGAATTTCATGCAACCCGTCCTTTTCTGTTTTTTATAACTGAAGAGGATACAGGGGCCATATTATTTGCAGGCAAGGTTGAAAATCCCCTGCTAACGAATTAAACTACCGTGAAACACCCGACAATTCTTTAATTTATAACAGAAATGGTAAAGAAAATTTTTAAAACAGGTTTAATTTTTCTCCTGGCCCAATGCCTTTTATTTGCTTGTCAGGAGCCAGTGGGTAAGGTACTGGAACCGAAACAGGTGAATTCTTATTTTCTGTATGAATATCTGAACCATGCATGGGGATATAGTCATGGTGGAATTATTATAAATCCGGCAGGCGAAATATATTCATTCGACAAGACGACTCCCTGGATATTTGCCACTAATAATTTACTTTCTCTTAAAGAAATAAACAGTAATATCAGCGCCTCTATTAAGAAAGATACATTGATCCATAGTGCAGATATTGCTAAATATCAGCAACTTGCCTATGTTGCAATGAATGGGAAAATGAGTGAACCAACAATGCGCGGTGCAGATATGGGTGCCATTCTATGCAAAATTCTTGTTCCTGAAACTGGTTCAGCAAATACCTTTCGTGAGATTATCCTTTCCCAAAACGGTGATATTGAATTTCATAATCTTACACCAGAAGCTGCACAGATATCAGATTGGCTAAAAAGTTTCCATTTGCCGTAATCGGTTCCAAAAGCAGATTATTGCATTTAACTCAGGAAAAGTTTAGCTTTGCCCAAAATACTCTTATGGGCACACTTTTTCAACAGGTTCTCACCTGGTACATGGGGCATATAACATACTGGACTGTCTTTCTGCTCATGGCGATTGAGAGCACAATTATTCCTTTCCCCAGTGAGCTGGTCATTCCACCCGCCGCCTTTAAAGCCGCTAACGGTGACATGAATATCTTTTTTGTGATATTTGCCGGGTCAATGGGGGCAGTCGCAGGATCTCTTTTTAATTATTATATGGCAAAATGGCTTGGTAATAAGCTGCTTATGAAATTTGTCAACACTCGTCTTGCCCATTTAATGATGGTCGATCAATCGGCAATTGAGAAGACAGAACAGTATTTCTTAAAAAACGGAAAGACATCTACGCTGATTGGACGCCTTGTACCCGGAATAAGGCACCTTATTTCGATCCCTGCAGGATTGGCGAATATGAAGATGCGTGATTTTATCCTCTTCACCGCAATAGGTGCAACAGCCTGGAACATTATACTGGCAATGCTTGGTTATTTTTTCTATTCTCAAAAAGATCTTCTGGATAAGTATTATAAGGAACTTATCATGATTATCCTGGTTATTGGAGGCATTTACGTGCTTTATCTAATTTACAAGGCATTTAGAAAAAGTGGAAAGGTACGGTCATAGTAGCGTGTGGCCTGGTATGTTAAGGGATCTTATTTTCCTGTTAACCTTTATATGAATCATGAAAAAATTTGAAGGACTCATTGCGGCACCTTTCACTCCTATGGATGAAAAAGGAGAGGTTATATATGAATTTATTGAACGATATTACAATTTTCTTGATAAAAATAAAATCGTTGGTGCTTTTATAAACGGTTCAACTGGAGAGGGAGTTTCGCTTTCAGTAAAGGAGAAAATGAAAGTCGTTGAAAACTGGACCGATCAGTCCAGGGGAAAAGGAAAAGTGAAGGTAATTAACCTGGTTGGTGGAACCTCCTACAAAGAGTGTATTGACATTGCCCAGCATTCCCGTGATTGTGGGATTGATGCTATTGCAATTGTTGCGCCATATTATTTTAAGCCTGCAAATGCCATACAACTTGCTGAATATGTGGCAATCATAGCTGAATCTGTTCCGAATTTACCTGTATATTTTTACCACATTCCTGTTTTAAGCGGATGTTATGTCCCGATGTTTGATTTCCTCCAACAAGCCGCAACCTTTATTCCAAATCTGGCTGGAATTAAATTTACTCACGAAGATTTCATGGATTTCTTAAGTTGTACACATTTCATGGATGGAAAATTCGACATGATGTGGGGCCGTGATGAAAATATTCTGCCGGCACTAATCCTTGGAACACGCAGTGCGGTTGGGAGTACGTTTAATTATGCTGCCCCTCTTTATTACAGGTTAATAGAGTCATACGACAAAGGTGATTTTCCGGAGGCCCGGAAGCTTCAGCAAATGTCAATCGATATGATCAGGCTTTTGGGCAAATATGGGGGTATAGCTACCGGGAAAGCATACATGAAGTATATTGGTTTTGATACCGGGCAATTTCGACTGCCAGTAAAAAATATGTCCTCTGAAAGTTACAGGAAATTTGTTTCAGATGTAGAAACTCTTCAGATGCAGGATTTTTTCTCAGTTGTCTGATTCTGGTAAATTAATTACTGATCAAGTATCTGAAGATCCAAAGAACAGGGACTGCATCCTGTCTCGATTAGCTTTCAAACAGATATCTGTTACCTGTTATGATTTTTCTCCCCTGGGGATTGATCCATTAAACAGCCTCCATTTCCAGACCTTATTTTTCCTGACAATGATTCCTGTAAATCGATACGGAGTTTTCACTGTCTGACCATTGTCCCATTGTACGATCATTGCTCCTTCAACAAAGACCCAGGCCGTCTTACCGTTGTAGTCTATGTCAATAGTCTTCATGTCCCATGAAAAATTTGCATGCGCAAAAATTGCGGAGAGCCATTTACGGATCTGAGCTTTTCCCCTGCATATCTCACCTATGTCTGAACCTGCCAGTATTACATCATCCCCATCATCAAACAATGATAAACACCGGTCAACGTCTGCCTTCTTAGCTGTCTCATTCCAAATATTAAGGACTTCACGTATCTCTGCTTTTACCTTCTCCGCTGCAGGTTGGGCTTTTATGTCGTTCACTACACCCGATGATAGAATGAAGAAAATTAAATATTGCAGGATTCCTTTGTTCATACGCAATGGAATTGTGTGGTAATTGGGAATCTAACGGGTCATCATTCTTATAATCCTTTAATTCAGGAATAAACCATTAAACTCAACGGTCCTGTAAATTATTATCGATAAATAACGAAACTTGTATATACCCTCTATTTAAGTATTTCCGTTAGTTTTTGATCAAGTTGTTCACCGTAGAGGTTTTTAGCAATTATCTTGCCTTGTTTATCCAGTAACAGGTTGGAAGGAATTTGATGGATTCCGTACCTTACGGCAGCCTCATTTTGCATATATTTAAGATCTGAAACCTGATGCCACGAAAGCATATCATCAACAATTGCTTTTTTCCAGGCTTCCTTATCCTTATCGAGTGAAACTCCGAATATATCGAAGTCTTTATTTTTGAATTTATTATATGTAACAACCAGATTCGAGTTCTCCTGACGACAAGGTTTGCACCAGGATGCCCAGAAATCGATAAGTACGACCTTTCCACGCAAAGAAGAGAGGGAGAGAGGGGTTCCTTCAGGAGAATTTTCAGTTATTTCACTTGCAATTGCTCCAACGTCGGTAGCCCTTGATTTATCCGCAATCTTTTTGAGTTCAGTGACATAGATCGAAGATTGAATAGAAGGATCTAAAAATGCTACAAGTGTATCAATATCATGTGCCGACATGTCCTGAACCCTTTGCATGAGCACGATTAAAGGAGAAACTGTGGATTTTGGATGTTCGCGGACAAAATTCTTTGTGTAAACCTTTTGATTCCCCATCATGGCTTCATAGTCAATCTGAGCTCTCTTCATTTCTTCTTCGTTTCCGGTCTGTCTGGCAGCATTGTATTTCTGTTGCAATCCCTGTGTCTCTTTTGAAATATTCTTGAGTTCCTTTTTTAGAATCGAAAATTCGTCGTTTGATTTAGACCCTTTAACTTCTGTAGCATTTAAACTGTCCATGTATGCGGTCAATGTAAGAGTTCCGTTTTCTGCAAAAAACTGAGCAACGACAGTCTGTGGTTTTATTGCGACTATGCGCAACTCCGGAAGTGCCGTTTTCCCTTTTAACTCGAATTTCCCGTCCTTAATAGAAGCAGAATCTTCAACGGTCCATTTACCATCCTGATATTTCATTAATTGGATCAGACCGTTGTCTTTCCCCTTGATATGGCCTTTTATAACATACCCGTCAGGTTTTGAACAGGAAAAAAGCAAAATTGAACAGACAATAACAAAAGCAAAAAGATTTCTCATTTTAGAATGATTTATGACAATGACTAAAATAGTTTTGATGTTTAATCGCAAACAAAGATATTAAAACAATTTGACTGACAAACAACGGTTATTCATTTCCAATTGACTTGAAATATGTATCCAGCAATTCATGGGCTGCGATGAAGGAACTCATAGTGTTATCAAGGACCAGATTTTCATATCGGGGGAGTTTAGGTTTAATAAGGTGATTGTGATAAAAATTATACCTGAGTACTTCATTTATCGTTTCATACATCCAATATCTGGACTGATCGCTTCGTCTGTTCTGAAAATATAGATTTTCCTTTGTTTTGGCGACATATTCATTTACAATCTTCCAAACCTCCTTTACTCCTTTATGTTCCAGTGCAGAACAAGTTAAAACCGGAGGGCTCCAGCCGGAATCAGTGACAGGAAAAAGATGGAGTGCGTTCCGAAATTGAGCTGCTGCAAGTTGTGCTTTTTCATAATTATCTCCATCGGCTTTGTTGATTACGATTGCATCTGCCATTTCCATTATACCTCGCTTGATCCCTTGTAACTCGTCTCCTGCACCCGCTATTTGAATAAGGAGGAAAAAGTCGACCATTGAATGTACGACAGTTTCCGACTGGCCTACACCAACAGTTTCGATAAAGATTGTGCTGAACCCTGCCGCTTCGCACAATATTATAATTTCACGTGTTTTACGCGCTACACCTCCAAGTGATCCTGCTGAAGGACTGGGACGGATATAGGCATTAGGATCGGATGAAAGTTCTTCCATACGCGTTTTATCACCTAAGATCGAACCTTTTGACCGCTCAGAACTTGGATCAATTGCAAGAACAGCAAGCTTTCCCTGATTACTTGTGATATGCTTTCCAAGCGATTCAATAAATGTGCTCTTACCTGCACCAGGAACTCCTGTTATGCCCAGTCTGACAGACTTACCTGCATAGGGCAGACACTTAATTATAATCTCCTGCGCGACTTTCTGATGCTCCGGTTTGCTGCTTTCAACCAGTGTAACAGCCTGACTTAGAATGGTGATGTTCCCCTCAATGATTCCGTTAAAGTATTCATCCGGAGAGAGAATCTGACGTTTCCCTTTTGTCAAAAACCTTTTTACCGAATCTGCATTAACAGGTTCGGGCTTCTCAACTCCAGCATTAACATTAAGCCCAATATACTTTGGATCATTCTCAGCATGATTATGACTCATAATTATATGCTTTTTTACAACAAGGTTATCTTGGCGAAAGACTATCCATCAATTATTATCTTTTACATTCCCTATTACTCTAAGCAGGGTTGTTGAATGTTCAGGATCATTGGTGATTATAGTAATAATCTTATTCTGTAACCCGGTTTTCCCATAGGAGTCGAATGAAACCTTTAGATCAGTATTTCCTCCCGGTGGAATAATATTTGAAGTTGGCTTTCCACTTGTGCATCCGCATGACGCAGTAACGCTTCTTATAATCAGATCCCGCTTCCCCTTATTTGAAATCGTAAAAGTATAATACACAGATTGTCCTGCGGAAATTTCCTTGAAATCAAAAGTTCTGCTGTTAAATTCTATATGTGGAGCATTTGCCAGATCGGCGGCACTAAGTTTAGAGAAATCTTCTTCAATTGTTGCACTGATCACAAACGCATTATTGTATTTTTCTTCACCATTGTATGAGAAATATACCCGGTTTGTAATATATCCGTATTCTGCTCTCTTTTTTGCATCAAAGGTTATGACAAGGATACCTTTTGAATTTGGTTGAAGGAGCTCAGGAGAAGATTTAATTGTCAGCCAGTTGGGAATTATTTTGAAATTCAGCGAAACCGGAATTGTTCCAGGGTTGTACGCACGGATTGTGTCTGTTTTTATCTCATTATCCTTAATACGTACAAAGGATAATTCACCGGATGAAAACCTTAGTTTTCCAAAATCAACAGGGTACAGATCATTGATTGCCAAAGGGTGCGGAATTACCTCTCCTGAGATTGTCAATACCCGAACCGCCCTTGGAACATTTGCAGTTACCGTAATACTCTTGGCAAATGTTCCGGGTCGTTGCTCCGGGTTATAGGATACCCCAATAAGCCCATTTTTCCCTGGAAGGATCGGTTCTTTGCTCCACTCGGGTGTTGTACAACCACACGAAGCTTCAACACCCTGAATGAGTAATGGAATTTTGCCTGTGTTTGTAAATTTGAAATTAAAATTTACGGGACCTGCTTCTTCCTTGATTTTTCCGAAGGCATGATCCATTACCTCAAACCGGATATCTGAGAATTGCTGTGCTTTTATTTCCTGAAAGGATATACTAAAAATCACCAGACTAACGATTCCAACTAAACTTTTCATCCCCGGTTTTTTATTTAAAGGTAAAATTTAAGTCACTAATTATTCATCTCCGAACAGCACTCCCATATTACGTGCCTTTTTTATAAGCATATGGTTCGGATCAACAAGACTAAGTCTGCCACCAACTTCCTCCAAAGGAACGGCACTTAGGACATCACCATGAATTGCAACCATCTTTCCAAATACCCCTTTGGCGATAAGTTCTGCGGCGTAAGCCCCGTATCGGGTTGCCAGGATCCGGTCCATTGCTGAGGGGCTGCCTCCACGCTGAACATATCCCAGTCTGGTTTCACGTGCTTCTATCTTCGTGTATTGTTGGATTTTAGAAACGATATAAGAGGCGGCAGAAACATTTTCAGGTTTTTGAATCCCTTCCGCAACAACTACGATAGCCGATACTTTGCCCTTAGAGAATCGTTCTTCAATGGTCTTACAGACTTTATTAATGTTATAACTTATTTCGGGAATCAGGATAATATCGCCTCCACCTGCAACACCTGCGTAAAGGGCTATCCAGCCGGCATTATGCCCCATTACCTCAATTACCATCGCACGCTGATGAGAGTTGGCAGTTGAGTGCAACCTGTCAATCGCTTCGGTGGCAATACTTACTGCAGAGTCGAATCCAAATGTTATTTCTGTTCCATAAACATCATTATCAATTGTTTTCGGAATTCCTATCACATTAAGTCCTTCAAGAGAAAGAAGGTGTGCCGTCTTCATTGTTCCATTACCTCCTATACATACGACACAATCAAGGCCCAGCTCCTCATAGTGTTTCTTAATTAATCCCGGTTTATCATTGTGGGCCAGCCCTTTTTCAAGTTTAAAAGGTTTTTCGCGCGAAGTCCCAAGGATAGTTCCTCCAAGAGTTAAAATGCCTGAAAGTTTGGTCTCATCCAGCTCGACGAATTCTTTTCTGATCAACCCGCTATATCCCGCAGTAAAACCGATTACTTCCATCCCATATTTAACAATAGCGGTTTTTCCAACACCTCTGATCGCAGCATTCAAACCAGGGCAGTCGCCACCTGCGGTAAGAATAGCAATTCTTTTACCCATAACTTCGTTGTTTTATTTCATTTTTAAGAACGGATTAATCATATCCTGATCTTAATATTGCAAATCTAATACATATTTGGTCTGCCCAATTTTCCCAATGATCTTTTTGATTAAATTTGGATCAACAATTTAATAGCTTTTATGAACAAATCATATCTTTTACCATTGATGGTATTTCTGCTTGTATCGGGCTGCCGGTTCAGTACAAAAAAGAGTCCACAGGAAAATTTATTGATGAGCAAAAAACCGGAAAATGTCGAATGCTGTTCGAAAGGACCGGTAAATCAGCTGACAGATGCTGAAAAAGCACAAGGATGGGAACTTTTGTTTGATGGTCAGACCACGACAGGGTGGCGTGGATATAATAAGAAAAGCTTTCCGGCGGCATGGGTCATCGAAGATGGAACTATAAGATGCCTAAGTGAATCTGCAAGAGGAGAGGCAGGTAAGGCTGATGGTGGTGATCTGGTTTATTCAGGAAAGCTTTTTTCCAGTTTTGATCTGCGTATGGAGTGGAAAGTCGCAAAAGGCGGTAACTCCGGAATCTTTTATTTAGGCAGAGAGGTGGATGACTGGCCACTTTATAAGAGTGCTCCCGAAATGCAGATTCTGGACAACGAAAATAGTTCGGATCCATTTAAGGGAACGAACGGAAACAGAGAGGCAGGTTCGCTTTATGACCTTATTCCGGCAAGGCCGCAAAACGTCAGGCCAGCCGGAGAATGGAACTCAATTGAGATAATTTGTGACAATCGAAAAGTTGTTCACAGGCAAAATGGAGCCGTTGTTGTACAATACGAATTTGGCACACCACAATGGAAGGCCCTTGTTCAAAAATCGAAATTCCCCGGGCTAAATCCGGATTGGGAAAATGTAGCTCAAGAAGGTATAATCGGCTTGCAGGATAAAGGTTATGATGTCTGGTTTAGAAATATAAAAATCAGGGTGTTATAGCAATAATCAATTTTTAATGTTTGAATTTATAAAATACTGGATCTCAGATTTTTTTCGTTTTCTTATTTTTGTACCCTTATTTTAGAAAAAACAATAGGTTAAATCCAAAAGAATTTTGAAAATTTGTAACCTGATTATACTAATTTGATTTCATCTCAATAGAAAATTTAGTGTATTTAGGTCCGTTTAATTAATTCATGAATTTAAATTTTATATCGATGAAAAGTACACTTTTGCTTTTATTTGTTGCAGTTTTCTTCACCCTAAACTGTAATGCAGTTCCGCAGAAAAATGAGGGTAACACAGAGAAAGCCGCAATCAATACCCTGACAGAAAAAGAGAAGAAAACAGGCTGGATCCTGCTTTTTGACGGCAAAACAAGTGATGGATGGCGTGGCTATAATAAGACAGCCTTTCCAGCCGATTGGACGGTTGAAGACGGAGCTATTCATTTAAAAGGTTCAGGTAATGGCGAAGCCGGATCTGTCAATGGTGGTGACCTAATTTATGGCAAGAAATTCGCAAATTTTTATCTTAAAATCGAATGGAAGATCTCCGATGGAGGTAACTCAGGTATTTTCTATTTGGCTCAGGAAATTCCGGGTAAAGAAATCTGGAGAACAGCTCCTGAGTTTCAGGTTTTGGATAATGACCGTCATCCGGATGCGATGCTTGGCAAAGATGGAAACAGGCAGGCAGGCTCACTCTATGATCTTATTCCTGCAAATCCGCAAAATACAAAGCCTGCCGGTGAATGGAACAGCGCTGAAATTCTTGTTTATCAAGGAACTGTAATTCATTTTCAAAATGGTCAGAAAATTCTTGAATATCACCTTTGGACTCCTGAATGGAATGAACTTGTAGCTGGTTCAAAATTCCCTTCCTACAATCCCGACTGGGCTAAGGTGGCTAAGGAAGGTTATATTGGACTACAGGATCACGGTAATGACGTATGGTATCGCAATATTAAGCTCCAGGTGAAATAATATTTTCTGCAAAGCACTTTATAAAGCCGGTTCTAATTCAGGACCGGTTCTTTTAGTCTTCATTCAGTCGTAAAAGTCGTTGGTGCGAAGTCCCGTCGGTGAGTCGCCCACATGTGCCGCCGTCCGACATGGAGGTTTGTGCTTTTGCAGTCGTTAGCCCGCGGAAGTTTTACGGGCCTATCATCCTTTCCCCCAGTTCCGTTTCACTGCACTGGGGGTTAGAATCATTTCACCCTTTCAGGGTTTTAATTGTGATTCGTCCGTAAAACCGTTTACTTTTACCTTCATAATCCTGATTCGTGTTTATTTTTTCTGTAAACCTATTTCAGAACCAGACAAGCCTAAACTCCTAATCATCATAATGTTGTTGTCCCGTCGTTGAGTCGTCGTAAAATTCGTCCCCTTTTTCTAATCCTCCGGCGAATATCCCGACTCATTGAGGATTTTTTGATAATTCGTATCGGCCATTAGCTCCATTAGAGTGACCGGGGAGTGTTTATTCATATACTTCCTTACAATTTGCCACCCTATCCATATACCTGCCCTTCCGGGTGATTCAGTAGTGAACGCTGATGTAAACGGTGCAGGATTTATGAACCGGATAATATTCATACGGTCTGAGGTAAATAATAGTTTGTGTTCAACGATATAGGTCCACATACCCGATTCATTCTTCTTACACCAGTCAATCTTTTCTGGTTTATATCCTATCTTAAGCTGATCTGGTTCTTCAGGAAACATTGCATCTAAAAAATAAAGCATCTTACCCTGGTAGATCATCTGTGAAAGGAGGTTGTTATTTGCTTCATCAAATTCGAATTCGGATATTCCCCAGGCATAGAGCACATCAGTCGGGATTTTTGCACCCTGCATATTTTCTCTCTTAAAGGCAGGTAAGCCCAACCTCTTGTAAAACTGACAATCCTCCCCCAGGTAATTGTCGAGGCTGATACCGATAGCATCCGAAGTAAGAATCACAGATTGATTAAAACCGGAAATTATTGTTATTACCTCAGGTATTTTTTTGTTTGGAAAGTAATATTTAAAGTGCCGAAATCCATCTTCTACTTTTGCCTGAATACTTGTCAGATCATGAAAAACAGAATCAGTCGTATGACGGGAAGCAACACAGGTGCCATCTGTAAGAAACGTATTCAGATAGGTTGAATATAAAGGATCTGATGGATCACCCAATGCAATAACGTTCTCATTATAAGCGTTAAAAAATGATCCGTACTTTTGCTTCAGTTCAGGTATCACCTTTGACAGATTTTCCGGCGTTACTTTAAAAATATCCTGATCCAGACGCTTTAAATTAACTTTTAAATCAATTCCGGACACGTTAACTTTCAAGGGGTTTCTCTGACAACTTACCAAAATAACGAGCAATAGAGGCAACAGGAATGCTTTTTGCATAGATTACCATTTTAAATTTTAACTACATTTGTTCTGTACAATGGGCGTAAAAATATAAAATGAACGGGAGAACTAAGTTTAAAAATTCACAGGTCCAGAAAAAAGCCTTTCTGATGCTTCTGTTTCTGTCAGTTGTGGAATTTTTGTACGCTCAGAGGACGTATGATCTGACTTTTCTTGCCAGCCCACAGGTATCCTGGATGACCTCTGATTCAAAGTTTATAGGCCATGGTAAAGTTTTTACCGGATTTGGATATGGAGTGGAAGGTGACATTTTTCTACATTCAGACAATTATATGATTGTCACAGGATTGACAATATGCACTGCCGGAGGGTCTCTTGTTTATAATACTCCTGTTCCCTTCGGCCCCAAGCAACTTCCAGGTGGCACAACAGTTAATTATTATCTTCAAAACCTTGAAGTTCCACTTGCTCTAAAAATGCGAACACGGAATTTTAACAGGATGCGTTATTTCGCACAGTTTGGATTAACAAACTGGTTTAATTTAAAAACAAAGGCAACGAGCAATGAAGAAGGCAGTTCAACCCGAAAAGAAGTAATAAGAAAGGAGATACGATTTTATAACATCGGACTTAATGTTGGCGCAGGATTGGAATATGAGCTTGGGCGTGGAAATGCCCTGACCGGAGGGTTAATTTATTCATCCGGATTCGTCGATGCCACACGAAATGCCAGAATAAATGATGCCACTACACTGAATGTTTTGCGTTTAAGATTAGGCTTCGTTTTTTAATACACAGCTGAAAATTAAAAAGATTTTTCATGAAGATTGCACTTGCCCAGTTAAATTATCATATAGGAAATTTCGATTCAAACAACGGTCAGATCATTCAAAATATTGAGATTGCCAAAAAACAAGGTGCTGAACTTATTGTTTTTTCAGAGCTTGCCGTTTGTGGCTATTATCCGAACGATTTGCTGGAACGCCGGGAATTTATTGACAGATGTGTGGAGTCTGTTCATAAGATCGCTTCCCATTGCCTGGGTATTGCTGCACTTGTTGGGGGTCCAAGCATCAATAATTCTCCGAATGGCAAAATGCTTTTTAATTCAGCTTATTTTCTTAAAGAGGGTAAAATTGATAGTATTTATAATAAAACCCTTTTGCCTACCTATGATGTATTTGATGAGTATCGCCATTTCGAACCTAACCGTACTTTCAACCTTATCGAACTGAATGGTTTAAAGCTGGCAGTTACAATTTGCGAGGATCTGTGGTACAATCAGCCGGTTTTCAGTGCATTTGGGAGGGAGAATCTATATTCACTGTGCCCGGTTGAGGAGTATTCAAAACTGCATCCTGACTTGATTATTAATCTCTCTGCATCTCCTTTTTCTTATAATCAGGAAAAACTCAGAAAAGAGATTCTACTTGATAATGCCAGAAAACATAATGTACCCATAATTTATGTCAACCAGATCGGGGCTCAGACTGAACTGATTTTTGACGGAGGTTCGCTGTTCGTCGATAATAAAGGCAGTATCATTAATGAGCTTGCTTATTTCTCTCCGGATTTTTTGGTTATTGACACAGAAAATCCCACTCATGAACAGAAAATGCAGGCTGAAAGCAAGACTATTGAGAAAATTTTTAATGCTCTGGTACTCGGAATAGGTGATTATTTTAGAAAAACTGGATTTAAAACTGCGACTCTGGGTCTTTCGGGGGGTATTGATTCTGCAGTTACACTTGTCCTTGCCGAAAGGGCATTGGGTAAAGCAAATATTCATGTCTTGCTGATGCCCTCTAAATTCTCATCGGATCATTCAATTGATGATGCTGTAAAATTAGCCGAAAACCTTGGAGTCAAGTATGATATTATTAAAATTCATCCTGTCGTTGAGGCATTTGAGGATACGTTAAAACCTGTTTTCAAGGACTTGGCGCATGATTTGACTGAGGAAAATATTCAGGCTCGGATAAGAGGAACTCTTCTCA
The DNA here is from genome assembly GCA_903850335.1 of uncultured Bacteroidia bacterium. Taxonomy (GTDB): domain Bacteria; phylum Bacteroidota; class Bacteroidia; order Bacteroidales; family Prolixibacteraceae; genus JAAFHB01. Next base: position 3,220 of record CAINLJ010000193.1, on the reverse strand, counting down.
TGGGTTTGTCCAATAAGTTTGGTCATATCCTTTTGAATACATCCAATAAGAGTGAGTCGGCTGTCGGTTATGGAACATTGTATGGAGATATGAATGGTGGTTTGTCTGTCCTGGGTGATGTTTACAAGAGTGATGTTTTTGAACTTGCCAGATTTATTAACAAGGATTCAGAGGTAATACCACTGAATACAATCCTGAAGCCTCCCTCCGCCGAGCTCCGCCCTGACCAGAAAGATTCCGATTCACTACCTGATTATGCTGTGCTGGATAAGATATTGTTTGATTATATAGAATTAGCAAAGAGTCCTGCTGAAATTGTGGCATCGGGTTTTGACGAAGCCACAGTTCACAAGACAGTTCTGATGGTAAACCGAAACGAATATAAGCGTTTCCAGACTCCACCTATCCTCCGTGTTTCATCCAAGGCATTTGGATTCGGAAGGAAGATGCCAATTGTGGCGAAATATGCATTATAATTCAATAAAATTTTTAATTTTGATGTTTTATAACAGTTAAACGGGCTATAAATGGTGGAATCAGGTCAATTCTATGAGAGTCAGTTTGAAGGTGAAAATTGTATCTTCAATCTTTTGAAACCTGAAGAGAAGGCATTACTTGAGAAGTCCCACGAAATCAGGCGGTATAAAAAGAATGAATTTGTGTACCGTGAAGGCGAGATGCCTGTTGGGATGCAATATCTGAAGGAAGGCATGGTTAAGTTGATCAAGGAAGGTATTGGAGGTCGTGACCAGATTATCCGCATGATACCTAAAAACGGTTTAATTGGTTACCGTTCACTCATTGCGGGTGAGCCACATAACGGAACAACAATTGCCATAGAGGATTCTGAAATTATTACAGTTCCACCCGAAATATTGTACAATGTGTTACTGCGAAATTATGATTTTGCCCTGGCTCTTTTGAAAGACCTTGCACTTGAGCTTGGCTTTTCACATCACCGGACTGTAAGCCTTACACAGAAACATATCAGGGGAAGACTAGCTGAATCGCTACTCCTTTTAATTGAAAAATATGGGTTTGAGCATGATAATAAGACACTTAGAGTTTATTTGCCCCGCGAAGACCTGGCTAACCTCTCCAATATGACTTCCTCAAATGCAATACGTACGCTGTCAACTTTTGCAGGAGAAAAAGTAATTGCAATGGATGGAAGAAAAATAAAAGTCATTAACCTTGAAAAATTAGAGAAAATCAGTAAACAAGGTTAAACTAAGCCATCTTGCCTCTTTAAGCTTGGAATGTAAATTATTTTTATTAAGAATTTTAACCTTTTTACCAGTCAGATAAGAAGAAATACGAAAATAGGGTTAAAATAAAATGTAAACTTAATAAAATACTTGAAGTTATTCTGAGCCTAATCTTTTTTCTTTGATAGTGTTACAGTTAATGTTTGTAAACCAAAATTGACAAGTAAATTATTTCGGGTTTTTGAGGTATTTGCATTCAGCTAATGCATTTAAATCGCATGCTGTTAACAGTTTGGAAATTTCCTCTTACTAAATTAAACTAATTAATTCCCAAAATGAAGAAGCAATATAGTCGGTCTGCATCAATATTATTTCTCATAACGCCAATTTTATTCCTGCTTTCCTGCCGACAGTCGTCTGTCTGCAATTCGTATCCAAGGGTTGAAACAATAACCAATGACTGGAAAATACAACCCATGGACAAATTAGCAGGAATTAATGAAAAGTCAATATCCCAAAGTGACTTTGATGTTAAATCATGGTATGATGCCGTAGTTCCCGGAACAGTCATGGGTAGTCTTTCAGTTAATAATGTAATTGAAGATCCTACTTTTGGTATCAACATGAAAAACGTGGATACCCTGCAATTTAAGCAACCCTGGTGGTATCGGACAACCTTTAAACTTAATGGTGACGATTTAAAGAAAAATATTTCGTTGCACTTTAATGGAGTAAACTACCGTGCTGACCTGTGGATCAATGGTAAAAAAGTCGTAGGAAACGATTTATTTGCTGGCACTTACAAAATGTTTACCTTTAATATTAATTCCTTTGCAAAGGAAGGCGAAAATGTTTTGGCTCTTAAACTCTCTCAGTATGCCTACGGTGAATATTCATTGGGCTTCTGCGACTGGAACCCAATTCCTTCCGATCGAAGCATGGGTATCTTTAGGGAGGTCTTTCTCGAAATAAACGACGGAATAAAGATAAGAAGCCCGTTTGTGTATTCAAAAGTTGACACAATCACTAAAAACGCAGCCGACCTTTATATTCAGACTGAGCTTGTTAATAGCACAAATAAACCCGTTGAGGGTATATTAAGGGTTGATTTTGAGGTGGGTAAAGTTGAAAAGAAAGTAACTATCGGTGCCAATGATACACTTTCATACAGGTTTAAACCTGAGGAATTTAAGGAGTTGTCAGTTAAAAATATCGAATTATGGTGGCCTAACGGAATGGGTAAGGCAAGGATGTATAAGCTGAAAACAGAATTTGTCGCCGATAATAAAGTTATCGACAGTGTCGAAAAGAAATATGGGATACGCGAAATACGCAGCTACCTGAATAAAGAAAAAAACCGCACCTTCGAAATAAACGGCAAATTCATTCTGATCAAAGGTGGCGGATGGGCTGATGACATCTTCCTGCGGGATACCCGTAAATCTGTGGAAGCCCAGATGCGATATATCCGTCACATGAATCTGAATAGTATCCGTTGCGAAGGGTTCTGGGGTAAGGATGATAACCTTTATGACCTGTGTGATGAATACGGTATTTTAGTGATGATTGGCTACAATTGTATCTGGGAATGGGAAGAGTACCTGCATAAACAATGTCATGAAAAATATGGCGGAGCTGTAAATGATGAAGATATTAAACTATTGTCTGATTCATGGAAAGACCAGATGCTTTGGCTTCGTAACCATCCCAGTATATATTTGTGGATGTTGGGAAGTGACAAACTCCCCTGTCCTAAGCTTGAAATGAAATATGTTGAGCTTTTCAAAAAATATGATCCGTCACGACCCTATTCTACCTCAGCAGGTGGAGCAGGGACAGAAAACAATAATGTTGTAGCCACGGTTCCCCTCGTTAGTGATATCAGCGGTCCGACAGGAATGAAAATGATGGGACCGTATGCCTGGACTCCTCCATATTATTGGTTTACTGATACTAAGCTAGGTGGTGCTTGGGGCTTCAATACAGAGACATGTCCAGGTGCAGCCATACCT
>CAINLJ010000192.1 GCA_903850335.1 uncultured Bacteroidia bacterium | reverse complement strand
TGCATAGCCCATCGTGTATTCTACAAATATAATCAGTGCTCTGCACCTCTGTCTCTTTGGTAACAAAACTTCTGCAAATCGCTGTTTATGAAATAAAAATTCAATTTTATACCTTTCCCCACAACTTTTTCATCTGATCCCATGTTTTTCACATCAGACAGAAATGGTAAAACCGAACTTTTTGGTTATATTCCTAAAACGGGTGAGCTGATCTGTTGCAGTCCGGAGAAAAAGGAAAAGAATTATTGGTTTGGCGTGGTTGATTATAAATCGCATGAAGTTTATATGACAGGGAATAACTCTCTGATTGTATGGGATATTGCAATTAACTTCATTAAGGATTCCACAAAAGTGGAATCTGTGACTGTGAAGGAAAGAATTATTTCCGTTGCCCCACAGGGGAAGAAAATCAGTAGCGCTCTTACACAGAGTGGTGATTGTAAATATCTTGCAGTTGCTGTTGCACCGAATAACCGACCATTCGACAAGGAGATCTTATCTGTTGATATTCTGTCGGGAAAATCAAAGGTTATATATGCCATGTCTGATTCAATACCACTTACACATATTCAATTCAGCAAGTACAATCCATATCTTTTAAGGTTTGCACATGACGGCCCTAAATTACCAGGTGTCCACAGGATGTGGGTTGTGGATACCCGTATAGCCGGCCAAGCCTTTAAAGTTCACCTTCAGGAAACGGGTGAGTTAGTGACGCATGAAGACTGGTGGGTGAATGATCAGCTAACTTTCTGTGGCGGCTATAAACCGGAAGAATCGCATGTTAAGCTCGTTAATATTCATGATCAGAAAACCAGGATCATCGGTACAGGGGCATGGTGGGAGGGTGGCAAACCGTCTGAAATAGCAAAATATAACTGGTGGCATGCCTCGGGAGCTCGCGATGGAAATTGGGTAGCCTTACTTTGCATTTTCCACTGTTCTATGGAACGCGGCACGATGTGGCTCGCCGGCTTCTGCATAATTATGCACACCTTCGCGTTTGACTATCTTACATAACCGTGAATAGCTGCCGTCATACTTTGCCAGTACAGGTGTTCTCTTGCATTTGAGATAAAGAATTTGAAGATAGGCCATTTCAACACGGCGAAGGATTTCGTCATTGTCCGCAACCTTCAATGCTTCATCGAAGATCTGGGATGCTTCATTCACAAAAGTCTCGGAGAAGATCTTATCCTCAGGTGTTAAGCCGAAATGTATATGCGTCTGTGGTGTTATGAGATTTTGAGCCAGATCAAAATATTGACGAATAAACTTTCCTGACCTTCCATAGTACCCGTACATAAAGTCGCTTATTACCCGCTCAACATCACAATCCGGATTCCACAATAGCCTTGAAATAAGGTATGATTTTAGTTCTGAGAACTCCCCTCCCCGGCTTTGATAGGCTGCCTGTTCCATGATACCGATAGAATTATTTTCCTGTAAGGTTTGAATATTTGGCTGAAGGACTCTGAAATTAGGATAAGGCATCAGGTAGTGACTGAAATTAACCACATAATCCCAGATATACAGGTGAGGTGCCAGCGATGACCATGTATTCAGGTCGGAAAGAAAAGATTTGTTTTCAGGACACGACTTGAAATCATGAGCAAAGCAACACTCGATGCTGCATAACCTGACCACAACATTATTATGAGGACGTATTGATTTCGGCGGAGTTCGGGTATACTGATATGCGAGTGTTCCTATAAACTTGTCAGGAAATTCTTTTTCAACAGCTTCTGCGACCTGGTTGACAAACCAGATTATAATCCCCGATTCTGCACCTTCTTTTTTTACAATTGCCTGACATTTATCGCATTGACAAGGGTTATGCCAATCATTTTGAGAAACATCGTAGATGAGGTATTCCGGACTTTCGCGCATTCTTTTTTTAATCCGTTCGGTAATGATTCTTAAGACATCCGGATTTGTAAGGCACAACTGTGCTCTTTCGTAAATGCGTTTTCCATCGATAAGACTGTAATATTCTGGATGTTTGGAATAAAATTCTTCAGGTGGCATTAAAGGATAAAAAGTGTGGACAGCCCAGTAGTTCTCGGTTCCTCCGGGTTGCCGCTTTGATTCGTTAAAACCCAGCGTACCGTTCATGCGGTTTCTGGCTGCCCAGACCGGTTCAAAAGCCTCAAAATAAAAGTCGTTTCTTACCCTTACTCCTGGTTTCTCCGAATGATCAAGACAATAAAATGTAGCTTCTGTGCGTTTTGGAACCACATTCACGGATGGGGTATAAAACCTGCAGCCCAGTTCATTTTCAAGATATGCCATTACACCATACATTGTACCTCGGATCTTTCCTCCGTAGATTAGAATGTCAGGCCCTGCATTACAATACCTGAACGATTCATCAAGGTCTGCCGGGGCATAAGCGCCTGTTTTTGTTTTTATAAATCCGTTGTATCCGATTACAATCTGAGGTCCGGTGTGAGATTGCCCAAGTTCTTCTATTGGAAGTTCAGCTCCACCAATCTCTTTCAGCCAGTGCTGTAATTCCTTCGCTGCCCATTTTTCAGATTCAGATGCCAAAGGGCTCAGTGCAATTCTATAATCTGATTTTCCGTTTGAAAACAATTGGTAGTCAGTTCGTTTTCCGGCGAAGAATGAAAATTTTCGTTTGATATTCTCACCACTTTTAAGAAGGGCATTGAAGTTTGCATTGTATAACTGGTATTCACTGGCAGCAAGTTTGGCACTACCGCAAAAATTGGAGGTACGCAGGTCGCTAAGCTCAGGCTGATCCTGTGCATTAGTTATTTTTATTTCAAGATTTTGGATCAGATCATTTAATACCGGTGTGGCAAATTTTGATGAGATCATTACCTCACCAATTTCGTTTGCCGAAATTGTGAAGAGTTCTCCTCTCCGGGCGAGTGCTGCGGTTGAGAAAGGAAGAAACCGGCAACAAAATTCCCACTTATTTCCATATTGTTCTATCTTTAGCAATAATGTGTTCCTTCCTTTTTTAAGGGTTACGGGTATTTGGTCACCATCGGCAACACATCCTCGCTGTGCTGCATTATCCCATAGGTTTAAGCCGTTTATCCATAGTTTGCCTCCGTCGTTGGACCCCAGACTGAGGAAGATCACCTTTGCTTCGTCAGAAAATATTTCAGTATATGCGTATGCAAAAACAGGTGCTGAACGCGAAATTGTTTTGCGCAAATCTATTATGGAGTCAGGGGAGGTATAAAGTTTCCAGGTCGCCGTACCCATTGGATACCTCAAAATATCACCAGCCTTGATTTTTGGGTTTTGTTCGCCCCCTGACTTAGTAAGATAATCTGTATTAAATCCCACCAGATGATCAGCCGATTCAGCAGGATCTGTCGGTTCCTTCAATGGAATCGGACCGCACAATAGCCAGGATTTGATCCATTTACCGGGGACAACCATTTCGGGGGTTGACTGCTGCGAAAATGATGAGGTAACAAGTAACAATAAGATTGTAATCAGCAACAAGGATCTTTTCATGTTGTATAGCATTAATAATGAGCTTATTATTTATATATTAGTCTTATACCAACCAATAGTTGAACCCTCTTCGGGGTTCCGGCAAAAGAGCGTTACTTAGGTTCAGATGAAAAAGTTGTAGGGATAGGTGTAAAATTGAATTTTTATTAATAAACAAGGATTTGCAAAAATTTTGTTCTCAAAGAGATCGAGGTGCCGAGCACTTATGATATTTGTAGGATATTCGAGGCTATACAACATAGAAGAAGCTGTATCAAAAGTTTTTACCGCTGAATAATCGGGAGTTGTGAAACTCCAACCTCAAAACAGATAACATTGGAACATGATTAAATATTAATAAGGTACAGAGTACCGCAAGATTTGTAGGAATGATGAATATGCGTTGTTAGGAGG
>CAINLJ010000191.1 GCA_903850335.1 uncultured Bacteroidia bacterium | reverse complement strand
GTCTGGCAACAAACCGGACTCTTAATACATCCGATCCCGAATTCAGGTGGATCGACCATGGGAAAATAATACAATCTGTGCCGGGTGAGACAAACTGGAATGCAATTGATCCAAATTTCATACTGGATGAAACCGGAACTCCGTATTTATGTTTCGGCTCATTCTGGGACGGATTGAAACTTGTAAGACTTTCACCAGATGGGATGAGGGTTGCAGAAGATATTCATCAGATCCCAACTATTGCCACACGGAAATCAGATCCGAAAGCCCCAAACCCACCTTCAGTTGATAATAATCCGGTTGAAGCAGGTGGAAATGCGATCGAGGCACCATTTATTTTCAGAAGAGGGAATTACTACTACTTGTTTGCCTCTATCGACTATTGCTGTAAAGGTGTAAACAGTACGTATAAAATGATTGTTGGCCGCTCTGCAAAGCTGATTGGTCCATACATTGATCTTTCAGGAAGAGAAATGATCAGGGGTGGCGGAACAATTCTGCTTCACGGTGATGCTGATTGGAATGGTGTAGGGCATAATGCGGTAGTAAGTTTTGATGGATCAGATTTTCTTGTTTATCATGGCTATGATGCCCATGACAACGGCAAACCAAAACTGAATATCAAAAAGCTGAATTGGAATAAAGATGAGTGGCCTGTTATTGACGAAAATTATTCATTAAAATAATTTTATACTTAAAATGATAATTCAAAAAAGAATCAGAAATATTTCAGGGTTGATATTATTAACTGTCAGCCTTATCGCAACTGCCTTTACGTCCGAAGCTCAGAATGCACGGATCAAAATTGATATCGACCGAAAGATAGGTGAAGTTGATAAAAACCTTTACGGGAATTTTGTGGAGCACCTGGGGCGATGTGTTTATGGTGGAATTTACGAGGAAGGTTCAGCCCTGTCGGATAACAAAGGTGTTCGCCTTGATGTTCTTGAAGCAGTAAAGGATCTGAATGTGGCTATAACACGTTATCCGGGGGGTAATTTTGTGTCAAATTACCATTGGAAGGATGGAATAGGTCCGAAAGAATTACGCCCGTCCAGAATGGAACTGGCCTGGGAGCGACTTGAAACGAATCGTTTCGGGACCGATGAATTTATAAACTTTGCCCGGAGGATGAATACTGAGCCATATTTCTCAGTAAATATGGGAACCGGTACAATCGAAGAGGCGCAGCAATGGGTCGAATACTGCAATGTTAAGGGTGGACCCTATTTTGCAGAACTCCGGAAAAAGAACGGTTATCCGGAACCCTACAATGTTAAATACTGGAGCCTCGGAAATGAGATGGACGGGTTCTGGCAAATGGGGCATCTGAATGCAGAGGATTATAGCAAGAAAGCGCGTGAAGCTGGCAAACTCATGAAGCTAACCTCTCCCGATATTAAATTAATTGCTGCAGGATCTTCGAATTACCGGCCCGAGGCCGATCCAAATGAATGGAATGCTACAATTCTTCATGAGCTTCGGGATGTAATTGATTACCTGGCACTTCATATGTATGTCGGGAATCCGGATAACAATTATTACAATTTCATTTCTACTCCAAGGGTACTTGAGGAGAGAACCCGTGTTGTCAAGGGGATGATAGACCGTGAGATGCAGAATGCAAAACGAGGAAGCCGCCCGCCAATTTACATTGCATGGGATGAGTATAACATTTGGTACCGTGCACGTGCAGAAAAAAGTATGGCTGGAGCCAGAGCTCTGGAGGAACATTATAACCTGGAAGATGCATTGGTTATCTCCGGATTTCTAAATGCATTTGTTCGAAATGCAGATATTGTTAAGATGGCAAATATGGCTCAGCTTGTCAATGTAATTGCACCGGTCTTCACGAATGAAAAAGGAATGTTTAAACAGACTATCTATTATCCGATGCAGTTGTTTGCAAAAAACATGCATGGAACAGCCCTTGATGTTCATGTGGATTGTGAAACCTATAATACCGAAAAATTCTTTATTGGTCTGGGAGAATCTACTACCCAACAGACTAATGTCCCATTTCTCGATGTATCAGCGACATACAAGAACAATGAACTGACTGTTTGCGTGGTTAATCGCAATAAGGACAAGGCAATTACATCGGACTTGATCTCACAGGAGGGTCTGTTTAATGGTGATTTTGAAGTCTATGAAATAAACGGCCCTGATATTAAAGCCGAAAATGACTTTGGAAAAACGGTTGTTGAGACTACGAAGAAACCGTCTCTAAAAGTTAAGAACTCCAATAAAATTCTTTATAATTTTCCACCGCATTCTTTCACAATGATAAAGGGTTTCATCGAAAGATAAAAGGTACTGGATGCCTGTGCAGTCATTCCAAAAGCAGCACTAACATTTACCGGGATCACCTCTGCCGGTCCGCCAAAATCGAAAATAATGAGATATTAATTCTAATTTTAGATCCTGATTGTACATTATTCAAGTCATATATTAATGAAAAAAAATCTTTATTCTCAAATCCCGATTCTTTTGATTGGTTTGCTAATCTTTTCTGTTGCCTGCAATCAAAGAGAAGTTGCTCAGGTACCTGGTACGGTAAGCAAAAAAGCCTTCGGCAAATTGCCCGATTCATCACTGGCAGATATTTATACCCTGATCAATCACTCAGGGATTACTCTTAAAGTCACTAATTATGGCGGTCGTATCACTGCAATTATGGTACCCGATAAAAATGGTAAACCTGAGGATATTGTACTTGGTTTTGACACTCTTTCCGGTTATCTGGCAGCAAATCCATATTTTGGGGCTATTGTCGGAAGGTACGGAAACCGCATTGCAAAAGGAAAGTTTGAGATTGACGGAAATAAATACATCCTGGCACAGAATAACGGTATAAATCATCTGCACGGTGGAATCCAGGGTTTTGATAAGGTCCTATGGAAGGCCGAAGATTTCAAAACTGAAAAATCTGTCGGAGTCAAACTGAGTTATTTGAGCCGTAATGGTGAGGAGGGGTATCCCGGGAATCTGAATGCTATTGTTACCTATACCCTCACTGATGATAATCAATTGATTTTTGATTACAGCGCAACATCAGATAAGTCCACGCCCATTAACCTGACCCAGCATAGCTATTTTAACCTGACCGGGAAAGGGGACATTAAATCCCATGAAGTGATGATTTCTGCCTCGAAATATACTGTGGTTGACAGCACACTTATTCCAACTGGTGAATTACGAAATGTAAAAGCGACTCCCTTTGATTTTACTACAGCCAAAACAATCGGAAAAGACCTGTTAGCGACAGGAGGAAATCCGGTTGGGTATGATCATAATTATGTCCTTGATTCAAAAAGGATTAAAGATCTGGCAGTAAGGGTCGTTGAACCTCTAAGCGGCCGAATTATGGAAGTGTATACCGATCAGCCCGGAGTGCAGTTCTATACGGGTAATTTCCTGGATGGATCCATAACCGGCAAATGCGCGATCAAATACAACCAGTATTCAGGATTCTGTCTTGAAACACAACATTTTCCCGATTCTCCGAATCAACCGACATTTCCTTCATCCATTCTTAAACCTGGGGAAACCTATCATACCACAACAATTTATAAGTTTTCTGCAAAATAGAGTTCACCACAGATAACAGAGATTTACACAGATCAAACTGAGTATGAATTTTTCTGGTAGCTTAGAAAAATCAAAAAAGGTGAACCAATTAGTCTGATTATTAAACCGGCCGGTGGTTTTGTGTTGAGGTTGGATTAACACGGAAAGAGACTGATGAACCCCCGCAGATATTCGTTAAGGACCATATATTTAGTCCTGTTTAATTTTTATGACTGAAAATGAATAGGGTGGAAGCGACAGATCCAATAATTTTCCTTTTAATTCGATCGAATTCTCAATGGGTACTATTGCCACCGGATTTCGAAAGGAGTTGAATGATTTGAGGTCACTATTCCGAAGGATAAGTGCTGAGGCTTTTTTCGATAATCTTTTTGCCCCATCCAGAACAATTTTAACCTGTCTGTCCTCGCTGTTTGAGTTAACAAGTTTTAAAATGATTTCGTGCGAATTCTGATCTGTTGTAGCTGAGGCATATAATCCGTCTTGACCGGTGACAGGCTTATATTCACTCAATATTGGCACTACGTCTGTTCCCTTATTTGTAGCAAATAATTTCTGAACGTAATAGTTTGGAGTGCCATAAGATTGCAGATTATCAAACCAGATCAGGTCAGGTGACCATTGCCAGGCATCGATATGAGCAAAAAGTGGTGCATACGAACATAGGTGAACCACATCGGCATTCCGCTCCAGACCGGTCATAAAAGCCGCTTCCGACAGGGCACATTCCCAGTTATTATGAGTTTCAGCAGTGCCAGACTTATCACCGTGAGCCGCATATTCACCGGCAAATATCTTGTAGCTATTTCGGTCGTATCCATCATACCGGGAGGCATTTTTAAAGAACCAGTCAGGTTTTGAATAGTAATGTTCATCTACAATTTCGGCTTCAAGGTTTTTGAGTTCTTTGGATGCAAAATCAAAATTCTTACCAGATGGTGAAGGTCCTGCACTCGAAACGAGCTTTATTGCAGGATATTTTGTTTTAAGGACCTTGGCGAAAACCTTATATCGCTCAATATATTGCTCTCCCCATTGCTCATTACCGATACCAATCATCTTAAGGTTGAATGGTGCAGGATGTCCCATTTGCGCACGGATCTTACCCCAGCCGGACTCTCCCGACCCATTGGCAAATTCAATCAGATCCATCGCATCCTGAATATAGGGATCCAACTGTTCCAATGGTACTGCCTCGGCAGAATTGTACTGACACGCGAGTCCACAACTTAATATCGGAAGTGGTTCTGCTCCCAAATCTTCGCAGAGTTGAAAATATTCGAAGAATCCCATCCCGAATGATTGAAAATAATCTGGAGTTAGATGGTAATTGAATTCTGTATTCCAACGGTTTATAATCAGTTTTCGACTTTCCTGATTTCCGATTGTTTTCTTCCATTGATAACGCGTCTCAAGTTCTCTTCCTTCGACGATACAACCTCCCGGGAACCGGATAAATCCGGGCTTCATTTCGGCCAGTAATTGAACTAGATCAGCACGTAAACCTCCCGGACGATTTTTCCAGGTATCATCAGGGAATAGTGATATCATGTCGAGATCAAGCGATCCCTCACCCTCAAACCAGATGTTTAAGCGAGCCTTCATTTCGGTTGAGGAAGCCTTAAAATTAACCTGATATTTCTCCCATGTTCCTGAATCCGGAATAAGGTTTGCTGAGCCGAGAACATTTCCCTTTGGATCGGCAAGCTCAATTCTCATTTTTAGATTACTCCCGGGCGTAAGTCGCAATAAAGCGGAGAAATGATAGGTCATCCCATTTTTAATCCCCATCCCGCGAAAACCCTCATTTGATAATCCAAAAGAGGGTTCCCCGTGGTGAATTGAAACCCTTGCAAAGCGTGGATTTGAGGAATTTATCTCGCTTTCATTTAGGATTAATACACCGGTTGCTGTGTCAGGTTTCATGATTTTCCATCCCATTAAAGGTTTGGAAAACTCGAAGGAGCGGTTTTTTACCAATTCAGCGTAAAGTCCTCCGTCAGCGGCAAAATTGATGTCCTCAAAAAATATTCCCCACATCGTTGGCTCAACCCTGGCTGCAATCTTTTTGAGATTTACTGTCATCACATGGTTCTGTGATAATCCATTCATTGTAAGCAGCAGACATATTAGTGTCACTAACTTTGTAACAGGAAGCTTCCTCATTGCAATGTTGAAGTATTTTATTAAGCTATTTGAAATTCAGTTATTTGAAAATTAATTCATTGGAATCCACACCTTCATCTTATTGATTCCCCTGTTATTCCAGGCGTAATAGGGAATGGCTGTCAATCCGTTATTGCCGGTACTATTATTGGATTCCGTAATCGTTTCAATTCCGTTAAGAAAGTCAGGGCGGTACTTTGCAGTAAGTTGAGATAATGGTGGCAGAATAGTCTCGTCTATTTTAGGGTTATCCAATGCCTCAAGACAGTAAACAATCGGGCCTCGTTGAATTGCAATTTTACCCGCATCATCCTTCACATTTTTATTTGCAGCAACAAAGCGGATAACCATTGGAAGATCATAATTTACGATATCTCCCTCTTTCCATTCCCGCTCAATTGCCAGATACCCTTTTTCAGATTTACAGGAGACATTAATTCCGTTTATTTTAACTGATAATGAATCAGTTATTTGATCTGTAAAGGTGTACAAGTCACTGGGAACCGGCTGATTTTTAGCCCATCCGGGTATGCGAAGACACAGAGTGAATTTCCCTGGTCGTTCAGGTGAAACAGAGATTTTAACATTACCGTCCCATGGGTATTGAGTTTCCTGTGATATGGAGACCTTATTCCTTTCGTTGACAACAATTTGCGTAGAACTTGTTACGAAAAGATTTACAAACAATTTGTTTTCCCCATTCGCGTAAATATATCCGGGGACGGAGGGAAGAAACCGGCACATATTTGTCGGGCAGCAAGAGCATCCGAACCAAGGCTGACGATCGAGCTTTTCACCGCTGTTGAATTTATAGTGAAGGTCACACTCAAGCGGATTGGGATAGAAAAAGGATTTGCCATCCAGATTTATTCCGGAGATTACCCCGTTGTACAGACTCCGTTCGAGCACATCGATGTATTTAGCATCTCCATGAAGGAGGAACATTCGATAATTCCAGTAAACATTGGCTATTGCAGCGCACGTCTCGTTATAAGCTGTCAGGTTTGGCAATTCATAATTATCACCAAATGCTTCACCTTCGTGACGTGAACCGATTCCACCCGTTATATAAAATTTCTTCATAACCATGTTTTCCCAGATCTTATCAATGGCTGCAATATATTCGGTGTTTCCTGTCAGTGCTGCCACATCGGCAACCCCCGAATAAAAATAACCCGCCCGCACGGCGTGACCCACTGCTTCATCCTGCTGAATAAGTGGTTTGTGGTCCTGAGAATAGATTTTTTTAATATCGTTCTCCTTGCCACGACTATCGATGAAGTATTTAGCAAGGTCAAGGTATTTCTGCTCTTTGGTGATCCGGTATAATTTTACGAGTCCCATTTCTACAATTTCATGACCCGGTGCGTCTCGTCTGCCACCTTGGGTAAATACACGACATAGCAGATCTGCATTTTTCAGGGCAATATCCAGAAAGTTCCGCTTTCCTGTTGACTGGAAATGGGCTGAGGCAGCCTCAAACAGGTGTCCCGAGTTATAG
>CAINLJ010000190.1 GCA_903850335.1 uncultured Bacteroidia bacterium | reverse complement strand
TCGGGGAAACGCGGGCAAAGTGTTTACGGGTCGTGTTTCTAGCAGCGCACCTCCGTAGTGATGGTACGAGCTGGAATGTGCAGGTGTCTGAAATCGCCCTGCTGTCAAAGGGGCAGTTGGCAGGGAAAGAAAGGAATCCTGGTCGCCTGGTGTGGGATCACAACCGCGTTGTGGATGTGACCAGGTTCATGGACAAGCAGGGACAGTTGGTTTGGAGCCCGCCCGTGGGTTATTGGAAGATTCTGCGACTTGGATATACGCTTCATGGTAAGAGTGTCAGCTGTGTCGGTGGGGGACCAACCGGGCTGGAGATTGACCCAATGAGCACCACAGCGATGGATGCGCACTTTGCGGAAACAGGTGCAAAGCTGATAGCCGATGCAGGGCCGTTGGCAGGCAAGACATTGCAGTATTTTCATATCGACAGTTGGGAGATAGGTCAGCCTACCTGGACTCCCCTGATGCGTGAAGAGTTCAAGAAGAGGCGTGGGTATGATCCTTTGGTGTGGCTGCCGGCGGTGCTGGGACTGACCGTAGATAATGCAGCGGAGACGCACCGGTTCATACAGGACTATCGCCGTACAGCGGCGGATCTCGTCGCGGCAAATTATTATGGCAGGTTGCGTGAGTTGACAGTTAAGGGTGGTTTGCGCGGAACGCACCCGGAATCCGGCGGGCCCTTTTTTAGACACTGGATTGATGCGCTTCAGTGCGAGGGCGTTAATGATATCCCGATGGGGGAGTTCTGGAAGCGCAATTTTGAGCCGGACGGACCCATTACCTGGCCCTCCTCCACGAACCCGACCGTCAAGCAGGTGGCCTGCGCCGCTCACATCTGCGGCAAACCGGTTTGTCAGGCAGAAGCCTTTACTTCCTTTGCCGATGACTGGACAGATGATCCCTGGAATATGAAAGATATCGGTGATGCCGCATTCTGCGAGGGACTCACCCGTAACGTACTCTGCTTTTGGGTTCACCAGTCGCGTCCGGAAGCCAGGCCCGGATTCCAATGGGCACATGTGGGTACGCATTTCGACTGCAACCTGACGTGGTGGCCGATGGCAAACGGGTGGCTCACCTATCTGGCACGCTGTCAGCACATGTTACGACAGGGGTTGTTTGTTGCTGATTTCGTATATTTAAAGGATGAGACCATTCCCGGGTTTATTGAGCCGCGTCCCAACCAACAGCCAATGCGTCCTGCAGGGTTCGATTATGATGTGTTGAATGCGGAAGTGCTGCAGAGGCACTGCGTGGCAAAGGATGGGCGATTGGTCCTTCCTGACGGGATGAGTTATCGCTATCTGGTTTTGCCGCACCAACCCAATGCGATTCTTTCACCGGCAACATTAAAGAAGATCAATGTGTTGTCAGAGGCCGGCGTGACCGTGATTGCCCCCAGGACGCTGGCCGGAGCGATAGCGAAAGTGCGTGAAGGCACCCTGGATGCAGTGGTAAAAGCCGATGACTTCGTGCCTGATATCAAATTCCGAAACCTTCAGTATTCGCAGTTCGACTGGATCCATCGACGGGATGGTGAAACGGATATCTATTTCATCAGTAACCAGACCACGAAGGAGCTGACGGCGGAGGTTGCGTTCAGGGTTGTGGGCAAACAGCCTGAGCTCTGGGATGCAGTGACGGGATCTATACGTGAGTTGGCTGAATATAGGAATACAAGCGATGGCAGGACTGAGGTATCTCTGAAGTTTGCGCCAAGGCAGTCGTTCTTCATCGTGTTCAGGCGGAAGGTTAATGTGAATCACGGTTCAATGATTGAGAAGAATTTTCCTGAGTTGAAGCCTGTGATGGAGGTGGCTGGTGCATGGGAGGTGCAGTTTGATCCGAAATGGTTTTATGATGACAAGGCTAGAATTATAAATGCCACAGCGAATGTAACGTTTGAGAAGCTGGAAGATTGGACGAAGATGCCTGAGGGGGCGATTAAGTATTATTCGGGTGTCGCCACCTATCATAAGGTTTTTGATCTTCAGAAATCGAAAATCGAAAATCGAAAATCTAAAATGTATCTCACGCTAGGCGTAGTAAAGAACCTGGCCCGCGTCCGGCTCAATGGCCGCGATCTCGGCGTTGTCTGGACTGCCCCCTGGCAGGTGGCGATTCCCGATGGAGTTCTCAGGGAGAAAGGGAATGAGTTAAACATCGAAGTGGCGAATCTCTGGCCTAACCGGCTGATCGGTGATGCAGTGCTGCCGAAGGAGAAACGTTTAACAGTAACGAATGTGCGTACTTATGATACGATGACCAGTGGCACCTGGGGATGCAAAATGTGTGAGGATCGTAAGAAGACCGGAAAACCCGCCGAACTGCTTCCTTCAGGATTAATGGGACCTGTGAAGGTGGTGGTGGAATGATTTCCGATTGCCAGATCAATATCAGATGTACTAAAAATAAAGAAGGAGATAGCATGAAAATTTATCGTTATATTATCGTTTTGGCCGTTATAATTTTTTCAGAAGTAACTGCGAAGTCGCAATTGCCAGATTTACAACCTGAAATTCTCAGATTCGAACCTTTTGTATGGCCATCTGAACCGCCCGGCGGTTGTCCATTTGAACAATCAAAAGAATTAAAAGGAATTAAATTCCTGGGCATAAAGAGTGGATTTCATTATGGCGATACATGGTACCCGACCTGGGCCACAAATGATACGTTGTACTCTCCCTGGACCGACGGTGAAACAAAAAGGGTGGATGGTTATACCGATTTGTCACAATCATGGGTTGACCCTGTCCATATTACAACCGGTCAGGGAGTTATTATTGGAAATGATCCACTGACCATAAAAGCATATAGCATTGGACTGGATAAAAGCTCACCTGCCTTTCCCTATCATGGACGCTATCCCTGTGGATCTCTGGTTTACAACGGTGTTTGGTACTATGGTACCTATTGTCTCGACCCTGCCGGACGCACTCAATATGGAGATAAAATAATAAACTGGCCCTGGCTGGGACCCTTTGTGGGTTTCAGGTGTTCAAAAGATTACGGCCATACATGGGACAATTGTCCCCATACCCCTGAAAAACCATTATTCGGTGAAACTGGCTTCTATGGCTATCCGGTTAAAATTGGCGCTCCTCATTTTGTCGACTTCGGAAAAAATATGCAATATTCTCCTGATGGAAAAGCCTACCTGGTAGCCCATGGTGCGGATACAACAGATAAAAAATGGCGGTTTTGGAACGACAGCTGGATTACTGGTGACCAGATTTATCTGATAAGAGTAATCCCATCTGAGGAAAATATGAATGATGCATCAAAATATGAGTTTTATGGTGGAAAAGATAGCAATGACAATCCAGTATGGACAAGAGATTTTAAAGAAATTAAACCCTTGCTGGAATGGAATAACAAGATGGGCTGTGTCACCATCACCTACAATGCACCGCTTAAAAAATTCATCATGTGTGTGACCGACGGAGGAAATACCTATTCTAAAATGAATACATATCTGCTTGAATCAGATTGTATTACAGGTACATGGAGAATGATAACCTATATGAAAAATTTTGGAGAACAGGCCTATTTCGTAAATATTCCGTCGAAATTTATAAGCAATGAAGGGAATACAGCCTGGCTACTTTATTCAGCAAATTACTGGGAAAACATGAATGGTGAAAACGTCGGTGTGAATCCTCCGGGCAGCCATTACGGGATGGTTTTTCAAAAAATTAAATTCATGAATAAAGAATAGAAACTTAAATCCAAAACAAATTATGACGAAAAAAAAGGTTTATCCGGTCAAAACATTGGTAATTGTATTTCTAACAACATTTCTGCTAATACAATGCACTACAGAAGCACAGGACAAAGGAAAATTGGAAGAGGGATTTATTAATCCTCCCACAGTAACCCGGCCTCTTGCCTTCTGGGACTGGTTAAATGGTTATGTAGATACCACCAAAATGGTTTATGAATTGAAAGAGATGAAAGACAAGGGGATGCAAGGGGCATTTATCTGGGATGTTGGTGCCTTATCGGATCCCGGGAAGTTAATTCCGGCTGGTCCTGCTTTTTTGGGTCCAAAATCGTTAGGGTATATCTCTCTTGCATTGAAAACAGGAAGCCGGTTAGGACTAAATCTGGGGATGATTACTTCCAGCAGCTGGAATGCCGGTGGTGACTGGATCGGTGAGACCAATGCAATCAAGGAGCTGCAAAGTTCAAACCAAATAATTACAGGTCCTGCTAAGATCTCAGGTAAAATCAGAGAGCCTGAATTAAAGCGGGGTGGACCTTTGGTTTATTCGTTAATTACAACTATTGCAATTCCTTATTCTAAATCAAAGAATATCGATTATACTTCAGAAAAAACGATTTCACTTGATAAATTCGTTTCAAGAGATAACAGGATAATATGGGATGTACCGAAAGGAAAATGGGAAGTCATCTCCTTTTTTATGTGCAATACAGGTCAGCACCTCGCCTGTCCAAGCCCAAATTCCGATGGATTGATGATTGATCATCTGAGCAGAGATGCAACAAGGATTCATTTCGATACGATTCTGAAAAGATTAGACCGAATAAGTACTGCTGATAATCATCTTAAATATCTTGAAGTTGACAGTTATGAAGTCTGGCCTGCAAAAGACTGGACCCCAGGGTTTGTTCAGCAGTTTAAAATCCGGTACGGATATGATCCGGTACCCTACCTGCCACTCCTTCAGGGATACATTAGTAAGGACAGTCTTGTTTCAAAAAGGTTTTGTGGTGACTACAGCCGTCTGATCAGTGATTTGATGATTGAGAATCACTTTAAACAGGCAACTGAAATGGTACGTGAAAAGGGTATGCGTTTGTTTGCAGAGGCTGGCCATGGCGGTTTTCCGAGAGTTGATCCCCTGAAAGCGTTTGGCTATACCGATGTACCCATGGGAGAATTCTGGAACAGGCAGCGCCATTGGGTAACCAAAGAAGCTGCCAGTGCAGCCCATATCTATGGAAAAAAAATAGTAGCCTCAGAATCCCTGACAAGCTGGCAACAGTGGCAACAAGGCCCTACTGACTATAAGCAACTGTGCGATATCGCTTTTTGTGAAGGACTGAATCAGGTTTTCTTTCACACATTTGCCCATAATCCCGAAATAGCAGGAAAACCCGGGTTTGCATATCATGCAGGGGAACACATCAATGTGAATACCACCTGGTGGGAAATGGCAAGGCCATTTATGGATTACCTCAGCAGGTGTTCCTATATGTTGCGGCAGGGAAATGTTGTTGCAGACGCGCTTTTGTACTACGGAGACGATGCCCCCAACCTGGTTCCCCCCAAACGGATGGACCCAAACTATACACCTGATATGCCGGGAACATTTCCCAAATGGTTTTATGACCAAAGCAAGTGCCCTCACTGTGGATTGCCCAAACCAGTCATTCCCGGCCAATTGCCTGGTTATGAATACGATTATATTAATGCCGATATAATCACCACGACATTGGGCATCGCAAACGGTCGATTGACCCTTCCTCACGGTCAAACCTACCGGATAATGATGCTTCCTGACAGGAAAGACATCTCTCTTGAAGTATTGAAAAGTCTCGAAAGACTAGTTGATGGGGGTGCCGTAATTCTTGGTCCAAAACCTGAAAGGACCACCTCTCTTAAAGATTACCCAGGGTGCGACACAGTGGTAAAAACCATTGCAGATAAAATATGGGGAAAGTGTGACGGCAAAACCGTTTTATCAAATAAATGTGGTAAGGGAACGGTTTACTGGGGAAAATCACTTGAACAGGTACTAAAGGAGCTTAATATTCAGCCTGACTTTGAAGTAAAAGGCATTAATAATAGCGATCAGCATATCGACTATATTCATCGGCAGACAGATACTGAAGATATCTATTTCGTATCAAACAGCAGCCCAAAGGAAGAAAAAGTAACCTGCGTTTTCAGGGTAGATGAAAATAAAGTTCCGGAAATCTGGGATGCAGAAACCGGATTAATTCAATGGAGGCTGGACTATTCGAAAGCAACAAACGGGATAAGCATAGAATTTATATTGGATCCCCTGGCTTCAAGGTTAGTCGTTTTCAGGGATAAATCGGAAGGTAAAAACGATCCTGCGTCAAACTATGATTTGCAGTATGGATTTCATAAGAAGACAAAAGCACCAGGGAGCAATGAATCGATTGACATCTCCGACAATTGGGATGTTCGTTTTGATTCGCTCATGGGTGGGCCAAAATCGTTTCACCTGACAAAACTTTCGAGCTGGACCGACATCGATAACAAGGGGATTAAATATTATTCCGGTAAAGCCATTTATAACAGATCTTTTTCGGTAAATGAGGCGTCCTTGTCAAAAGCCGCTGAAGCATTTGTTGTTTTTGAGGATATTCAGGAGATGGCGCGTGTTCACATAAATGGTTATGATTGCGGTATCGTCTGGATCCCTCCGTACAAGGCCAATATTACTCCCTATCTGAAAACGGGAGTAAACAATATCACAGTTGAGGTTATCAATACCTGGAACAACCGGATTGTCGGCGATATTAAAAATCTGGCCGGGAAACAATATACCCAATCAAATATTAAATATAAATTCAAGGGGGATAACCCACTTCTGAAATCAGGTCTTCTTGGAAGGGCTGAAATAGTTTTTACAGACAAATAGAAATCGCATAATGAAAAATTTCCAAAATCACCTGCATTATTTATTCCTGATAATATTGACCACATTATGTGCCTGCAACAAACCAGGGAAAGTGAAAGTTAATGAGAAAGACCACATCGTTACACTGGAAAATCAAATAGCGGAACTATCCTTTGATCTCAAAGAAGGAACATATAATGTAACGGATAAGACACAGGGTAAAAAAGTCCTGACAAATGCAAAACTGAAGATCAATCACTGGGTTTCTGATGATAAGGGTCTCCACAGAACCTGGGAAAAAAGGAACATTTCGGACAAATTTGGTAACGGTATTGCACTTGATGTATCGCTTGCAAAGGAGAATTGCCCGACAATGAAATTTACTTTCCGATTATATGAAAATCATGGATTTATCAATGTCTCGGGAGGTATTAAAAACACAATGGATAGCAGTCTTCAGGTAAAAGAGATATATGTTGTCGCAGATGCCAATATTTATGAAGGAACAAAGGCTTTTAAGGATTTTGCGATGATTGACGGATTCAGCGGAGGAGAACCGCTTGAATACGGGGAAAGAATGTACTCTCCACTCACCAGAAGCAATGCGTTAAAATCCCGCAACAATATTTTGCTGACATTCAAAGAAAATGACAAAAGGGAAACACTGGTTATGGGTGGCCTGACATATCATGACTTTGAAAAGTTTGCTTTCATCGAACAACCCAGAAAGATTGAGCTCGAAAAAGGCCCGGACGGGAAAAGCAGTTTGATGTGCTACCTCAATCTCCCTAAAGACAGTATTGACGGTAAACAAGATGGAGAAACCCTGATTCGAGCCAAAGGAAAAGAATTGCAGACCTGGCAATACCATGAATTTCGCTGCTCGGAATTGGCAAATTCAGTAAAATCAGCTGATGGGATTATAGTTAACGCAAAAAATATTGTCCCAGGCAAAAAATACCTTCTCGGATTTTCATGGTGGAATGGTTACCGGCATGGGAATCATGACGACAATCACCAATCGGTTTATGTGGAATATTCTGAACAAGGAGCTTTGAAGCGAATTGCTCTGATAGAGAATAAGATGCTTCCCCGATTCGATGAAGTAAAAAAGAATGATGTCGAACAGGTTGAACTCTATCTGCCGGAGGAGGTGACAAAAGCCGGTACATTCAGCATTATCGTTACCAAAGGTCCAAAAGAGGAAAAAGACAAAAATGTTTACTTGAGCGAAATATGGCTCAGAGACGGTGCCGCAGAACCTATGATTCCCGATACATTAACTCCGGTAAAGAAATGTATAACGCCACGGATCAGTTATAAAGCTAATCTTTTTGCAAAAGATCCCGTTGGTAAAAAAGTGGATCCCGGGACTACCTATCTTCCTGATGATAACTTTTATGTAAACTTTGATACGGAAGACCCTTTTACCGCACTTGAAGATTATGGGAAAAGAGTCAGTTCTGCACAGGGAATTCATCTTAA
Organism: uncultured Bacteroidia bacterium; assembly: GCA_903850335.1. Taxonomy (GTDB): domain Bacteria; phylum Bacteroidota; class Bacteroidia; order Bacteroidales; family Prolixibacteraceae; genus JAAFHB01. Next base: position 1,843 of record CAINLJ010000190.1, on the reverse strand, counting down.
CATGTATGATTTTCCAACCGTTTGCCTGTGGTATGCCGAGGTCAGTTTTTTTGGCAAAAGTAATGCTGAAAATTCTACGCCCGGGGCTGTAAATGAGATGAAGCATATTAAAAACTCCGGTTTCTTAAATTATAGCCGGGCTTCAGTCAGACTTGTTCCTGATTCCTATTTGCCAAATAATCAGCAGGGATGGTGGGATGATAAACACTGGCAAATGAAGGAGACAGACCGGAATGCCAGTCACAACGGGCGATACGTTGAACCTTATGAAACCTCGGAAAAGTGGGGGATTGCAGTTACTGAACTGGGAGGTATTCCTATTACCTATTTTCAGACCGGCTATCGGTCTGAAGATTATGCAAAACAGTATCCGGGCCATATGCTATTTAATAAAACATATGCATGGAAAGGAGAAAAGGCAGATACGACCGGAGAAATTTTTACAAAATGGGAAAAGACATGGACCCGCAACGGCAATGTGGTTTGGGGTTATGATTATACTGACCCGGAATTTCTGGATCACCTGACAAGCGTTTACAAGAATCTTAAAAAAGGAAACATAAAAGGCCTGATGTTCGATTATCCCGAATCCGGTTGGGCAAAAGACGGAGGTATGGAGGATAAGTATTCAACTACAGCAGCAGCTTACCGGAATATTTTCAAATATCCGAATGAAGTACTGGGGCCCGGAGCTTATGTAGATGAAAGAAATATGACATCAGGATCTGATGTTTCCCTGGGAAATGTTGCATCAATGCGCACTGAAAATGATACTGATGAAATGGATAGTGTTACGGTAATGCGCTGTGGGTTAAGGTGGTATAAAAATAGAGTATTAACCAACATGGATACAGATTCAAAAAACATAGTGCGCTATGAAAATAACAGGGATAAATTAAGATCCATCCTGACCATGGCGTATGTGGTTACAGGAAGGTTCTTGCTTGCCAACAGCTTTTCAGCATTTTCGCCTGTAACATTGAGAGATATTACCAGGACATTCCCCTATCATACCGAAAATAAAAGTGCACGGCCTGTGGATGCCTTTGTCTCGCCTTCGCCCATGGTCTATGATTTTGAGGTGAAAAAAACCTGGCATCAGGTTACCTTTTTTAATCCGGATGAAAAGAAAGGACGATTGATCGGGATCAATATGTCAGGCCAGCCGGTGGATGGCGCCCTTGGGCTAAATAAAAATAAATCCTATCATGTCTATGATTTCTGGAATGACAATTATTGCGGAATCATAAAGGGTACTGAACGCATGGAGCAGATGTTGCGGCCTGGAGAAGCCAGAATGCTGTCGGTCAGGGAACAGTTTGACCACCCAGGGATTATATCAACCAATCGCCACATTATGCAGGGATATCTCGATATTGTCAGTACATCATGGGATCCTGAAACTAAAACCTTGAGCGGGAGAAGTAAGCTCATCGGTAACGATCCCTATGTTGTCATAATAGCTGCAGAGGGCTTGACCCCTAAAGGTAGTTCATGCGAAAGCAAAAATACTAAATCACAATTATCAACTGAATCAAATGGGTTAGTCCGTTTAATATTAACCAGTTCAAAAAACCTGGATGAAAATTGGACCGTCGTTTTTGGAAAATAAAATATTTTATATGATAAGTAAAATTGCCATCATTATTTTCTTTTTATTTTGCGTCAATTGCAACACATATGCTCAGGAGTTTCACTTGACTGAAGGATTCAGGAACCCAGGCAAAGAATTCCGGCCGATGACGGATTTGCGGCAATTCTTGGGTATTGAAGCAACTATTTAGTATGAACGCCCCTATTATGCGTGTCCGGATTCTTGGCTGAAGTCACCGCCTTTGGCGGG
>CAINLJ010000189.1 GCA_903850335.1 uncultured Bacteroidia bacterium | reverse complement strand
GTGGGTATGCCTTTAATATTTCTAAGCAACTTTTTGTTGATGCCGAATTAAAAGTCAATAACATAGCCGACGAAAAATATGCTTCGATGGTTGTTGTAAACGCCCCGGCCACTGCAACTCTTGCACCACGATTTTTTTATCCGGGTTTACCCAGATGGTTTATGTGCTCCGTAATAATCTCCTGGAACAATTCCAAATCCCCCTCCGGAAAGTAATCCTGTTCACAGACAATGAAATGGTTTACAAAATGAACCATTTTATCAGATGCTTCTGATAAACATATTTGATCCAATAACTGTTTATGTAGCACAATCAGATAATGTGCAATTTAGTTTCGGGAGTGAAATACTTGCTTTCCAACTAAAATACAACTAAATATGAAAATTAGTCTTAGAGTTTCGATCATTTTTATAATCTCCTTAATCTTTTCAGGAACCCGCGCAAATACAACTGAAAGATCAAAAACCATTGAATTTACTGCTGAAAAGGATTCTGCACAGATTCAGGCTGCTCATAATTTTGCCAATTTTTGTGCCAGTTGTCACCGTGATGACCTAAGCTGGTTTGCAAAAAGAAAGTGGAAATACGGGAAAAGCGTCGACGATATTCAAACAAGTATAACAACTGGTTATCCGGATATGGGCATGCTCTCGTTCAGAAAGACCTTTACTGAAAAGCAAATACAGGATCTTGCTGAATATGTTCATGCAAGCCTTGACCTGGCAAAGGAAGAACATGGAATTGAAGCACTTGATAAAAAGAGGATTCCTACCGAAAAGCTTTTTCTACGTTTAGATACCATAATATCCGGTCTCGATGTTCCGTGGGGTATGGTTTTTCTCCCTGATGGTGATATGCTTGTCACTGAACGTGAAGGTAAGATGATCAGGTTCCGGAAAGGTCAGAAAATTGCTGAGATACAAGGTCTGCCCGAAATTCAGAGTGTTGGACAGGGCGGTTTGCTGGATATTCGTTTGCATCCGGATTATAAGAAAAATGGCTGGATCTATTTTGCCTATACATCCTGCTCAGTAAGTAAAAACGAAGGGTGGAATACAACAATTATGCGTGCAAAATTAAAAGATAATGCATTGGTTGATAAGCAACAGCTCTTTAAGGCTTTGCCGGATTCGAAAACCGGTCATCATGTTGGATGCAGAATAACCTTTGATGGGAAAGGACATCTGTTCTTCAGTGTCGGCGAGCGTGGAAAATCTGAAAATGCCCAAAATATATCGAACGACTGTGGAAAGATTCACCGGATAAACGAGGATGGGACAATTCCTGATGACAATCCATTTGCTCATCAGCCAGGAGCAAGTAAAAGTATCTGGAGCTACGGGCAGCGAAACCCTCAGGGGCTGGTCTATAATACCGAAACAGGAGTCTTGTGGGAAAGCGAACATGGCCCCAAAGGGGGTGATGAACTGAATATTATCCAGCCAGGGAAAAATTATGGGTGGCCTGTAATCTCGTTTGGTATAAATTATGATGGTACTATCCTTACGAAAGACACTGCAAAAGTTGGTATGGAACAGCCAATTACTTACTGGGTCCCTTCTATCGCTCCCTGTGGAATGACCTTCGTAAAGGGTGATAAATATGCCGGCTGGAAAGGTAATATCCTTGTGGGTTCATTGCGGTTTAAATATCTTGTCCGCTGTGAAATAAACGGAAATAACGTAATACACAAGGAGATCATGTTACCTAATATTGGAAGATTACGTAATGTTGTTCAAGGCCCTGATGGATATATTTATGTTGCTGTAGAGACTCCAGGTATGGTCTTCCGGCTCGTTCCGGTGCCTTAGGGCAATTGGCTATCTGTTGCCTGATGTTGCCTGACCTGGGGCAGTGAAATTACAAAGTAGTTAAATAGCGAAGAAAAATGTTCATCTAATATAAAAATCCAAATAACCAGATTGGAACTTTGTTGCCCCCACCTGTTTCAATATCATCAGCAGCAATCAAATAATTCTTAAGGTGCTTTACCTGTGATGTATTTTTGCCTTTTCCTCCAACCTCAATTATTAATCCATCAATCACAAAGTCACCCTCCAAACTGGAATTGACCTTTAACCCTGCGTTGAGTAACTGATTCAAAACAAATGTCTCTCTGATACTTCCAATATCTGGTTTTCCTCTTAATGCAAAGGCAAGGTTGGTATTTTCTAAAAATATTTTGTCAGGCTTTTGTAATGTTGAAACCCCTTTCCCTCCTGAACTTAGGGTATTCAGCAACCGTGCATCCTGTAATTGGTAGATATATTGATAAACACTGTCACGGCTTAAATCAAGTTTCCTTGCAAGTGCAGCAATATTTGGTTTAAAGGGGACTGATTCAGCTATTACACCGAGTAATTTTTTAACCTTAATTGCCGTACCTGAATTATATGAAACGATATAAGCCAGATCGGCATCCACAATAGTATTGATCACCTGGTTCAATTTAATTAGATATGTATCTTCCCCTTCAGCAATAATTGGCAAATAGCCTGTTTGTAAATATTTTCGGAATGCGGGTAGCGGACGAAAACCTTCAGTGATCATCCGGCTTAGGCTCCTGTGGTTATTGATGATCTCCTCAATTTTGAATGGTTCATATCTAACCCCGTTAGTAAATATTAAATATTCCCGAAAGGAAAGCCCTGCGAGCAAATAAGTCACAACCCTCCTGCTCAGATCAGCCTCGCCCCGGTAAATATCCAATGCAGAAGAGGCTGAAAAAATGACCTTCATTTCCGGTAATCCGTCATAGATGTTTTTTAATTCAACAGACCAGTTTGGATATTTATGGACTTCGTCTATAAACAGTATTTTCCCACCTAGCTTATACCAGTCATTCGCTGTTTCAAATATGGAATGATTATAAAACCAGGTATGGTCAGCAGTGATATACAGCGCATTAGAAGGCAACTCGAGGTCATACTTAAAATACTGCAACATTAGAGTGGTTTTGCCTGCTCCCCGTGGACCTTTAATCCCAATCATTCGCTGTTTCCAGTTAACCTGACTATGCAAATATCTTCGGAAATCATTCTTTACCGGACGTAACATGTTTTCCTGAAATTCAAATAAAACATTCATGTTTATGTCGATTTAATACGACAAAAGTAAATAAAAAATGTCGATTTTAATCGACATTTTTTATTTACTTTTGTTTTTTAATTTCAGGACACTAAACAGAGCACATTATCAAAGTTATTACTGGTTTCTCATTAAGCTTTGGTTAAATGCCACTCAGCTTTCCTGAGCATGTGCCTGAGACACTTCTGATAACAATCCACCGTCCTTCTTCCTTAACGTCTTTATGAGGAACTCCATTCTTTATGAGAAACTCTCCGTTCATTATAAGCGATTGTTTGTCTGACAGCCTGGGCAATCTGACCGTGGCTTGAATGCCTTTAGGGATTATAAAGTTATAAGACAACGATTTACCGTTATCACGAATATTCCAGGATACAGGTACTGCTCCGAGAGCCGTTACAACAGTGCCTTCCGCAAACTTGAGATCTCCCAGGCGGGGCTCAATGATTAACTGTTTATTCCAAACCGGGCCATCCATCCTAATCCCCAGAACATACGAACTCAGAAAATACGCGGGTACTGCACCATAATTATGACATGACTCTGTGGCACCTTCACCCTTTTCATCCGTAAACGATTCACACAGAGTCCCCGCATCCTCTTGAAATTTAACCATTGAAGACCACCTGCGCCTTATCTCCTGAATTGCCTCATGATCAACCTCATCTGTATCCAGGTTATATAGCTGGTGCAAGACCCAATAATAAACGACAGGCATATCAATACCCGATTTTTGATTTACCATTTTCTCATATTCACTATTCGAACAATAGTGCCGCATCCCCGGATTTCGATAGTTTTCGTGAAACCATTTCTGCACAGAAGCCTTCTGTGTTTTGGGAACCAGGTCGTAATGCAGCGCAATTAATTGTGCATGAACAGTTGGCGCGTAAACTTTGTCGTTTAAAATTGCTGAGTTGTAAACCTGTTCTTTTTCATTCCAGAACTGTTTATTGTATGCGGTTTTTAGCTCGTCAGCCGCCAGTTTAAATTCTACAGATTTTTTGGTCTCACCTAGTACACGGGCAAGTTCTTCTGAAGCCTTTATTGCCTCATAAAAGAAGGCGTTTATTGTTGCTCCTTCACACGTTGTGTAAGCGAATGGATTATCGAACGAGGTATATTCCCGGGCAAGGAGGAGACCCCGCTTGGTCCGGTGGCTCAGAAACCAGTTAATCTGGGCAACCAGAGTGAGCCACATCTCACGGACAAATTCCTTATCACCAGTGACATCATAGTATGTCTTTAGTCCTTCAAACCACTGACATGAATAATCTTCGATGATATAATGACAATCTTCCGGTCCACGATCCGTAGGAAATGTAGCAGGGAGTTGGCCGTCAGGTAACTGGCAGAGTGAAGAATGACGTAACATATTTTTAAGCAGACGTGGATCTGAGTATACCGGTTTCCCATCTTTGCCAGGTCCTGAAGATCCGACACGGGTTGTCGAAAAACTCGCCTTTCCGGCGTCCTGTATCCACTCGTTCCTTTCACGCGCATCTGAACCATAGCCATCATCACTTGTCACTTCAATCGTATTTTGAGCCATTTCCCAAAGTTTGGTCAAAATCTCATCATTGCAACTGAATTTCCCTATCCGGTCGAAAGGATAACTACGGTCAACAATCTTAATTGACTCTATCTTCACATGACCTGTCTCACATTTAACCCGCATATAATGACTTCCCCACTGATCGGTAGTCATAAAACTTTGATGACCTTCTCTGGCAGTATATCGGTTACCATCTCCATACATCTCTCCCGGCTGGCCGTTTTTATAGCGGAGAGCATATTTCATTGTGAGGTTACTCCCTTCGGAACAATCAAGCTCCATGGCAGTGTAGGCCATTGCCATCCTGCCAAAATCTACAAGAATTGTATCCCCGGCATTAAGTTCTATCGGTAAAGAGGCATTCAAAAGTTTTCCTGAAGGTAATAACCTGAGTGCACTGAGCTCGGTTTCTCTGGCAAGTGGTAAAGCTCTTGGGAACATTTTTCCCCACTGTTGTCCGTTGACAGGCATTGCAAACGGCCATGCAGAATCGTCAAAATCAGTTAAGATCCATTCGCAATTATCAACCCGTGCATCGATTACATCCGGAACAGTATTCCAGGATTCGGGCGATAACTGGTACCGGGTTTTATTGCTACAACGCCAGGTGGCATCAGTTCGCAAAATCTGTTTGTCTCCAATTTCCAATTTGGATGTTAAACCGGGAACATGCTTCATAATATGTCCATTGACCAGATTGCCATAATTATGCGCCAAAACACTAATTGTATTTTTCCCCTTCTTCAAAAATTTACGAACGTCAACAACATCAAACTCTGGTCTCCTGGGATTAAACCTGCACGGTCCTCTTAATACATATTGTCCGTTGATCCACAGCATATAACGCGAATCAGCAAACAATTTTAATGTCGCGGGCCGGGATGTCTCATCGAGATTAAAACTCTTGCGGAACGCTACCCATTCCTGCTTTCCCGATGATCCGGATGTTGACCAGATAAATGAGGATTGTATTGCCGGTAATTTTTCAGCTGTTTTCGACTGAGCCTCACAGACCAGAGTAGTTAGGAGCATATAAAGCAAAAAGTGCAAAATAATCTTCATGGCCAATGGATTTTATTTGGTTGTTTTTCTTTGGATCTGTTAGATTTCAGTCTGTGCACGGCGTAAGGGAGGCAATTATTTCTTGCCCCCGGGTCATCGGGAGCGGGGAAACTTAAATCTCAAAAAAATATCTATTTTAATGTGATAATCCCTGCCTCAATATTCCAACCTTCTACATGAATGGCAATATTTTTACCTTTCAATTGATTCACAGATGCACTAACAGTAGCAGTTATTGATTCTCCCGGAGCCAATGAAAAATAGCTTGCCGACCAGTAACTTGGCAATATCTCCTGGCCATTATCCATCAGTTGTGGCCTGATAAAGAAAGCAAGCTGTTTTGAAGTGTTGGTTAATTTAAGAGACCAGCGAGATTCAGATTTCCCTTTTTCCGATTTCAAGACTAAAGTCTGAACTTTAGCTTTCGGCATACTATTAAACGCCCTGAAATTATCATCAGGAGCCAGCCAGTATGTATTATGAGAAACTACCTTACCTGTTGCATCTTTAAGATTCAGTACTGCAAATTTCACTCCCAGTGTCTCAGAGATTGCTTTTGACAAGGAGAAGAGATTCTTAACGTCCGTAGAACCAAGATTTACATTAACCGACTGGTGATATAGAGGCTTTGAATCTATGCTGAAAACATCCGCCTCGGCTGTAAGTCCTGATTTTTGTTGATAGGTACGGTTTAGTGCAATGACGGTATGATCTAAGGGATTCAATTGAATATGAACTGTTTCGATTGCGTTTTGCATGAAATAATAGCCTGCATTGGGTTCAAGGTACCAGTCAAAGATTTGCCACACAACACTTGGAAAGGCTGCGTTTAACTTCCATAACATCACCCCACCTATATCGTTAAGTTTATGGCCCGCTGATTCAAAAATACCCTGATAACCAACGGCATTCATAAGCTGCATCTTATTAGAAAAATCTTCCATTGACACTGGTTCACCATATCTTTTAACCATTTCATCATAGTAGAGATCGTATTTCCCGTTACCGCTGCATGCGTCGTGATATCCCCAGGAATTATTTAGTGGGAAAGGCAATTTTGAATCCCAGACAAGGTTAGGAATAATTTTTACAAGACTGTTATAAGGTGGCTGCGAAGGAAGGCCGGTCTCATCCTTGAAAACCCAGTCCTTTGCAGTGTCTGCCAGATTGTAATACCATTTTGAGTCCTTCCACGTGTAAGGTCCGCCACTATAGACTCCGGAAGCTTTATTGTCGGGCCACGCACCGTTCCAGCCTTTGGGAAGTTTGGCAAATCCGGATGAACAAGGGATATATGGCCGCGTACCGTCTAGGGTGATAATCTTGTCACGCATAATATCATAAAGTTCCTTTCGGATATGTCCTTCATTTCCACCTGTCCAGACTAATAAACTTGGATGGTTACGGATCCGGTTGATTGTGCTTATTACATTGTTAACAAATACATTACTTTCAAGCGGATAATCTGTAGATCCTTTGAATTCACCGTGTGTATCACCTGTAACCCAGAAGTCTGACCAAACTAACATTCCATAACGATCAGCAAGGTCGAAGAATACGTCTTCAGGGGTAATACCTCCACCCCAAATTCTTACGAGATTAATATTCGAGTTGCGAAAAAGATGCATCTCCTGATCATATCTGGTTGAATCACGGTTCAGCATCATATCCGGCACCCATGCACCACCAGTAAGATGAAGACGTTTGCCATTTACATAAAAATCACGGCGCAACGACTTGTTCAATACTTCAACAGCTTTTGAACTAACTGTCCGTATTCCAAAGGCAAAAGAGTTTTTATCAGAAATGATTCCATTTGATTCAAACTGATATTGAATACGGTATAAATTTGCCTTACCATATCCGTTTGGCCACCAAAGATGAGGCTGTTTTATAATAAGTTGTGAAAAGCCTTCACTGTTTATATCTATGCTACTCGTTGCTCCGCCGGCAATCGTAACTACTTTTGAAAGTTGAATAGTAGTGCCGGTAAAATTTTCGGGAATGATATTTATTTTCAGTGTCCCTTTTGTACTTACCTGATTCTGATTAGTCAGTGTAAGATTTAAGGATAATTTTGCCACAGACGTGTCAGGTAAGCTGGGCAAATCTGTTACCAGATGAGGTTGCGAAATCGTAACATCTCCTGTTGTTCGTAAAAGTACAGGTTGCCAGATTCCAATATTACGATCACGAACCGGAGGCATCCAGTCCCATCCCACAGAGCAAAGCATTGTGACATTTTTACCTATGTCTCCGGTGGGACCGCCATTTAAGAAGAAATCTCCTAAGCCAGTAAGTTGTTCTTTATCAGGTAATCCCGGACAATCAAGAGGATAGATCTTAACTGCAATCGCATTCTCCGTTCCAGCTTTAATAAATTTACTTACATCAAAGCTAAATTCGGCAAACATCCCTGCCATATGAGTGGAATCAGAGATCTGTTGTCCGTTGAGCCAAACTGCTGCACGATAGTTAATACCCTTGAATATCAACTGGAAATGACGCCCTTTATCACTTGCGGGAACCTTGAATGAAGTACGGTACCAGTAGGGTTTCTTCCATGGGTTGTCAACGTTGGGTATATGGCTGTATTGCTCAAGGTTATATATCTTATTAAATTCATCTGAAGCATCTGGAATCAGCATGTTATTCATTCCTGAATAGGGATCGGGATAAATCCGGTTTGCGACAAGACCGGTTAGAACAGTAGAAGGGACCTTTACGGGAAACCAGTAAACATTGGAATGATAATCTGATGAAGAGATTTTCTCGCCTGAAGCATTGATTAATTCTGAGGATTGTAATTCGAACCGTGAAAGTTCAACCTGTTTTATGTTGCCATTTTGAGCGGATAAATTAGTTGTAAGCTGCAGGATACCAATGAAAAGAAGGATGATCGTGTAGGTTTTTTTCATTATGATTTACTTTTATATCTGAATCGGTTTCAGGAAGTGCTGAAATTACTAAAAATTGGTTTGTGATCGGCAAAAATACCCCTTTTTATCATATTTAAGGATAATTCTTTAGTCTAATATAATCATTTTGATTATACGATTCCTTATCGTATATTTGTGTGAAATTAAAATTTCAAAAATGAAAGTAACTGCCATAATACCTGATGAACTTGTTCATGAAGCTCAGGTCTTGTCAAATGCAAAAAACATCACTGAGGCAATGATAATTGCGCTGAAATCATACATTGCCCTTGAAAATTTAAAGTCATTAGGAAAAACGCTCGATAAAAGTCCCTTACAGTTTAAGTATACGGCCAAAGAAATCAGGAATATAAACAGGTTGTAATGGATATATTAGTCGACTCCTCAGTTTGGTTTGAATTTTTTCAAAGGAATGATCCTTATTATAAAGAAGTTCAGGCTTATTTGGAGATTCTAAGTGTTAAGATTATTGATCCGGTAATTGGCGAAATTTTACAGGGGGCATTAAATCAAACAGAACTGAATTTTTTAATAAACCACATCCGTTATGTTCCCAGAATTGAGATTCCTCATTTGTTTGAAAAGGCAGGGGAATATTCATTTAATCACAGATTGTTATCAAGAGGAATCGGGCTCATTGACGCGAGCCTTATAGTTGCGACAATCGAAACAGACTCGCTTCTATGGACTCTGGATAAAAAAATACTTGGTTTTCTGGATACAAAGTACCTGTACGATTGAGGGGCCATAATAGATTTGTCAGTTTATGCAATTAATCTGGTAACCATTAAGTAATTGGTTATAAGTTTATAAAACAAACTACCAGACAAATCTGACCCTTACCCCGTCAGGACTATTTTCAAAACTTAACCAACAGGTTTTGCTTTTTGAGTCCCATTCCCATACTGTATCTTTCAGCTCTTTTCCATCAATTAATGATATCATGCATTTTTTGGGAGAAACTGGTAATAAAACGCGCATTACATTGGTCGTGTTTAAAGGGCTTTTTGTGATGAAGGAGTAACTGTTTTTATTGGAAACTTCCTCGTAAACGCGTGATGCTGCGGCCAATACCTGCGGAATTTTTTGGTTCTCAACACGATCGATATTTAACAGGAACGACTGTTCTCCGGGACTGACTGTCTTTTCACCAATTACCGGTAGTTTCGGGTCAAATAAATCAATCAGGCGCCCCTTCTTAACAAAGGGCTTATTACTCACATTCTCATCCAAAACCGAGATAAGATCATAAGGGCCGCGTTGTAGATAAAAGCTGTTTTTTACAATGAATGTTCCAGCCTCTGCGGTTTTTTCATACAACCGTTTGACTGTTTCAACAAATCCCTTATCCCCTTCTGCATTCATCACAAATTCCTTGGGATCCTGCCGGATTACATAAACCGTTCCCTTTCCTGATTTATATTCCCCGTCTTTATCGGCAGAGGGTTTGATATTTAATTTTTCAAACAGATGTTCGGAGGCTGCCTTGTATTTATTTGTTCCGGTGTTCCACCACTCCTGAACACCCTGAAATGGATCTGTATCCCGACCGCAATAGACAAGTACTCCACCTTTTTTCACCCAGTCTGCAATAAAGCCGTGACAATCCGGAGATAAAGGTTTCATATTGGAATAGGACATTATCAATACCTTCGTATCTTTCCACGTATCCGGAAAGGAGGTATTTTCAAGGTGCAATGTTTTGACAGGAATCCCCCGTTTCAAAAATGGCAATGCCTGTCCGTAAAAATTCGAGAGCTGCGGGTCTTCATAACCCTGATGCGTAGGAAACCGCTGGAACATCATCGAGTTCGACATCAGTACGCTTATTCCTGCCGAACCTGTTAATTTATTATCTGACAATGGCATATTGTTTAACGAGTTGATCATAACCTGCATCTGAGTCGAATAGAATCGGGGGATACGTTCTTTCTTGTCGCTGTTGGCACTTGTCTTGTAAAGTCCTTCATAAATCCGGTCAGGCCAGGGCATCACTTCATAATTGGCTATATTGGGATAGAGTAATTTGGCCGTAAAGGTTGCCTGATAGTTTTTTTTATAGTCCGGCCAATCACGTGGCCAGTCTTCGATTGGATCGGTAAGAAAATACATTTTTCGCCATGTTGGGGCAGTCATTGATTCCATAGAACCATATTCGAGGTATGCGGTTTCGAAAACACGTTCTTTCGCTTTTCCATTAAAATAGTTTGGCTCGCGGGAAGTTCCTGTCCAAACCTGTGCGATATAGCCATCGACACACTTCAATGAGGCAAGGCTTGCCTCCGGACTTACGATTTGCCACTGCGAATAATTGACAAGCGAATGGGTGGGAACATAGCAACGAACATCCATTCCCTTACTCTTTCCATACTCCTTTGCGTAAGTAAAACACTCATTCAGAAGACGGTAATAAAGGTGATATTTTAGTTTGCCCGACAAATAAGTATTTTCCGGTGATTCATGCTGCGGACGCCAGTCAAAACCATAGTAAGCTTTCCACTGCCTCTTAAAGGCTTCACTGTAACCGCCGCGTGCCCAGAATTCAGGTTCTTCGAGGTAAATTGCATCAACCCCGGCATCGATTACCCGTTTAATCTGGGTCTCTTTCAAATATTTGATGAAGTTTTCGGAAGGCACAATATACGGTACCATACACAATTGCCACATCTGATCTCACATCGGTTACCGGTTTCCATGGCCCGGCGGTCTGGAAGGCTGTCTTTTCCCGTTTTCGGGAATTATCTTTAGGTGCAGCAGTTGCAAATAGGGAAACAATCAGGAAAACTAAATTCAGAAAAAGGAGATATTTAAACTTCATAGGTTATAGTATTGTTTTGATAGTTGGTGTCAGGTTAAAATTAATACTCTTATTTTAGAACAATAATAAGTAATTATTTCCCAATTTAAATAATTATATTTGTGAACTATAAATACGATTAAATAGTATGTTTAGTTCTCAAAAAGTAAACATCAGTGTTATTTTAGCGATATACCAGGATCTTCGGACAGTCTTTCGATTGAATGATATTTCCATGTTAATTGGTGAAACGAACTTTCAATCGCTCAATAAAAAACTGAACTATTATGTTCGTATGGGCAAGTTACAGAATCCACGAAAAGGCATTTATGCCAAACCGAACTTTAACCCTGAAGAGCTTGCCTGTATTCTTTACACACCCTCATATATTTCTCTGGAATATGTATTACAAAAAGCTGGGGTAATATTTCAATATGATACTACTATTTCAACGGTCAGTTATCTGAGTCGTAATATTGAAGTAACGGATCACGTCTACATGTTTCGAAAAATAAAAGGAGAGATACTTGTTAATACAATGGGGATAATCAGACAGAAAAATCATATCAACATTGCTTCTGCTGAGAGGGCATTCTTGGATTTATCGTATCTGAATAAGAATTATAATTTTGACAATCTTAATCCTTTAAACAAGCAACTGATATATAAGTTATTACCTATATACCAATCCAAGACATTGTCTCTGAGAATAAATAAACTTTTAAAAAATGTTTGAAATAAACCGGCATAGATTTTTCATGGTCCAACTTCTGAAAGATATCTATTCAGATATAGAACTTTCTGATTGCTTGGGATTTAAAGGAGGGACTGCCCTGATGTTTTTTTATGACCTGCCGAGATTTTCTGTCGATCTGGACTTCAATCTGCTCGATGTTGGCATGGAGGATATTGTTTACCGGAAAGTCCGTAAAATAATTCTGAAGTACGGAACAATTTTTGATGAGGCAAAAAAATTCTACGGATCGCTTTTTGTACTTGATTATGGCGTTAATGAACGTAAACTGAAAATAGAAATCTCCAACCGATTATTTGAAAACAGGTATGAAATAAAGAATCTACTTGGAATTAATGTGAAGGTAATGGTTCCGGAGGACATGTTTGCTCACAAACTTTGCGCCTTACTCGACAGAATTTCAATTGCCAATCGTGACATTTTCGATTGTTGGTTTTTTATGCAAAGGCAAACTCCTGTTAATAAAAGAATCGTTGAATTGCGCATGAACCTGCCCTTCAAAGAATACCTTCAGAAGTGTATTGTGCAAATTGAGTCAATTCCTGACAAAGGATTACTACAGGGTATGGGAGAACTTGTGGACCATAAGATGAAAAATTTTGTTCGTAAAAAATTGCGAACTGAAGTAATCGGCTTGTTGAATTTCTACAAAAGCTTTCCGATTCTTTAACCTTATCTTACCCGCTATTAAGCTCAGATGTATTTCGATCGCATCTACCAAATTACGTTCAATATGGTAATACCCATTGCCGGAACAATAACTTCTCCAACCTGATCCTTCCCCGGATTCTCTGTGCCGTCACTAATCTGTATTGTTTTAGGCTTGCGGTCTGGCCAAATCAAGCTTACCTGTTCATCCTTATCAGAAACCGAGCGAAGCCTGATCTGTGTAACCTTGCCGTCTGTGGATGTCTTGAGAATTGAGACGCTAACAAGAGGAGTACCCTTGTATTCTAAAATGGGTTTTTGATTTATCGCGAATTTTAGAGGTGTTTCAATCAGTGGCTGCGATTGTTCCAGACCAAACCGGTTGGCAGAAGCTGCATCATATTTTGCATTATGGGGAAGAATCCGGTAACGGAACTGAATCTTACCCTCCTGACTCAACGGGAAGTTGGTATGCCAATGATTATTCAGCGCCCATGAATAAACCGTAGCGCTGGGTTCGTTTTTCCGGATCCATTCAGGTGAATTAGTTGCACCTCCAATAATATTTGCGGTCATATTACCGGTTTCAAATACCGGAGCATCGAGTGAACACCAGGTAACACCCAATTTCTCATTCGAAATATCGAGCCACCGCTGAAACGCGATCCAATTGCGGTTTGCCTCCTTTAACTGATCTTTTTCAAGCTCCATAATTCCCCAGGGAACATCTGCTCTTGTTACCGGATCAGAAATATTGAATGCAAATCCTATGTGGACTCCCTCTTTTTTAAGAATCGCCTGCTTATCTACAATATTGTTGATTTCAATGTGTGACTGTCCCGCAATGATTACTATATTACGCGATAGGGAATTGCACCCTTCAGCCTTAGATTCAATCTGGATAGATGCCAAAAGTGGTCCGTTTTCACAAATTGTCACTTTCACATCTGTGGGACCGGAGGCATTAGAAGAATTTTCAATGAACTGAACAGGAGAACCTTTTATAACCTGGGCATATTGTGGTGCACCGGCAGATATTGTCCCATTCCCATACAAATACCGGAAGCTGTTTAGCGAACAAAAGGCTTTCTGATTCGCAAATTCATACTTATTGGCTGTAAGGCTAGATATGTCTCCGGTTTTAGGATCAATGACAACCCGGACAAGTCCGTTATCAAGTACATTTCCATGAACCATTTTCCCATCATTTACAGGTTTATTCTTCTTTAAAAAATAGGTTTTAGAACCAAAAGCCGGAATATCCGATGCAAGAAAAGCAAGCTCTCCGCTGCTTAGTCGTTGGGATAAGACGGGCTTCCCTGTCTCATCGGTGACACTGGCAAATGATTTACTTTGATTAGCAGGAACATAAACCAACCCATTTCGAGACCATGAGAGGGTATTAAAAACCCCGACTTTTGAACCTGTGGTATCTGAAACTGAGGATAAAGCCTGTTTTAAAACAGATTTACTTAGGTTCTCAGCATTTTGGAAAAATCCAAATTTGATTTTCAGGATATCCCCCGAGATAGGTTGTTTTCCGGGGTCCATATAACACCAGGTATGCTCTGTTCCCATAATCACATCTCTCCACGCCTCGTCAAAGTCTGCACGTGGGGGAACTACTCCGGGACGGAGCATCGACCAGAGTGTTTCCGCCTGGATAAGCCGCTCTTTCGATGAGCGGTTCATTGCGGTTTGTTTTGCAGCTGTTCCAAGTCCATCGGTCCAGTATTCCGTAAAATCACCTTTTAAAACCGGTAACTGGTTCCCGTATTTCTCTTCAAATGTACGCATGATATCCGTTGCACTTGCAATAATCAGATGAGGGAACGCATAATCCTCATTCCAGCTTTTAACTGCATCCGGCAAGTCGGCATCGATTGGCGTGTTGTCAGCCATGGCCCACGACATGGGGAAAATATCGTAAGGATAGTAGTCTGCCTTTTCCAATTCGGGTAATTTTTCAGAAAGATATTTGTCGATAAAATGGTCACGCGGGTGATCGGTTTTTACGATCTGAAGCAATTTGGACGGATCTGTTTGTCCCGCCATCAGAGGCCAGTAATCAAAACCTTTTGCATTCGCTCCAGGGGTATAGCTTCCGGGCTGAAGAAACAAAATTTTCGATTTCCCATCGGGGCCGATCCACCAGAATGGTTTAAAGCTAAGCTCCATGGAGAGACCAACCCTGTCGGATCCATTGTTTAGTGCAAAGCAGTATTTAATTCCGAGTTTTGAAGCGACAGGAACAACACCCCACGACATCCCCGGGATATCGACCTGAACAAGTGTCTCAATTTTGGTCCCCGTAAGTTTTTGCAATTCGTTCCGATACCGGAAATATTCAAAAAATTCATTGTCAGCAGAGGTACTTGTATTACTATGGATATAGCCGGCATCCAGGTGAAGATACCCTTTGCGGACTGCATCAACTATATTCTCTCGCTCCTCCGGATTTGCTGTTTTGAGATATCGTTCTACGGGCCATAAAACTTCTGGATTCCAAAGGTATCTGGCACCATCGGGATAACCTGCTGTTTTCTTCGCCAGTTCAATGCCGTTGATTAAATTTCGTTTGTGTATCAGCTCAACATTGGCATGTGTATTGGTATATCCGATGTCGACATGTGAATGTGGATAAATATAAACTGTCCATTGTCGTTTTGCCGGAACGGAAACAGAATTTGATATTTCATGCCCATCACCCCGAAGAGTAATCTTTGCCATACAGTCGGATTTCACTCCGGCTCCAGGGGGGAGCAGAACTGAGAAATGATCAATACCTTCATTAACATCCAATGGGATGAACTCCTTTTCTCCTGAGCATTCAAGTTCGAGGGTGCCTTTACCAACAAATTTTGAACCTGTGAAGTTGAGAATAATTTCCCGTCCCGGTTTGCCATCCTTGCGATGACGGTAGAATGGCTGGACTATTGCCTCCACAGTTGTCGGGAAGGTGATCAGTGAAGAAGACACTACCCCAGGTTTGACTTTAGGACTATTTCCCGCCATTGAATGGAAAGAATTGAGGGAAATTGTGCAGAATAAAATTGAAACTAATATCTTGATATTCATATTAATAAAAGTTAATCATGGTTGTAAAGTTGTTTCGTCCGGATTCACATGCAAATCGACCTTCAGGCAATACCTGCGAATTTATTTGACTAAGATATAGAATTCCGGCAGAAATTGGAGAGTAGGAGTGAAGTCTGGATTTAAAAATTATCTGAAAGTAGAGAAAACAGGTGAGTATTTTGTTAGTAATGGAATACTCATTGTATTTGTGCGAGAAAAAGACTAGAAGATGAAATATTCAGAAGACATATCTCCAAAGAATTATTCCCATTCAATTATAAGGAATTCTGTTCTTTTCACACTCTGCTTCATAACAAGGAAAGTCTTATTTTGAATCGAGTTATCTGATGAATTTGGTTTCCCGATTTTCATATTCTGTTAAAGGGCAAATGATATCGGAGGGAAAGATTTAACTGCTATATTTAAAGGAGCTGTTGCAGAAAAGTTTGCTGGTCAGGAACTTATTTCCCTTCAAAAATCCTTATACTCAACCATCTCTGTACTATTGCGTAGGAAGGCAAAAAACAGTACTGCTGAAATCGATTATTTAATAGAATTGGATGCCCAAATCGTTCCAATTGAAATTAAATCAGGGTTCAACAGGGCGAATGAAAAGTATGCATCTGTTCATTGATTATTACCATAGTACAAGAGCCTTTAAAATTTCTCAAGCACCATTTCTTGCAGAAAATCCAATCTTAACTCTGCCGTTTTATTCAATTGAAAGCATTTTTAAACCTCTGGAAAGATAAGGGAATGTATATTCTTTATTTATCTTGATAAATATGTATTTAGAATACATTTATATCTGGTTATAAATGTATTTTTACATCATAAACTATCATCTGTGATATGAAAAGGGATAAGTTAGAAGAGTTACAAAGCTGGAAGGAAAGCAAATTCAGAAAACCATTGGTGGTGCGTGGTGCCCGGCAGACAGGGAAAACCTGGCTATTAAAGGAGTTTGGCAAGAGTGCTTTCAAAAATTTCATTTATGTAAATTTTGAAGAGACTCCAACCCTCCGATCTTTGTTTATAAATGATTTCGACATACCAAGAATCATTACAACTTTGCAGATCTATTCGCAAGTTACAATAAATCCTGATGATACGTTAATCATCTTTGATGAAATTCAGTCGGCTGAAAAAGGCATTACCTCACTAAAATATTTTTGCGAAAATGCCCCGCAGTATTTTATTGTTGCAGCTGGTTCGCTATTGGGAATGGGGCTTCATAGCAATACCTCCTTTCCGGTTGGGAAAGTTGAGTTCCTTGATCTTCGTCCAATGTCATTTTCGGAATTTTTAGTAGCCCTGAATGAAGACAGATTAGCAGAAATCATTAAAAAGAAAGATTGGGAGGTTATTTCTGTCTTTCATTACAAACTTATTGAATTCCTTCATTATTATTTTTATGTAGGAGGAATGCCGGAAGTGGTTAGCAGGTTTATTGAAACACACAATTGGGATCTGGTACGACAAACGCAGTATCAGATATTACACTCCTATGAGGGCGATTTCTCAAAACATGCTTCTTATGAAATAGTTCCACGAATCAGGATGGTTTGGCAGAGTATACCTGCTCAGTTAGCTAAAGAAAACAAGAAGTTCATATTTGGCATCCTGAGGGAAGGTGCGAGGGCGAAAGACTATGAGTTGGCTATTCAATGGTTGGTTGATTGCGGTTTGCTCTTAAAAAGCCATCGGATATCAAAACCACATTTGCCACTGATTGCCTATCAGGATTTATCTGTATTTAAACTCTTTCTGAATGATGTTGGATTACTGGGAGCAATGGCAGGTTTAAATGTTCGGACTATAATAGAGGGTGATGCCATATTTACCGAGTTCAAAGGTGCTTTGGCAGAACAGTATGTTATGCAACAACTACGGACAGACAATGACAAGTACATTGGCTATTGGACAAATGAAAGAAGCACTTCAGAGGTTGATTTTGTCATACAGGATAAAGGTGAGATTATCCCGATTGAAGTAAAATCCGGAGAAAATCTTCGCTCTAAGAGTTTCAGGCTCTTTTGCGAAAAATTTAAATCCGAAGGAGCCATAAGAACGTCATTAAAACCCTATAAAAAAGAGGAATGGATGATTAATGTTCCTTTATACGGAATATTGTGAGGATGTTTCTTCACAATAGTTCAGTAAATTTTAATATAAATAATTGAATATCAATAAAATAAACGAAAAATAAGCATGAAATAATTTAGTTAAGACCTTAGAAATCAGTAATTTAAAAGATTATTCCGTAATTTTTTAATTATGATTCCTAATGTCAACAATTCAGTTAAAAACAAGATTATCAGCTTATTAGAAAAAAAGGTCTTCGAAAAGCTGAATAAATCCCGAAAGCTCTTTATATTTGGATTCCAGCCATTATTATACAATTTAAATATTGGATATTATCCAATTATTACCCAGATTTGCTTTGGTTTATAGCCATAAATGATTCATGTAAAGATGGGGTTTATGAAAAGGGATATCTATAAAGATTTTTTAAAAACTTCAATTTTTCGCATAACTGCATTTTCGGCTACTGATTTTGTGACTGAAAACCGAAGGGCAGTTGCGGTTACTGGGGCGAATTGGTCTATTCGCTTATGACCAACGGTCTGACCCGTCACAATGTTTATCCAGCTTCCATTGACTTTGGCCTCCAGGGAGTATTCGGCTATTTTTTGTCCTTGGGTTAAGTCTTCCATTAAAACAACATGATCAATGGTTTGCATTCCTCCGAACTTAAGTACTTGCACTTTGTCTTCCAATTCAGATAGTGCAATTGGATTGCCAAACTGACGGCTGATCTCGTCGCCCATCTTTTTTGCTGCGTTAACCAGGTCCTCCGGTATTAATCCGCGCCGGTCGGGGGTAAGGTTAACAATTAAACCAGCTCCGCGTCCAATGGTTTCATAATAGGCTTTCATGCGTCTCTCAAGTGGCTGAATCTTGCGGGGTCCGGTCCACATCCACCCCCCGGTACTCAAGGCGTCGGTTGTACATGACAATTGTGGCCGGTAGAATTTGCCCAACGGGTTGCCGCTATTGCAATGGTTCCACCGATAGGTTTTACTCACTGTGTAATTTGTACCGTCAATGGTATTTAAAGCATTCCAAAATGGATAACAGGCCCGTCCTTTTTCGGTTCCCACATGCTCGATATCCCGTCCCAACAACAGGCAATCCGGTTGAAGCTCATGGGCATATTTGGTTAATGCGGCATAAAATTCCCTGAACTTACCACCCTGCGGTATCGAATCGAGTGCATCGGAACGTCCAAAATGATCATCCCAGACTAAGACCAAAGATCCATAGTTTGTCATTAATTCCCTGATTTGTTCTTTCTCTTTCAGCAAAGCCTTTTCATAAAGAACTGGATCATTCAGCTTTTCAATCCGGCCTGAACTTGCTACTTTTATGCCTTGCTGAGTTTCCCAATTCGAATCGATCCATGGGGCCGTATATAAACCACACTTTAAGCCATGTTTGCGACAAGCATCGGTAAACTCGCGAACAATGTCTCCTTTCCCATTTTTGTATGGGCTCGATTTTATACTATAATCAGTTGTTTTGGTTGGCCAAAGGCAGAATCCCTGCTCATGCCTGGCTGTAAGCACAATGTAGGTGGCACCCATCGCCTTGGCGGCTAACACCCATTGCTCAGGGTTTAGCTCTGTCGGGTTAAACGATGAAGCTGGTGTTTCACCAGGAAGAAAGCCTTGGCTTGCGTATGTATCAATACTGAAATGTACAAAAACCCCTAGCTCAAAATCCTGAAATGATAGCTGCTGAGGGGTAGGCTTTGCCAAGGGGGACTGCGCCCAGACTGACACTGCAAAAATGGAAATAATAAATCCTAAAAAGACTTTCTTCACTTTTCTTTATTTTAAATAATTTCAATCAAATTTTCTGGCGTAACCGATTTTTTTATTTCTGTTCCTTCCTGGTTTTGAAAGTAGTTGACTTCCTCTTCTGAAGAAGATCTTGCCTTGATGATCTTTTTGAGGGTTAATGATTATTAAGCTTGCAATTTTGATCTCCCTATAATTTGCCTGATATCATAAACTAAGATGCACCATATAAGAGTGTTTCGAACCTTTAGAATTGCATGAATAAACTATTTATTCATCTCTTTCAGAAATAAGACAGCCCATGTATGATTCACATTTTGTTTCAATGCCAATTCCAAATGATACTTTGCATTTATTTTATTCCCTTTCCCAAGATTTGCCAGACCTAAAAGATAATTTACCCTTGCTTTTCTGCTATTTTGGGTCGTTTCAGCCCCGAATTTCTCAAAGAAACCGGGATTATCATCATTCATAATTTTTGTTGAATAGTATTTTTCCATCCGCTGGTAAATTTCTTCAGCTTCTTTTTTCTTCCCGGTTTTCTCAAGAGACAGAGCCTTGAAATAGATAAAATCGTTTTCCTCCATAAATTGTAAATCGATTGCTTTGTTAAACATACTCAGGGCTTCCTCCTTTTGATTTAAGGCTTCATAGGCAAGTCCTGTGTAGAAATATACCTGAGCAGATCTGAAATCCAATACAGAGCGGCCTACTTCAAGGTTATCCGGAAACAAGTCAGCTTTTTTGAAATCAGCCAACGCTTCACCGAACTTACTATTCTTAAGATATTTAATTCCTTGTAGTAAACAGGCGTCTCTATAGATGTCATGAATATCACCTCCACCTTCCCATACATGGAAATGACGCTTATTAAGATATGACAATGCTTTATCGTATTCCTCATGTAAGATATACAGCTGTAGTAAATTCGCAAGTGTTTCGTCGCGCTTTTCAACTGTCAGAAGATGCTTGATCAATGTTGTTAATCTTTTTGAAGGATCAACATTGGTTGCTTTATAAAGCTCATCCAGCTCAAAGAGTAATCTGGAATCGCCGTTATTCAGTGCGAAAGCCTTCTCATAATAATTAATTGCTTTTATATTCTCGTTTTTGTATTTGGAATATGCAAATCCTAGATTTCTGTATGCCAATGAAAAACATGAATCGTTAGTTACTGCTGATTGCCACGATTCGATTGCAAGATCAAACTGTCGGAAATAACAGTACAATTCACCCAGATAATAAGCGATCCTCGGATCGGCAGGCAATAAGGTCTGGCCGGCTTTCAATACATTCATCGATTCAATCCTGGAAGGGAAACAATAATCGACTGGCATTGAACTCCCTTTTGCATACCAATTGGCAGCTTCGGTTGTGTTTCCCAATTGTTTGGCAAAATATCCCAGGTAATAATAAAGTTCCGGATTCTTTGATTCCGGCATATTGGAATCTATAAGTAACTGAAGCAGCTTCGATCCTTCACTCCACATTCCACAAGCCCCGTATTCGGAAGCCAGTTCAAGATAGGTCTGCGCAATTCCACGGGTCGATTTTATGAAATCTTTTAAACAGGCGGCTGCCTCTGGCCCTTTTTCTGACAAATTGAGATATTGTTCAAATTTGGTATGGAAATCCAATAAATCTTTATGTTGAATATTGGTTAATAGAGAGATAGCCTCTTTACTTGCTCCTGATCTCCTTAAGATTCCCGCTTTTATCGCAAGTAGTTTTTGATTCACGCTATTGGTGTTAATGGATTGATCAATAAGACGAAGCGCTTCAGGGAAGTTGCCGCACAAACACTCAATCTCCGCCAGGGCTTTAAAGGATTGTGATTGTAATCCTGTAAACCAGGTGGCTTTATAGAGATAGTCAATTGCCTCTTCAAAATGGTTGTCATATTTCAGGAGCGTACCCAGGTAATAGAATGCTTCACCATCTTTAGGGGTGGTATAGTTTAGTGTGATTCTTTTGATTGCTCTGCGTAAATATTTTTCAGACTCTGTGTTGTTTCCGTTTTTCAGATAGTGGACCCCAAGAATTGTATTCGTACGATAATCGAGTGAATCGCGATTTATTGCTTCATTATAATAGATCATTGGATCGATGGTCGCATTGTAAAACTGCTCCAGACGCAATCCGGTATAATATAATTCTTCGACACTTTTATATTCCTTAGGATTTTTAGGGGGTTCCACAGGTTTTGGCATATCCATTTTTGGATTTTCCACAGGCTTGTAACTAATTACTGTTTTTCCTGATGCGTCAACCAAAGATGCTTCTACATTGTATTGACTGGTACTGACAGGAAGTGTAACATTTGTTACAAATGGTTTAGCGGGATCAAGGGAGACATTTTGTTCGAACAGAATTTTGTCAAAAACAGTTAACCGTACCTTGGCTCCTTCAAAAACGCCAGTCGTCTGGAACCCTATAAGCGCCTGATCACCTTTGATTTCAAGATTGACTGCTGCATCGGTATTGGCACACTTTACCCCTTCAAGCTTTGAAATCGGATACCAGTAT
This sequence comes from uncultured Bacteroidia bacterium, assembly GCA_903850335.1. Lineage (GTDB taxonomy): Bacteria > Bacteroidota > Bacteroidia > Bacteroidales > Prolixibacteraceae > JAAFHB01. The sequence continues at coordinate 21,113 of CAINLJ010000189.1, read as the reverse complement.
TGTTTGAATTCACGCACTTCACCGGGTCCAATCCAACTGTAATCGGGCTGATTATTCGAGTAGGCACCAACCATCAATTCAGTATATGGTCCATCTTTTTCAGTGAGGATTTTATCCCACATCTGCGATTGTTCATTATTCCCCCAAAGGAAAAACTTTTTACCGCCAACAATATGATGGTTGGCCACATGAACAGTTCCAGCTTTTAGTCCGTGATCGTAACCTGACAGGAAATCGTCCTTAAAATTCCACGCAAAGATGGAATTTGGCGTTGGATGGTTTTTCCACCAGCTAACATCGACTCCCGAAAAGTCAGTGTAGCCATACTTATCTTTTCCTACCGGCCAGTTGATGAACTGATTTTTGGCATGACCCACTCCATACTGTGTACTTGGCGGGAAAATCACCTGATAATCTTTGCTGGAATGAACAGAAACATTGGCCCAGTAGAGAAATGACTGCGCAAACGGGGTTGGGTTGACTATTCGGATAGTAGCCACGATGTACGAACGGCCAGGAACAAGTGAAAGGCCTACCGACCACTTCAATCTGTTTCGTAATTCCGTTTCCCCGACCCATACTGTTTTACTTCCATCCTTATTTTCGGATGTTGTGTAATCGACTGGCATGAACGTTGAGGCCCTGTGGTGATGCGGGATATTCCATTCGACACCGCCTGAAATCCAGGCACCAAGCATTCCTATTAATGAGGGTTTAATTACATTTTGTTTGTAGAAAAAATTGTAATTATCTGTTTTGTCAATGGCCTGGAAAAGACGCCCTCCAAGTTCCGGCAGGACACATATCCTGGTATATTCATTTTCAACGTATACCGCACTGTAAGAAACATCTGTAAGGTCATCTGTCAGTTTGTCTGAAATCGGGTAGGGGTAAATGTGTCCTTGTGCACCCTGATAGTTACGGCCGGTATAAAATATCGGGTTTAACTCTGCCGGGGCAATTTTATAGGTCGGAATCACTAACGGTTGCTCATATATTCGAACAGGCAACTGTGCTAAAGTTAATCCTGAATGACCTAAAAGAAGCAGGATAACCGTGATAATTAGGATTGAATTTTTCATCAATAAATATTTTTTTTAAAAAGTCAGATGGAATCCGTCCGCTGACGGATGAAGATATTTTCATTTTTGATTTCTCAACCATGGCGATTTCATTAAATAATAGTTTATGTATGATTTAATGTGAGCAAAAAGGAGTATTCAAGATTTTGATGCGAGCTGTCAAACTTCGAGATGGCTGGTATCATTTTAATTCAAATCCCAGGAATCTTTCCAATTAATCGCTATTGAATCATTTTTGAAAAGCAGTGGTAACCAGATATATCTTGAATCTTCAAGGTTTGTTTTATTCCACCTGTCAGCCATAAAAATATATTGGTCTGTTTTCCCTTCTACGGGCAAAACGTAAGTGCTCTGAGCAATAAAGGTACTGTCGCTTTTGGGCCCCTTGCATGGGTTGTACCTCTCTTTCCATTCACCTAAAACAGTGTCGGCAGTAGCCACCATTGCTGCATTAGGTGCCCAGCCGGAGCAAGCTGAAGTGATCAGGAAGTATTTTCCGTTATGTTTGAACATAGCGGGAGCCTCGCGGCTCTTCCCAATAAAAATACGCTTTTCTATACCGGAAGGTCTCAGATAATCATCGGTCAGCAAACTGATGTGCATAACTGCATTGTTTTCTGAGGAAAAAATATGGTATGCCTTGCCGTTGTCATCCTTGAACAGAGTCATATCACGACTCATCTGATTATTTGGCCGGACACTCTCATGAAAGGTATATGGTCCCTGAGGATTATCGCTAACCGCAACACCTGCCCTGGCATAGCTATAATCTTCGGAGTCGACATGGAACCACATGACAAACTTCTTTGTCTGCTCGTTGTAGATAACTTTTGGCCGTTCCAATACTTTGCTGATATGTAGGTCATTAGCAGGATCAGAGCCGTTTGGCTTCAATGCTATCCCTTCAAATTTCCAGTTGAAAAGGTTTTCAGATGAATAGCAGGAGACTCCGCCGGCTTCGCAACGATAACATTCCCAATTGGAAAGGTACCCGACCCGCCAGGTCTTTCCTTTTTTGTATTCTCCAAACCAATAATATTTTCCTGCGTGGTAAAGTATTCCGCCGCCATGGGCGTTTATTGGAACTCCTTTCGAATCATTCCAGATTTCTCCCGGGAAAATCTTCTGTTCTTTTGGTTTATTGGTACATGAAATTCCAACCCAAAGAGCCAGGAATGTGAAAAATAGCAGGCTAGTAATTTTCAATTTAAGATTTTTAAGGTGATAAAAAAACCGGTATGCCTTTAATAACAGTACCGGTTTTTACTTACGCGTCAAATCATATTTTGGGTAATCTTCAATTTTATAAATTAGGATTCAAGACCCGGTCTGTCGATGGAATCGGTGCAAAATACTGATCTTTTGTTGGACTCTTAACCAATGGAATTTCCGCAGGGTCTCTTTTTGCAGTGGCACTCTCAACAGTTTCAGTTCTTACCATATCAAACCAGCGGGCGCAAGGCTCGAGGCCTGCAAACTCCCATTTCCGTTCGTCAATAACCGCGTCGCGAAATGCAGTTCCTCCTAAACCGGATGGAGCATTGTCCAATCCTGCTCTGTTCTTGACCCGGTTCAGACAAGTATATGCCAGTGCATCAGGACCTCCGGACATTGCCTTTGCTTCCGCATAAACCAGCAGCACTTCAGCATAGCGGATTACCTGTACCGAGCGACTATTCCACCAGTCAAGCCAAGCTCCCATATTTGAAGTACTATAACCAGGCATGTCACTGGTCTTATTAAAATATGGGTGGTGGTATGCAAAATCCTTCCATGTAATAATTGGATCATTTGGTGATTTTTGTCCAACAGTAATAAATGTAGCGTCTTTACGTGGACCGGCAGGGAATTCCTTGAAAAATGTGAGTTCAGCGAAGGCATCAGACCAGCCTCCGAAATTTTCCGGGAAATATGCCGACGGGGAATTCATATTGCCATTGGCCCAAGTCCCTCCATCGCTCCAGTCTCCAGCTGTACTGTTGTAATAGCATGCGAATACATCTTCAACATTACCAACGTTTTTCCACCCATTAGACCATTTCCAAAGATCTGCATAATTTGAAAGAAGCGCATACCCATAAGCTGATTCGTTATCGATTACTTCCTTAGCCTTTTGTGCCGCTAAGGCATACTTGGAATCATCTTTCAAAGGGTATCCGGCCATTGATAAATATACTGAAGCCATTAATGATTTTACAGCTCCAGTGTTTGCACGGGCTTTAGCTGTATTTTTTTCCAGATTTGAAGCGTTGGAAGCTGCCATATAATCGATCGGAACCAAAGTTTCAGCCTTAATCAAATCTGCAACAATTAATGCATAGATGTCCGCAAACGGAGCTTTCTTAACATTATAACTAATTGATACTTCTGATATCAAAGGAACCTGACCAAAAATACGTACAAGGTTGAAATAGGAGAGTGCACGTAAAAAATACGCCTGTCCCAAAGCCCTATTTTTTTGATCAGCCAGAAGTATAGGCTGATCCCTTGGTTCGACAAAATTATTGATATTACCGATGATGACGTTAGCCTGTTTAATCGTGCCATAGGCAGATGTCCACATTACGGGTAAACGGTCATTATTATCCTGGGCATTGAAGACATCAAATTGAAGGTAACCCGCTTTGTTTCCACCGGCCTGGGTTGTCATATCATCACCCCCCATGCAGGCTGCCAGGCATGCGCTCTGATTATACATTAAATTGGCATTGCTGTAAAGTGCGTTTACACATTTCTCCAGGTCGCTTGTCGTAGTAAAATAATTGCTGGGCTGGATCAGACCATAGGTTTTCTCCTTAAGGAAATCTTTGCTGCAAGAACATAAAAGCGTTGTCAGCAAAAGAATGGATATATATTTTCTCATCTTCATTATCTTTAGAATTAAGGATTTGAAATATTAAAAATTCGCCTGTAAGCTGAAAGTAACTGTACGGGAATTGGGATATGAGCCAACATCGATTGCTCCATCAATATCACTTATACCTGAGGTAGATGTTTCCGGGTCATAACCTTTGTATTTCGTAAATGTTAACAGGTTTTGGATGCTCATTGTGATTTTTACATCTGCAAGTTTTATAACCTTCTTGTTTAGATTATAAGATAGTGCAATGTTTTTAAGTTTTACATAACTACCATCCTGTAAGAATTGTGTCGATTCTATAAAGTTTTTGCCGGTACTGGTAATTGGACTAGCGAATCGTGCATTCTCATTACTAGTTGACCAATAATCTTTTCCGTCCACATGAGTTATAGCCGTAGCATCTGACAGGATAGTTGTTGAGGCTGCATAAACTGTATTTAAAATTTTCCTTCCGACAACTGCCTGAAACATTATATCAAGATCAAAATTTTTGTAGGAAAAAGTATTATCGAATCCCCACACAAATTTTGGCAAAGCATTTCCAATGATATGCTTGTCTTTACTATCAATCTTTCCATCGTGGTTATAATCCAGGTACTTATTGTCCCCAGGTTTGAATCCATATTTAGCGGCCTCCGTTGCTTCCGAAGTTTTGTAAACCCCTTGCCATTCGTAACCCCAAAATGAACCAATGGGCTGACCAACCTTGATTGCAAACGGAGATTCCTGAGTTAAACCGGCTGCATAAATGCCACCTAGCATAAAGGTGTCTTTGCCGAGATTTAACAGTTTATTCTTGTAGGCAGAGATATTAAAGCTTGTATTCCATTTGAAATATCTTCCGGATACCGGGGAGCCTGCCAGAGAAATTTCATATCCTTTATTCTCCATTGCACCAATATTTTGATTCACAATACCCCCACCATCATAACTTGGAATTACTGAGCTATGTAAAAGATCTGAGGTATTTTTTTTATAGTAATCAAAAGTCAGATTAAGCCTGTTTTTTAAAACAGAAAGATCAAACCCAATGTTCATTTGTTCTGTGGTTTCCCATTTTAAGTTAGGATTATCCGCCCCTGAAACAATTGAACCGGGTACCATAGCTGGTAATCCAAAAGAATTAGACATACTCCCAATCTTTGCTATGGTAGCATAAGTATTAATCCCTTGATTACCCGTGATACCCCAACTTCCGCGCACTTTAAGGTTGTTGATCGCTGTTATGTCCTTAAGAAAGGACTCTTCAGTAACCCTCCAGGCCAGGGCAGCTGCCGGAAAATATCCCCACTTGTTTTTTCCCTGGAATTTTGAGGTTCCGTCAGCGCGATAAGTTGCTGTAAGCAGGTATTTATTCATAAAAGAGTAAGAGAACCTACCCATATATGAACGTAAACTATTTTGGGTCTTGTAGGAACTTACATTTTTGGTATTTGCTATGCCAAGATTATCATATCCTACGGAAATAGGATTAATGTCGCTTCCAGTCGCTCCAAATCCATTGTAAGTAAACTGGGATTGCTCACCTACTGCTACAACAGTAAAATCATGAATATCCGAAATCTTCTTATGATATGTCAGAATATTGCTATTTTGCCAGGTGAAAATTTTATTTTCACTTAACGAGGCTGCTGAAGTAACGGGATTCATAACTTTGTTAGTTATAAATCCGTTTTGTATTGAACTATTATCTGCCCCAAAAACTGCCTCGAATGTTAAATCCTTAATAATCTTGTAGGTAAGCCTTGAGTTTACAGTAAATGAACTTGATAACATATCGCTATATCTTTCCTTCAGCACCATCAGAGGGTTCATCAGACCAGGTCCTGAAAGGTTGTCAGTACGATTCCATACACCTGGAGATTTATAAATAGGAAAAGTCGGAGGGAAAAGTGGAGTATTCCATAAAGGAGCCCCCTTGGAGCCGTTGTCTCCATTATTTACACCGTTTGCGCGCGATGCTGCGAGATTCAAATCAATTTTGAATTTATCTCCCAAATCGGTATGTACATTTCCGCGTACCGAATACTTTGATAACTTAGCGCCTGTAACTACACCTGTCTGATCGATATAATTGCCTGATAAATAATATTTTATAGTTTCGGAGCCGCCGTTTATATTTACCTGATAATCCTGAGTTACGCCTGTTTTAAATACTTCATTCTGCCAGTCGACTCCACCGTTTTTCTTATAATCAGCAATCTGTTGTGCAGTATAGTAGTTAGGTTTATAAACATTGACTAATTCAGAGAATGATCCCGCATCAAGCAGGTCATATTTTTTTGCAAGATTACTGAAACCTGTGTTAATGGTAACCTGAGCTCTTGTGGCTCCACTTTTACCCCCTTTGGTTGTAATCATAATTACGCCATTTGCTCCACGAGATCCATAAATTGCAGTTGATGAGGCATCTTTTAACACCTCGACTGATTCAATGTCATTGACATTTAAATCATTAATTCCAATATTCAGAGCAACACCATCGACCACATAAAGTGGTTCATTGCTACCCTGCATCGAGTTTGCCCCACGAATTCGTACTTTGATATTTCCTCCCGGAGCTCCGGAATTGGCCATCACAACTACACCAGGCGCTTTACCTTGAATAGCCTGAGCTAAATTAGTCACTGGTTCTTTCTTAATGTCATTCGATGTTACAGATGAAACAGCACCGGTAAGATCACTTCTTTTAACCGTACCATAACCAATAGCAACAACTTCTTCCAATCCTATGGTTTCTTCCGACAGAACTACATTATACTCTGTTTTAGAGTCAATAGCTATTTCTTGTGATCTAAGTCCTAAAAACGAGAATGAAAGGATTTTACCATCCCTGGGTAATGACAGGGAGAAATTACCATTATTATCTGTCATAGCTCCAATAGTGGTTTCTTTCACCACAACTGACGCCCCCGGAATTGGTGCCCCGGTCTGATCGGTAACTTTCCCTTTGATTACTCTGGCCTGCTGCTCACTCATAAACGGTTCCATCTCATTTTTATCGTAAAGAGCAATCTGGCGACCAAGAACCTTATATTTCACTGAAGTACTTGATAGAATTTTGTCGAGTATCTCGGTTACTGACTTTTGATTCGCCTCAACAGTAACAGCCATTGCAACATCTACTTTCTCGTTGTAGAAAAATTTGAATTCACTCTGTCCTTCGATTACCTTTAGTATATCCAATAGTGTCGAATTATTCTCGGTTATAGTCAATTTAGTGGTCTGAGAATAGGTCTCAGCAGAGAAACAGCTTAAAATCGAGGCTGTTACAATTAGAATAGTTAGTTTCATTTTTCTAAAAAATTGATAAAATAATGGCGGATTGCCATGTTTTCGTAGCAATTTATTCATAACTTTGTGCTTGGTTTAAATGATAAGTATTTTTTAAATCGAATCTGGTTTAAAGGTGGAAATGGCTGTTTCCACCTTTACTTTTGTAAATCTGGCTGTTTGATTTTCTCCATACTTAATAATTTTAGTTAATAATTTGGTTGTTTAATCCTTAAAACAGGGTTTTTACCTCCCCGATATCTTTAATATCCTTGTATTTTTATTGAAACTGGTTTTGATTGGAGTTGTCGTATTGATTAGTTCAAGTACTTCACCAAAGGTTTCCTGTTCGATCGTTCCCGTGTACCCCAGCTTTTTAAGCCGCTCTCCCTGCAATTCAATTTTAACGTTGTACCACCGTTCAAGCTCCTTAGCAACATTTGCAAAAGGCTCTTTTACAAAGATCAGTTTACCATCTCTCCATGAGGTTGTCAAATCGGTGTTTACCACATTCATCGAAAACTTATCGAAAGAAGTTATAATGGATTGCTGCCCAGGCTCTAAGGTCGCTACCTGGTTTGTTCTGTTGCTGACATTTACCGATCCTTCAACCAGCGTTGTTACAAAGTTCTCGTTCTCGTAGGCCTTTACATCAAAAGAGGTACCCATTACTTCCACTTTGCCGTAACCCGTTATAACGGTAAAGGGTTTTCCATTTTTGACTACATGAAAATAAGCCTCTCCTGTAAGTTCCACATTTCGGACAGATCCATATTGGTGGGGAAAAGTGATTGCAGAACCTGAATTGAGCCAAACCTCAGAACCGTCAGGCAATTTAAAACTTGTCCGTGCACCATAGGGAGTTTTAACCGTTTCTATGGTTGCAATTTCAGCTTGTTTCTGTGGCTTGAAGTAAAAGTAAGATGTCGAAATGATTAATCCGGTTATTAATACAGCCGCAACTTTTAAAAGGTTACTGTACGATGTAAACCTTTTGGCAACCGTTCTCGATTCTTCGAGTGCAATACGGTGGTGAATCTTATCAAGCAACTGACTGTTCTCCTTGTTTTCAATCGGGGCGCTTAAGGTCTCTTTCCAGAATTTCAGGAGTTCCAGGGAAACTTTGTTCCCGGATTCCTCTGCACATAATTCTTCCAAAACCGAAGAAAATTCCTCTGGATTGGCTGCGCCGTTCAAATATTTGCTGAATTGTTTTTCCATGTTATACGGGTAATACACAAAAGGGAGAGGTATCCCCTGCTCTAAAATGGATAATTTACAAAAATAGATAACAATAGAGCAGTGAGATGATTCCCATCTCTTTCATTGAGTTCTTTATCTGTTTGATTGCGTGGGTAATATGATCTTCAACTGTTTTTTCGGAAATATTCAGTTGTTGCGCTATTTCCTTATTGGATAATCCTTCGTTGCGGCTTAAAACAAAGACCTGCTTCCTTTTTTCAGGTAATGCAGCCACGATCTTCTCTATTCCGGTTTTGATCTCCTCATATTCAAGCGGCGCAGAATTCTGATACTCTTCACCCACGGCATGCTGAAAAAGCTGATCTTTGAAGGTGTGTTCCCGAAGGTTACTGCGGATTAAATTGAGTACCTCATTTTTGGTAATCGTGAAAATATAGGCATTGAAAGTTTCGGGGTTCCCAATCTTCTGCCTGTTGAGCCAGATCTTGACAAAGACCTCTTGTAATATGTCATCAATCCCATTTTCAAGCTTAAGAATCGATTTTGAGAAATGATATAACCGGGGATAATAATAGGTAAACAAATCATCAACAGCTGACTTATCCTCATTTTTCAGCCGTCGGATAATCTGTTCCGTATCACTTAAAGTAAACACCCGGTTTTTTTCCATCAGTCGAGTACGTGTTAGTATTGGTGTTTTTATTTTGATCAGGATAGATGATCAAAAGTAAATAATTCTTATGAATCTGCAATTTTGAAACCGTAATTGATTTTTATTCTTATCCTTGTTCTGAAATGAGCTACTTTCTTCCATCGAAAATCTGCCAGCGACTAGTCGCCAATTGCCAGTTGCTGTGAGTCCATTATTAATATTTCCCATGCTAAATGTCACAGAAGGAAATGGCCGAACGTTCAGGCCTGTCTCTGGGAAGTTTAAAGCGTTTTGAGAACTTCGGGAAATTATCTGAGGATTCGCTACTGAGACGTATGAACCTTTTGGGCCGGTTAAATGAATTTGATAACCTGCTGCTGCTTAAGGGAAATCCCGATGACGTTAAAAAACTATTTACAGAATAAAAATGGCAGGTATCAATAAATTATTCGTTTCACTGCACGTAAAAGCCTATGAAAAAGTCTTCAGATTAGCTGAATTCAATGTTTATTCACATAGCCGGGACGAAAAGAGCTAATGAAACTCGCCTTTCATTAGAAAAGATCAGGGATTAAAAAGTTATTTAAATGCTCTCCTGACCCTTGAATCCCTGTCTATATCCACCAGTTAGCATAATGAATTCCCTGAAATTCTGCTTGTTTACAACCGTGGTCTCAGGATCGTAGTTCGTGGTAAAGGTTTTAGAGAATTTTGCTTTCCTCTTTTCGTTCCATTTAAATTGGAATGCTAAGATTCTTTCATTACTTTTTTCAACATAATCAATTTCCTGTTGCTGTGCAGTGCGCCAGAAAAAGGATGCTGATTCAATGCGGTGGTATTGATTGAATTTCAAACGTTCACTTAAAAGAAAATTTTCCCATAATGCCCCAATGTCATTCCGTAACTGAACAGGGTTAAAGTTTCCTATAACTGCATTCCTTATTCCATTATCATAAAAATAAATTTTTCGGTTTGTTTTAATTTCATCCCTTAGGTTACCACTAAAGGCTGGCAACTTATAAATCACAAATGCTTTTTCAAGGATATCAATATAGGTGGCTACTGTTTTTGCATCAAGCCCGATTAAAGATGCAATTTCGTTATAAGATACTTCATTGCCCAGTTGATAGGATAACGCCTGCAATAATTTTATCAACACCTCAGGTTTCTTAATTTTAGCAAACATCAATACATCCCGGTAGAGGTAACTTGAGGCAAGTTCCTTCAGGATGATCTGTTGATCGGCTGGATTCATCAAAACATCAGGATAACATCCAAACAGTAACCGGTTTTCGAGATCTTGCCCGGCCTTTACAAATCCAGAATGGTTCTGCCACTCTTCCCAGGAAACTGGCCACAAATTAAAAGTCCATTTCCTTCCCGTGAGCGGTTCCTGCGTTTTCTCCGACAAGTCAAACGATGATGATCCACTTAATATTAGCTGTACATTTTTAAAATGATCGACAATAATTTTAGCAGTAAGTCCAATTTCCGGTATTTCTTGAGCCTCCTCTATAAATACAACTCGGTTCCTTCCTATGATTGACCTTAGTTGTTCTGAGTTGGGGCGGTTCATTATAACCGCAATATTCGGATCATCGCCATCAAGGATAAGGGTTTCATGAAGATATGGTTGAATCAGCTTTCCAACCATTGTAGTTTTTCCAGCCTGCCTGGATCCGGTGATAATAATTGCCTTTCCAGCAAAGAAACTTGTTAAATTTTTTACATAGAGCTCCTTGCATTCCCCGGCATACTATAATATGCAGTTTCCAGCCTTCATTTGGGAAAATTTTTTCCTTTCTGATGATTAACAAGGGAGATTGGAAGTTTGCCCCGGCTATACGAGTTACACCGAAATGACAGGACGAAACGTTTTGGTTATTAGGTATTTATGCTATTCGACTTTTAGCCTGCCAGCCTACCAGCCTGCCAGCCTAATAGTCTAAAAGCCTACCAGCCTAATAGTCTAAAAGGCTACCAGCCTACCAGCCTAATCGCCTAAAAGCCTAATAGCCGACTCAAAATTCCACCATAATCCCAATAGTAGGAAGCACCGTTCCACCGGCACTCTTTATCGTTTTCAACAGATATCTGCCGGAATCATTCGGATCTGTCACCGGATTTCCTGCAGTGTCCTCTACCCGTATGAGGTAATCAGGCTGATCGGCCTTGAAATTGTAGGCATTCTGAACATCAAAATAAAGCATCAGGGACCATTTATTGTAATACCATGATTTGTCAACCCTTAAATCAAGCTGGTGAAAGGCATTTAAACGCGCCTTGTTAAATTTGCTGTAATCCAGATAACCAATCCCTTGCGCATCCCAGGCGGATTTGATCGAAGATCTGTTGACATCCCAGGGTGTGTAAGGTGCGCCGCCAATATACCTCCATCTCAAACCCAAATCCCAATTCCTCCTGAAATTCTTTGTTGCAGTTACAGTTAAGAGGTGACGGTTGTCCCAGGATGATGGGATGTATACCCCCTTATTATCGGTAAACTCGCTCCGGACAAAAGTATATGTAATTATTCCGTTAAGCTTCTTGTATTTTTTTATACGGCCCATAAGCTCAAATCCATAAGCATTGCCTTTACTGATTGGTGTCACGGCCTCTGCTCCATAGACACCAAAGTCGGCACCCCCCTTGCTGGCCAGCGACACGGAGTCGTTAACCGAGAAAGGATAATGAGTATATCTCTTGTAAAAACCTTCAACCGTCACCTGAGAATTGTCCGACGGACGGAACTCAATTCCTGCAACCAGATGATTTGCCTGGATATACGTTAATCCGTTATTCTTATTTACAAGCTCATTGGTATGGTCACGGTATCCCAGTGTTGTATAGGAAGGAAGTTGGGCAAATTGACCGGCATTAAAATTAAGCGATGTGCCCGGACTTAACCTCAGACTGGCAGATAGTCTTGGTGACAAATGGTTTAAAGGATTTGACATATTATCCGAATAGCTGTTTCCGTCTGCCCTCAAACCAAAAGAAACGTCCAGTAGCCGATCAATAAACGAATGGCTTAGTTGCCCGAAAACCGCATATTTGGCAAACTCGAGACTAGATTTATTATTAAGCGTAACCGGCCCGTTATTCAGCCAGACTTTTTGATAATTCCTGTTGAAGTAACTGGCATATTGCAGGTCAACGCCATAATTAAGTTTGAAGGCAGAAACCGACTGGTAATTATGCTCGTATCTGAATTTGGTCTCTTTCTCGTACGAATTATAATCCAGAATCAATTGCTGTGGCTGGTTAATATTGTCCTGATATTTTATTGAAGCATTGTTCAATTTATTTTGACTCAACACATAGGTATCATTTCCGTTTGGATTAAAATGCTTTAAAACAACGCCTAGTGTATAGTTCCATTGGTTGTCCTCGGGAAGATAACCTAAAATGTATCGCTGCTGCTCCGTTTTATTTGCACTTTTGTTCAGCACTGATTTATCCAAAGCCCCAAGACCAATAAATGAAAGTTCAGTTTTTGCATTTATTTTTGTTTTTACCTTAAACTGGAAATCATTATAGGTCGGCAGGAAGGGGAGACCTATTGCCTGAAAAAGAAACTGCAGGTAAGAGCGGCGTACTGAGGCCATAAATGTAGTCTTCTTTGAAAGTGGACCCTCAATTGCAGCTGCCAGATCAGATGCACCCACTGTTCCTCTGAATTTTATCTTCTCGCTGGCCTCACGCTGGTTAAACTCCAGCACTGAACTCATCGCATTTCCCCGTGAAGCAGGGAATGCACCCGAATAGAAATTTACTTCACGAATAAAATCAACATTGATAATCCCGACAGGTCCACCGGAAGCACCCTGAGTAGCAAAATGGTTCAGATTTGGGATCTCTACACCATCGATATAAAACCTGTTTTCACTTGGACCACCTCCTCTGACTATAATATCATTACGATATGCTGCAGTAGATGCTACCCCGGGATAAGATTGAATGACTTTCGAAATGTCGCGGTTACCACCCGGATTCTTCTCTATTTCGTCGACCCCAATGGTACGCAAGGAAACAGGGCTCTCCTCTCTCTTTCTAAAATAGGAAGGTCTTACGACAACTTCGTTGAGCTTAATATTTTCTTCCTCGAGAGGGACAAGGATATTGGCTCCGGTGGCCATTGTTATTCTAAACGATTCTGATACATAGGTCTTGTAACCTATGGCCGTAACCTTTAGCTTATAAAATCCGGGCTCAGGATTTTCAATGGTAAAATTACCCTTATCGTCTGTTTGTGTGCCTTTTGTTGTCTCTGCAATTGAAACTGTTGCAAATGAAACAGGTTCGTTGTTCTTTGAATTATAAACCCTTCCTTTTACCGAGCCTTCCCCCCGGCTTGTGAAGGAGGCAAATAAAACTAATATGAATAATATCTGGTACTTCATGGAATTAATTTAGGTATTTTCGTTGCAAATTAACGAAATCTGAACACAAAAAGTTTTTTATTTGTCTATAACTTTACAGATTGTTAATGTTAAAGGAGACTTTCGATTGAATTGAGTGACCGGGTGGCTGTCCAGAACATGAACAGCCACCCGGTCACTTCAACCAGTCATAATTTTATATTGAAAATGGATGGAGCAAATTATCATTATAGGTGATTTCAAAATATTTGTAAAAATTGAAGGCGAGGGCCCACCTATATTACTCCTTCACAGCTATTGGGGAAGTCAATTTTTATTTGACCGGCTCACCGGCCAATTATCAGTTGATCATAAGGTAATCCGCATTGACCTTCCAGGCCACGGGAAATCAGGACCTCCTCCTGAGGGTTATCGTTTTGATTTGTTTGCCAAAGTTTTGAATGAAATTCTTGAAATTATACAGGTTAAGGAACAGATTGCAATTATAGGTCATTCGATGGGTGGGTACGCAGGTCTCGCTTTTTCGGCGTGGTATCCTGAAAAAACTGCGTCTCTTGTTTTGATGCACTCACCGGTACAAAATTCTGATGATCAAAGCATAAGGCAAAGAAACAGGGAGGCAAAACTACTTATTAGCGGGAAAAAAGATCTGCTGTTACAAGTTACAATTCCTTCAAATTTTGCCCCGGGAAATGACGGTAATATGGTTGAAGAAATTATCCTTCTGAATAAGGCTGCCAGCGAGGTAACCCTTCCTGGCGCTCTGCGTTCGATCGAAGCAATGAATAAGAGGAATAATTATCTCGGTAATCTGAAAGAAGCAGGATATCCTGTTCTGATTATTATCGGCAAACATGACAAAGTCTACGGTTTTGAAAGTCAGTTAGCTGATTCCGTCCTGATCCCTTCGGCGGAGGTACTTCTGTTAGATCATTCAGGCCATTTGGGTTTCATGGAGGAGTATGATTTGGTTTTAAGTGCCCTCATGAGGTTTCTTAGAAGGCAGATTTCCTGAATTTGCTTTTTGTAATAATTCATATACAATTCAACTTTAAAGGTTCAAAAAAACTATTTTTGCAAAGCTTTATAGAACCATGTTAAATTAGACTGTAGTTGATATTTATGTTGTATTGCATTTTGGCAAGGGCTACTTTTGCGTGGAATTTTATATAGAAAGTGTTAAATTCAAATATTTATTAAAATCAAGTACTTATGAGCAATTTCCTGAGTGCCTCCATCGGCCGGAAAGTATTTATGAGCCTCACAGGACTTTTCCTTATCTCATTTTTATCTCTTCACCTGACGCTTAATCTCTTGTTGATTTTTGATGATTCAGGTAACCTGTTTAATCAGGCAGCCCATTTCATGGCGACCAATCCTATGATAAAAATTATGGAACCTATTCTGGCATTAGGTTTTGTGATTCATATTATTTGGGCCGGCTGGATCACACTCGACAACATGAAAGCCCGCCCAAAGGGTTATGCCTCAGGAGACCAGTTACTTAAATGGTGGGCCCCTTCGAAGAACATGTTTATTCTGGGAGGAATGATCCTGGTTTTCCTGATTCTTCATATTTTCAACTTTTGGGTTAAATTGAAAATAACCGGAGATCCTTTATTGGATAAGGCTACAGGAACCGGCATTGAGATGCATAATACCTATGCGCTGGTTTCGAATTTATTTATCAAATTTCCCCTTTACGACGTAATTTACGTCATTGGAGGTATTCTTGTAGGACTTCATCTCTCGCATGGATTCTGGAGTGCATTTCAGACAATAGGTTTGAGCAATATTAACTGGATGAAACGGTTGAAATTCATTGCTAACCTGATTGGAGTGATTTTTGCAGTTGGGTTTTCCGCAATCCCGATCTATTTCCTTCTTAAATTTTAATTGAAATAAAAGATCTTTAGTTATGAGCATCTTAAACTCCAGGATACCCGAAGGTTCCATTTCTGATAAATGGTCAAACCATAAGGCAAATATTAAAGTTGTTAGCCCCGCCAATAAACGCAAGCTTGAGGTCATTGTTGTTGGAACCGGATTGGCAGGTGCCTCCGCTGCAGCATCCCTCTCAGAACTTGGCTATAATGTAAAGGCTTTCTGTTACCAGGATAGTCCAAGACGTGCACATTCTATTGCAGCTCAGGGTGGTATCAATGCTGCCAAGAATTACCAGAATGATAATGATTCTGTTTACAGATTATTTTATGATACAATAAAAGGAGGTGATTACCGCTCACGAGAGGCTAATGTTCACAGACTCGCTGAAGTTTCACCTAATATTATCGATCAGTGCGTTGCGCAGGGCGTTCCATTTGCACGTGAATATGGAGGTCTGCTTTCTAACCGTTCGTTTGGCGGTGTGCTTGTAAGCCGTACTTTTTATGCACGCGGACAGACTGGGCAGCAGCTCTTACTGGGAGCTTACTCGGCTTTAAACAGGCAGATTGCCGAGGGAGGTGTAAAAATGTACACGCGTCATGAGATGATAGACCTCGTAACAATTGATGGTAAAGCCAGGGGAATCATAGCACGCGACATGGTTACAGGTGAAATAAAACGTTTTGGCGCACATGCGGTTGTAATTGCCTCAGGAGGTTATGGCAACGTCTTCTTCCTTTCGACAAATGCAATGGGATGTAACGCCTCCGCTTCCTGGGTATGTTACAAGAAGGGAGCCTTCTTCGCCAATCCTTGTTATGTTCAGATTCATCCAACATGCATTCCTGTCCACGGTTCACAGCAATCGAAACTCACACTTATGTCTGAGTCATTAAGGAATGACGGTAGGGTATGGACACCAAAGAAGCTGGAAGATGCTGAGAAATTGAGAAAAGGCCTGATTGGACCTAATGATATCGCAGACGAGGATCGTGATTTTTATCTGGAAAGACGCTACCCCTCATACGGGAACCTGGTTCCCCGCGACGTAGCTTCGCGTGCAGCCAAGGAACGTTGTGATGCGGGTTATGGCGTTAATTCAGAGGGAAAAGCTGTTTACCTTGATTTTAAGTATGCCATCCAGCGTTTAGGAAAAGGTACAATAGAAAAAAGGTATGGAAACCTTTTCCAGATGTACGAAAAAATTACAGATACAGATCCATATAAGGAACCTATGCAAATTTATCCTGCTATTCATTATGCAATGGGAGGTACATGGGTCGACTATAATCTTATGACAACGATACCAGGTCTCTATGCAATTGGAGAAGCAAATTTCTCCGATCATGGAGCAAACCGGCTTGGTGCCTCAGCATTGATGCAGGGATTGGCAGATGGATATTTTGTATTGCCTTATACAATAGGAGATTATCTTGCCGGTGAGATCATGGTACCTAAAATTGATACAAATCATCCTGAATTTGCCGAAGCTGAAAAAGACGTAACCGCACGTCTGAACAATCTTTTCACAATTAAGGGGAAGACACCTGTTGATCACTTTCATAAGAAATTGGGCCAGATCATGTGGGATAACGTGGGCATGGCCCGTAATGCAGAGGGGCTGACTAAAGCGATAAAGGAGATTCAGGAATTGCGCGTCGAATTCTATAAGGATCTTCTGGTTCCCGGTGAACTCAACAATGTAAATCCGGAACTCGAGAAAGCAGGGAGGGTTGCCGATTTTATTGAATTAGGAGAACTTCTTGCACGTGATGCACTCAATAGAAATGAGTCATGTGGTGGTCATTTCAGGGAAGAATCCTCAACCGAAGAAGGCGAAGCAAAACGTGATGATGAAAACTTTGCCTACGTTGCTGCCTGGGAATTTAAAGGTGTCGATGTTGAACCTGTTCTTCATAAGGAAGATTTGGTCTTCGAAACTATCCATTTAACCCAGAGAAGTTATAAATAAACAAGTCTCCTTTTTAGTAGCTCATATCTAATATTCCATAAAATGGCTGATAAAATTCTCAATAAAATATATGTAAAGGTCTGGAGACAAAATAATCCAACGGCAAAAGGCCGTTTTGAGACCTACACGGTTGAAAACATTTCGCAGGGAAACTCATTTCTTGAAATGATTGACATTCTGAACGACAAACTCATCCTTGAAGGGAAAGACCCAATAGCCTTTGACCACGATTGCCGGGAAGGGATCTGTGGGATGTGCTCCCTTTATATAAACGGACATGCTCATGGTCCGGATACCCAGGTTACAACCTGTCAGTTGCATATGCGTAAGTTTAGTGAAGGTCAGACTATTACAGTCGAACCATGGAGGGTAGGAGCATTCCCTGTTATTAAGGATGTGATGGTCGACCGTACTGCTTTCGAGAAAATTCAACAGGCTGGTGGGTTTGTCTCCGTAAATACAGGTGGAGTTCCTGATGGAAATACGATCCCGGTTTCGCAGGAAGATGCTGAAGAAGCAATGGATGCTGCAGCTTGTATCGGGTGTGGTGCCTGCGCGGCGACTTGCAAAAATTCTTCCGCTATGCTGTTTCTGGCTGCCAAGGTATCGCAATTTGCTAAATTGCCACAGGGTAAGGTCGAAGCGAAACGGAGAGCTAAGGCTATGTATGCAAAAATGGATGAACTTGGTTTTGGCGGATGCACAAATACAGGAGCCTGTGAACTGGCTTGTCCGAAAAGTATTTCTATTGCACATATTGCACGATTAAACAGGGAATATCTGAAAGCAAAAATAGCTGATTAATTGAATATCAGCATATTTACATTAGAAAAGCACGGTCCACAGACCGTGCTTTTCTGTTATGAACTTTTCATAGTTGATAACTCTTAATTTTTATAGCTTGCGAAGAACCATAAAAGCAAGAAATTGCATAAATTCGCAGCAGAAGGACTAATAAAGTAAAACTTGAGAGAATGCCATACAGAAGACTTCCGAACACCGATCAGGCAAGATTAAGAGCCCTTCGTACAGCAATTATGCTTGGGCAGAAGAATGATCCTGAGGAGCTCGCCTTTTCTGCAAAATCATTAAACAGGTTAAGGGCATTTTATACAAATTTTGAAACTACACTGATACACCATAAACTGGCTCGAACCCAACAGGAGAAAAGCAGTAATGCTTATATTGAGACTGTTAGGAAGGCCCGGCTTTATCTTTCTCATTTCATGCAGGTGCTGAACTTCGCTATTCAACGTGGTGATATGAAGGCATCAGTGAGAGAATTTTATGGATTCAATGATAAAAAAACTCCTTCCCTGATCATGGACTCTGAAGTCCTTGAATGGGGTAAAAAGATTATTGAAGGTGAGCATAAACGGGTTAATCATGGTGGTAATCCCTTGTATAATCCGTCTATAGCACTTGTAAAGGTAAAGTTTGATCAGTTTGTTGATGCTTATCATTTTCAAAAAACACTTCAAAGCAACACAGCCCGGTGGACTTCAAAGGTAGCAGAACTTAGAAAAGAGGCTGATGAGATAATTCTTGACATCTGGAATGAGGTTGAGGAACATTATTCCTCTCTGCCTGACGATAATAAAAGAGAAAAGGCAATGGAATACGGCTTAACTTACGTGTATCGTCCCATGGAACGTATCAAGAACGATCCCCAAAAAAAAGTCTCTGATAATATATTCCTTAATTGAATAAATATCTTATCATTAGGTACTTATAATAATTTTACAACGAAATTTTAATTTTAATTGGAAATAGAAAAAGGGTGGATAACTTCGGTTATCTGCCCTTAATCGATTTAGAATTTCCTTGTCATCCTCAAAGTTGACATATATCAATAATATATTGATATAAATCCAGATTCTTTAGTGAACATGTCAACCTTCTTTTCCCAGTTGGTATTCCATCACTTACTACTTTTACCGGTGGAATTATTCTATGATCTATTCAATTCTTCTAGGGCTAATCCAAACTAATAATTATTAAATTTCAAAACAATTTAAGCTATTTATTAAGAAGACTTTAACAAAGTTTTCAGTCACAATTACGTTTCAATATTAACACAATTACTCTCATTTTATGAAACTGAAAAAATTCAACTTACTCTTGCTTCTTGCTTTTGTAATCCTCTTTGTAGCTCAGTCCTGTGTAAAACAAGGTCCAATGGGTATAACCGGGGCTAATGGTACGAATGGAGCGGATGGTAAAGACGCCAACTCTGCGTGTTTGAAATGCCATACAACTTCTGTAATGGATGAAAAGAAGGCTGAATATCAGCTTTCAAAACACTTTTTTGGTACAACCGTTGCAAGAAATACAAAGTACTGCGCAAGATGCCACACTAGTGACGGATTTCAGGAAATTACCGGCAATGGCAAATTTGTGGTTGCGAATGATATTCCTAACGCTGTACGCATCAATTGCTCAACCTGTCACACTCATAGTGCATTCGATTTTAAAGGTGATACAGCATCTTATATTCTAAGAACAACAACTCCGATTGCTTTAAATTATTACAACAATACCAGGACTGAAGATTTCGGGAAAATTGACAACCTTTGCGTAACCTGTCACCAGATACGTGGAGCTACGACTGTAGCGATTGCCTTAAAATCAAAAGTGGATAATACAAAAGACTCACTGACAACTGCCGGAGCTCTTGTTTATTCCTCTTTCAAACAATTACCTTTCTTCCCATTTGATAATACTGGAAAAACAGCTGCAGATATGGCCGCAACTGTGGATTATAAAGTTGGTCAGAGTGTTTCTGTCCATGACGGTAACCAGTCGAACCTGTTTAAAGGTATCAATGGATTCGAATATCCAGGTAAGACATACACCCGTACCTGGCAGCACTCTTTGGAAGCAGGACCAAATCCATTTAATTGTATTTCTTGTCACATGAATGAAGTAGGTACCGGAATGAACGCGAAATATCCAAATCCTGATGGTACCACTGGAAAAGTCACTACTATTGGTGGTCATACACTTGTTCCAAACGAAGAAAAATGTGCTGCTTGTCATAAATCTGATCATCTTACCTCTACGGCGAATGCAATCGATGGTTTGCTTATGCAATTGGCTAACCGTCTGATAGCTCATAAGGTGTTTAAACCTTCATTGGATTCCAAGGGTGCTGTAGTTCCTTTCGATCCTGCAAAGGAAACAGGAACTCCAAGTGCAATTCCTGCTCAGGATTTCTATGGCGCTATATTACCAACCACTCCGGGATCCACTCTGTACGGTCTGACTCTTGTATCAGCTAATACAATTGCCGCTGGTCCTGCCCCTTCTGCATCTCTCAACCTTACTTATGTCAGTACGGTTACAATGAAAAAGGACGCTGCCACTGACGCCCCTTACCGGAAAGGTTCAAAATGGACATATGGTGAATTGGGTGCCGTTTATAACTTTGGCTTTATCATGAGTGAACTTTCACATGGTATTCACAACCCGGTTTATGCTCAGCAGATTTTGCAAACCTCAATAGATTATTTGGATGGTAAATAATTCAAATATGTAAACGTATGAGAAAAGGCTTCTTTTAGTGAAATTAGAAGCCTTTTTTGTATTAACATTTAAAATGTATACCATGAAAAAACGATTAATATTCCTTATTACTGTTTTGCTATCCTTGTTTGTCGCTGGCTGTAAATACGATTTTATCTTACCAGTACCGGTAGTACCAGTTACAGGTGACGTCAGTTTCGCAACGCAGGTAGCACCTATCTTCTCCACCGGTGGGAAATGCACCTCGTGCCATAAACCAGGAGGACAGTCTCCGGAC
>CAINLJ010000188.1 GCA_903850335.1 uncultured Bacteroidia bacterium | reverse complement strand
GAATATTTTTTAAAAGCATTTTCTACAAATATAAACGGTGCTCTGCACCTTTAAGCATTTATTAACAGGTTTTATCCAATAGAATAAGAAATTGTCATTTAAATAGTACCTATCAAATCTTTTAAAGAAAATTAATGTCCACAACTTTTTTATCTGATCCATTGGAATTAAACAATTAACTCTAATCCCAAACAAAAAGGGTACCGAAACCGGTACCCTTTTTGATATATTAAAAATGAATATTTCGACTATTTTGTAATACCTAACTTGGATTTAACAAGCGGAGTTAAATCTGTAGATTGTTCTGAATGGTATAAGACACCATTTGCTTCAAAAACATAGATCATTCCTTGTTCTCTGGCTACATCGGTGATTGCCTTGCGGGCTTTTTCGATTACAGGCTGGTATAACTTTGCTTCTTCTTTCTGCAGACTCTCCTGAGCTGTTTGCTGAAATGTCTGGATTCTTTCCTGGATGCTCTGAACTTCATCCTGTTTTGCTTTTACCAGTGCCTCATTGGCATCTTTTGCCTGAGCTAAAGCAACATATTCCTTGCCTTTTTCCTGGTATTCTTTTTGCATCGCCTGAAGTTTAGATTCAAGATCAGCCTGAACTTTATCAAATGCCGCTTTAGCTGCATCTCTCTCAGGCATAGATGCGAGCAATTGCTGAAAATCAATATGGCCGAACTTTAAAGTCTGGGCAGACACACTACCACCAGCAATTAATAATGCACTAAATACTATTGCTTTAAAAAAATTTCTCATGTTCTTTTTCAATTTTAAAATTTGTTGGCAAATATATACTTTTAATTTTTATATCCAAGTTTCTGGAGCACCTGGTCACTTAAATCATACTTGGTATTTGTATAGATCATTGAAAGACCTCCAGCCTTATCAAAGACTATAGAATACGCTCCCTGCTCAGAAATCTCCTGTATAGCCTTATAGACATCATCCTGAATAGGTTTTACCAAAGCCTGACGTTTTTGAAACAGATCACCCTCGGCACCAAAATACTGCCGTTGTAATTTTTTATACTCTTTTTCTTTTGTGATTATGATATCTTCTCTTTTCCGTTTCATATCATCCGATAACAATACCACCTCAGACTGAAAATCCTTGTACATCTTATCAAGCTCAGCATGGAGGGTCTCAAGTTCTTTCTGGTATTGCTGAGAAAATTTATCCAGCTGGTCCTGGGCTGCCTTGTAAGAAGGAATATTCCCGAGAATATACTGGGTATCTACATAGGCATATTTCTGCGCAAAACTAAAACCTGCAAAAGAAGTAATTAACAGAAGAATGATTATTAACTTTTTCATATCCAATAGCTTTAATATTATTAATATGTGATCAAAAATCAGACCAAATGCATACTGCCATTTTTAGAATTGCTGACCCATAATGAAGTGAAACTGACTTCCACCTGTTCCCTTTGTATAACCATCATCAAAGCCATAGCCCCAGTCAAATCCCATCAATCCAAACATTGGCAGGAAGATACGGATTCCAAGTCCGGCGGACCGTTTAATACTAAAAGGATTATAATCCACAACATCAAACCACGAATTTCCTGCTTCCATAAAGGTTAGACCATAGATGGTTGCCGACTGACTCAGAGTGATCGGATATCTTAGTTCAAGGGTAATCTTCTCATAAATATTTCCACCATTGGCAGGAGTCAGAGAATTATTGGCGTATCCTCTCAAACCGATAATATCACTTCCATACATACTGTAACCAGACATACCATCACCACCCACGCGGAAACTTTCGAATGGTGACCTGAGGTTTTTGTTGTAATATCCAAGGTAACCTGTTTCGAATTTCGATCGTAAGACAAGCTTACTATTGGTATTCAATGGAGTGAAAACATCACCCTTGAATACCCATTTATGATACTCAATCAGGTTGTAACGATCCTCAGCTTTCAGCAGTGGGTCAGCATAATTCTTACTGGAGAACAACGAATAAGGAGGTGTGAACTGCACCATAAAGGAGAAATTTGAACCTCTCTTTGTATACAGGGGATTATCTGTTGAATTGCGTCCAAAGACTGTTTTGATACTGAAGTTGTGTGACCGCCCGTTCTTAAAGAAGAAATACTGCCAGTTATCCAGTACATATAACTGATAAGATAACTCATGGTACATTGTAAAGAAGTCATCAGGCCATTTTAACCTGTAGCCAAGTCCCAGTGCCCCTCCGATTACACCCATCTTCTGGGTTATGACGTAATTATAAGGATTGTAATAGCCACCTCCGTAACCGCTGCCATAACCACTTCCGTAACCGTAGCCACCATAACCACTTCCATAACCAGAATAATTTCCGGTGTAATTATAGGATTGGTTACCGCTGGTCTGTCTTGAGTAATAAATCGAAAAAGTCAACGAATTAGGTTTCTTACCTCCTAGCCATGGTTCAGTAAAAGAAAGTGAATACGACTGATAGTAGCTTCCGTTAGTCTGAGCCCTAAGCGACACATTCTGACCGTCACCGGTAGGAAGGGGTTTCCAGGCTTTCTTATTTGGAATATTCCTGATTGAGAAATTTGTAAACTTCAAACCTACAGTACCCACAAACATACCTGCACCCCATCCACCTGATAGTTCAATCTGATCGTTGGCACGTTCTTCAAGTTCATAATTGATATCAACTGTACCATCTTCAGGATGTGGAACAACATCAGGCTTTATTGTTTCAGGGTTGAAATGACCCATTTGTGAAAGCTCACGAACCGAACGTATTATATTTTCCTTGCTGAACAGCTGACCAGGTCTTGTGAAAAGTTCACGCCTGGCCACATGTTCATTTGTTTTAGTATTTCCCTTTATACCAACCTTATCAATAGTTGCCTGAGTGCCTTCAACCATCCTGAGCTCAAAATCGATTGAGTCATTTTGTACATTAACCTCAACAGGGCTCAGGTTATAAAAGAGATAACCGTTATTAAGGTACTCATTGGATACGGCATCATCGTCTTCGGTAAGCCTTTTGTCAAGTAATTTCTGGTCGAAAATATCGCCCTTTCTGATTCCAAGTACCCTATTTAGCTGCTGGTCACCATAAACAGTATTTCCAACCCAGCGGATATTCCTGAAATAATATCTTTTCCCTTCTTCAATCCAATATTTAAGCCTTACTGTATTTCTTGTCGTGTCTTTGTATATTGTATCTGCAACAATGATAGCGTCACGATAACCTTTCTCATTATATTTCTTAATCAGGTTGAGTTTATCCTCTTCGAACTTATCCTCCAGGAATTTTTTCGAAGAGAAGAAGTTCCTCAATTTCCTTGCCTTTGTTTTTTTCATTGCCGCTTCAAGGACATCCGTCTTCAAAGATTTCACGCCAACGAACTCTATTCTACTGATCTTAACCTTTTCTTTTTTATTTACCTTGATATCCAGTATCACCTGATTTTCTTTCGAAGGATCATCACGTTGAATAATATCAACATCTGTATTATAAAAACCTTTACCCTGGAAAATGCCAAGAATTTGTCGCTTGGCAGTATTAATAAGGTTATCCGTTACCTGTCCGCCAACAAGCAACATAACTTTTTTCTCAATGTCTTCTCTTTCGCTTTTTGATATCCCTTTATAATTCTTCTGAGAAAGTCTCGGGCGTTCCTGTAGAAAAATATCCAGCCATACCTTATTCCCAACTATTTTGGTTGCAGAAATTCTCACATCAGAAAAAAGTCCCTGATGCCAGTATTTTTTTAAGGCACTGGTTACAGCGTCTCCTGGAATGGCAATTTCATCTCCAATAGTAAAACCTGAAAGATTTTTTAGTACTTCGGTATCCAGAAAACGGATTCCACTTACCTCCATTCCTGCCAGGATATACTTTTTAGGGCTGTCGTAATGAATTGAAAAATTGGTACTATCGGCGACAACCTGGGCCACAAGGTTTAAACTACCAAATATTACCAGGAAAAAAATTATTAGTTTTTTGTACATTTTTAGCTTCTGATTTGTTCACTTGTTTTTCCAAATCTTCTCTCTCTTCGTTGGAAATCGGCAATGGCTTCAAACAGATTTTCCTTACGAAAATCGGGCCACAATATTGGTGTAAAATAAAATTCACTGTAGGCAATCTGCCACAATAAGAAATTGCTTATCCTGTTTTCTCCGCTTGTTCGTATTAACAGTTCGGGATCTGGAATTCCGGCTGTTGAAAGATGACTCATAAAAACGGATTCATTTATCTTGTTTTCCTGCAAACGACCGGAGGTAAGCTTATCTGCAATCTGTTTAACTGCTTGGAGGATGTCCCATCTTCCAGAGTAGCTTAGAGCCAGGATAAGATTAAGCCCTGTATTATCTGAAGTGTTTTCGATAGCTTCCATGAGTTTGGTCTGCACATATTCGGGAAACGAACCTATGTTTCCTATAACGCGCATTCTAACATTTTTCTCATTCAGGTTATCAATTTCTTTTACTATAGCATCGACAAGAAGGGACATTAACGCGTTGACTTCTTCCTTTGGACGATCCCAGTTTTCGGTGGAGAAGGCATACAGGGTAAGGTATTCAACCCCAATTTCCCCAGCTCCTTCAACGATAGAACGTACAGCATCAACACCCTGACGATGGCCATAGATCCGGTCGTTGCCATGAAGTTCTGCCCATCTGCCATTTCCATCCATGATCACTGCGACGTGGCGGGGAATACATTTAGTCTTTATCTGATCAATTATCATCTTGTTTTTCTGATCTTATCATAAAGTGCACATCTCGCCTGATCACTCCACAACTGCCAGGTAAGCGAAACATCAACCGTTGCATACCAGTCAGTTTTGTTAATAGGAACCTTAGGTGGGGAGGGAGGTAACAAATTATCAATTTTGTATGTGAAAGCCTTGCGGACAACAACTTCTGCCAAACCACCTAACCTTTTTGTAATATTAAATTTAAAACCCGCACCAACTGGAATGACAGGAGTATTTACAGTATAGGTTGGAGCGCCAACAGAACCTGCTTCTTTTGTTGAATAAAACCATCCAATACCCATTGCCAGAAAAGGTGTAAATGTTTCACTTTTCATCCTGCCTAACCGATAATTTCGAAAATTAAATTCCAGCATTGTCTCAACAGTTTGAAATGATAACCGGTTAAAGGTAATCGGGTCATTTGGATTCGGAAATGAATAAGGATTAAGACCATTGGCCGCCAATCGTCCAACAACTATCTGACCGCGCACAGCTAATCTTTTGTTAAAATTCCATCTGCCTAAGATTCCAGCCTCAGGTGTAATGGATTTTGCATAATTAACCCTGTTAAAACTTCCCCAATAAGTAGCTGCACCAAGCTGTACACCAATGTCCGCAGTGTGCTGGGCAATCCCATAACTACTTGACATGATAAACAATATGACCACAAGCAACTTTTTCATATTCATTAATATCCAATTACTTCATTTAAAAATTGCAGAATCAGATCTATCCTATTTTTACTAAAGGCTACAAAAGTAATAGATTAACCCTAATTTCCCTTTTTTCGGACAAAATTTAACTGATAAAATTAGTTTACCGCAATATTCTTGCAAGTATTTTTAATTTCTTTTATCAATTCCCCACATGAGTTTATTTCTAAGTGTACTATAAAATGACTGATTATCAAACTGCAAGACACTAATTGAAAAATCTGCTTTGCATAATCGTATTTCTACGTGTGAGCCAAAGGCGTCGGACCGTGAATCGAGAGAAGCCATATAGCGCTCACCCCTGCCTTCAATTCTTAGTCTAATCTCTTCACTGTCTGGAACTACAACTGGTCTTATTGCCAGATTATGCGGGGCAATCGGGGCAATGATGAAATTTGCCGCCGTAGGTGTAATAATAGGTCCGCCAACAGCAAGTGAATAAGCAGTAGAACCGGTTGGCGTTGAAACAATCAAACCATCAGCCCAATACGAATTCAAAAAATCACCCCCTACCTCAACATGAACTGTGATCATCTGCGAGGTATCCTGCTTATGTACTGTAAATTCGTTCAATGCATAAGGGAACTCGCTGAATAATCCAATATCGCTTTCAAGTTTTATCAAGGAACGCGGCTGGAGATAATACTTTGAACTAAAAAATCTTTCCAGAGAGCTCTCCAACTCCTCCTGGGCAACATCTGCCAGAAAGCCCAATCGGCCACTATTGATACCAACCATTGGAATCCCGGAATCACGTACAAGTGAGATTGCTTCCAGAAAGGCACCATCACCACCGATACTGAAGAAAAAATCAACATTTTGTAACTCGTGATGATTCGAAAAATCAGTTACCATAGGAGGATCAAACACTATTACGCTTTGTAAATATTCCAAAAAAGGACGATAAACAGTAACCTCAACGTGATGTAGATGTAAAATCCCGAACAAACGTTTCAAACTTTCGTAAAAAACAGGATTAATAGTTCGCCCAAAGACTGCTATTCTCATGTATAAAATTGATATTTAAACGTTTATATACCTCATAAATTGATCATACCTATCATCAAAAAGCGTCTTTATCTGTGATTGATCCATATAGGTTGCCTTAATAAGGTAATCATACCGCGCTAAGGTTTGAATAATTGCTGAAAGATCGACGACATTTACCTTTATTGTAATGTCCAGCTCTTTGGAGGAGGGAGAGGGTTTATAGATATACAAACTTAATATGCGTGCATCATTTCCTTCAATGATCTGGGAAATCTGAGAAAGAGAATAATTGATCTCGGTACTCTCAAGCACTATTATACCTCCGGGCTCACCGGAGGAAAACAATTCAGCAAGTTTAAATCCAAGATCGGTCCTTGTAATCGACCCGAGATACGAATGATCAGGTTCAAGGACGGGGACAATAGAAACACCACATCCAAGTGCAACACCTGCAATCTCAAAAATATGCTGGTTCATATGAACATGAGGTTGAAGCAGATTTGGGGTTATGTATTTTTCAATCCGCTCATCAAAATTTTCAGAATCATAAATTTCCTTATCTGAGATGACTCCAAAATATTCTTTTCCGACTACGACAGGAAGGTGAGAAACACGAAATATCTCCATCAGTGTAAGCACCTTAGAACCAATCTCGTCGGGAGTGATTACAGGGATTGATTCAGAAATCAGATTTTCTGCTATCACGATTATTGTATTAATGTTGTTATAAAACTCGTTTCAAAGTTGTAAATTGCGACCCAAAATATTGAAATAAAACTATGACTCGTTTAAGCGTAAATATAAATAAAATAGCAACACTGCGAAATACCCGTCAGGGAAATATACCGAATGTTAAGTTAGCCGCGATAAACTGTGAAGAATTCGGTGCAGAGGGGATAACAGTCCATCCACGTCCTGACGAGAGACATATTCGTTATTCTGATGTAAGAGACTTAAGACCAATCATTACCACAGAGTTTAATATTGAAGGATATCCAAACCGGTCACTGCTCGACTTGGTTTTAGAGGTTAAACCTAACCAGATGACCCTGGTTCCTGATGCGCATGATGCAATAACATCAAACGCAGGCTGGGATACCGTAACATACAGAGATCTGCTTAGCGATGTGGTTGCAGAGTTAAGGGAGGCTGGAATACGGGTCTCTCTTTTTGTCGGAGCAGATGTAAAAATGGTTGAGGGAGCTGCACTCGTCGGAGCCGACAGAATCGAGCTTTATACAGAACCATATGCTTCAGCCTTTCCATTTAATCCTGATCAGGCAATAGCTCCCTTTGTTCAGGCCGCGAAGGCAGCAAAGGAATTATCGCTCGGAGTAAATGCAGGTCACGATCTGAGCCTTCAAAACCTTAGGTTTTTCAAACAATCATTACCCAACTTACTTGAAGTGTCGATTGGTCATGCCCTTATTTCGGATGCCCTATACCTGGGCCTTGAATTAACAATTCTGAAATACAAAGAATGTCTTAGGTAATGCCTGTTATTCTAAAATTCCGTAAATCTGGTCATGGAGCGCCTCTAATCATACTTCACGGACTCTACGGAGCCTCAGATAACTGGTATTCAATTGCAAGAAAACTTGAGTCCCGGTTTACTGTCTATATTCCGGACCTGCGCAATCATGGACATTCTCCCCATACCACAACACACACTTACCAGGACATGGTAGATGATCTGCTACTATTTTTTCATGATCATCATATTAACCAAGCCACTGTATTAGGTCATAGCATGGGTGGAAAAGTTGCTATGATGTTTGCGGCTGAATATCCGGAGCTCATTACCGGACTTATTGTAGCCGATATTGCCCCTAAAAGCTATAATAAGGCTGATGTACCCTACAAGGCGGTAATGGAACATGAACTAATCCTCAGTTTAATGGAGGAACTTAATCTTGTTGCTGTCGCATCCCGGAAGGAGATCGATCACTTTTTGTCAGAAAAACTGCATAACAGTACGTTAAGACAATTTCTGATTAAGAATATTCATCGAAATAAGGATGATTATTTTGAATGGAAGATTAATGTTCCGGTATTAAAGCATGCATTAACCGGAATTACAAGTGGGGTTAGCAGTACCTGGTTCGAGGACAGGTGCCCAATCTTAGGTTATCCCGTGACTTTTATCCGGGGACTTAACTCTGAATATATTTCAGATAACGACATTCCAATGATCAGGGAAATATATCCAGAGTCCAGGGTGATTGATATTCAGGATGCCGGTCACTGGTTACATGCCGAACAACCTGAGAAATTCATCCAGGCAATATTATCTGTTATATAAATTTGTCAGTGCCTTCAACTTTTCACCACACTCCGTCAGATCGGCCAGATCAGTTAATCTCCATTTCCAGTTACTTTCAATTGTTCCGGGGGTATTCATCCTTGCTGAAGAATCAAGTCCAAGCAAGTCCTGAACAGGAATTACAGCCATTTTTGCAGTTGATCCGAGTACAGCCCGGATCATCTTCCAGTGATCTGTTGTAGTAGTACCAAAATAATGGCGCAGATTGTCGCGCTCAGCTCCTTTCAGTTTTTTGAGCCAGCCTGCAGTTGTATCATTATCATGTGTTCCAGTGTATGCCGCAAAATCTGTATCAAAATTATGTGGAAGGTGCTCATTTTTGCCGTCTGAGGAAAAAGCAAATTGTAGGACCTTCATTCCCGGCAGGTTGTATTTTTTCCGAAGCTGATGAACCTCTTCTGTGATCGTTCCCAAATCTTCGGCAATAATGGGTAAATAGCCAATCTGGCTGCGCAAAATATCTAAAACAGCATCTCCTTCAGCTTTTAACCATTCACCATTAATAGCTGTTTTTTCACCATACGGAACTGCCCAGAATGATTCAAAGCCCCTGAAATGGTCGATTCGTATAAGGTCGAACAGATTAAGATTGAAATGAAGTCTGGCAATCCACCAATCGTAATTTCTTTTCTGCAATTCCTTCCAGTCAAATAAAGGATTGCCCCACAACTGTCCCGTTTCACTAAAGTAGTCGGGTGGAACCCCGCCTACACTTACAGGTTTTTTAGATTCATCCAGTAAAAAGATATCCTGATTGGCCCAAACGTCGGCGCTGTCGAAAGAGACATAAAGGGGGATATCCCCGAAAATCTTTATTTCCCTGCTATTGGCATATCTCTTTAAAGCAACCCATTGTTTAAAGAAGATGAATTGCAGGAATCTTTGATATTCGACGTCATCCCGATACAAACGGTAATACCGGTAAAGAGATTCCGGTTTTCGTTTTGTGAGACCTTCTTCCCAAAAGCTCCAGTCTTTTGCCTTTATGTTTTTACGACAGGCATAAAAGAGGGACCAGGCGTCGAGCCACCAGTTATTTTCTTCCCAAAACCGAAGATAATCGTCCCAGCCAAATCCACCGGTTTCGCGAAAACGGTTAAAGGCTTTCTGAAGATGTGGTTCTCTGAATTTCCGAACTATCTTATAATCGACACTTTCCAAAGGGAAGGCTTTTGCTGGCAGAAGCTGATCACCTGTCAATAATCCGAGGGACACAAGTCCATCAAGGTCAATTAAATCCTGATTTCCTGCATAAGCAGAATAACACTGGTAGGGAGAATGGCTAAAATCAGTAGGTCCCAAAGGAAGGATCTGCCAGATTTTTTGTCCGGAATCTGCAAGCCAGTCAATAAAGCGGTGGGCTTCTGTTCCTAAAGAACCAATCCCGAATCTCCCGGGCAATGAGGTTGGATGAAGTAATATTCCTGAAGTACGATAACTCTTGTCGGCAACAACATTTCCAGTCATATGAAATTCGTTAATTCTTCATTCTTTAATTCCTTCATTACCTTCTTATTTCAACCATTTATCCAGCCACTGAAAATAAACTCGTTGCCAAAGTATCCCGTTTTGCGCATGAAGTACCCAATGAGATTCATCCGGAAAGAATAAAAATTCAGCGGGAATGCCCTTTAATTTTGCCGAATTAAATGCACCCATGCCTTGGGTATATGGAATTCGCAGATCTTTTTCTCCGTGTATTACAAGAATAGGGGTATCCCAGTTTTGTACAAATTTATGTGGCGAGAAATTTTTGTACGTATTCTGTGCTACCTTGTTATTCAGATCCCAGTATGCTCCTCCATTATCCCAGTTTACAAACCACATTTCTTCGGTTGTCGAATACATGGCCTCCAGATTAAAGATCCCGCAATGTGCAATAAAGGCTTTGAAACGTTTCTCATGGTGACCTGCAAGAAAATACACCGAGTAACCGCCATAGCTTGCACCAACGGCACCCAGGCGATTTTTATCAATATAGGGCTCCTTCGAAAGCGTATCGATGGCCGTAAGATAATCTTTCATATTCTGACCACCATAATCTCCGGAAATCTGCTCGTTCCAAGCTTGACCGAAACCCGGTAAGCCCCG
>CAINLJ010000187.1 GCA_903850335.1 uncultured Bacteroidia bacterium | reverse complement strand
TAACCTTATCCTCGAGGAAGACCCTCATATTTGAAGGCAGATTTGTCGCAGTTGCCTTGAAGTGAATCGTTGATCCCTTTGAGGCAACAAGTCCAACCGGAACGATCAGGTTTTCATAGTTGTTATCCGGAAGAACCTGAATCGCGAAATCAACACCATTATCCTGTACCAAACGGGTAAACAGACTAAAGCTTGACGGACTGCCATTGAATAATCCGGCATCCCATCCCGGATCGAGACCCGCTGTCATTCCTGAAATATATTTTACTGAGGTATTCAAAGTTTGTGTTCCTGATTGAGCAGATAGTGTGACATCGGGATATCCTGTTTCCCCCGATTTGAATGCATCCGAAACAGAACTTTTCATGGTTGTTGAAAAGTTGACTGAACCGCCAGCAGCTGCTTTGACAAAGAACCCTTCGCCGGATGAAAGGTCTAAACCGGGAGAAGAATTATTGATTACAGTATAATCACCATTCGTAATGTGGCTTGGCGTGGACAAATCCCTGACATAAACTGCGAGGTAACTGGAATTAATGGCCGACACATTGCCAGCGTCTGCGAGAAATTTCTTAATGTCCAGCGCACATGGATATGGGTTGCCAATCAAGTTCCATCCGTTACCGGATTTTACAATTGGAGTTGTTATGTTTCCGGATGTGAGTGTCCCTTTAAAACTGACAATTCCATCAGTGCCATGAGTTCCAGTTCCATCAGCTGTTGTTGGGCCTCGCAAAATCTCATAACCTTTACCTGGAATATTAAACGTGCCTGCAGGTGCAGTATAAAGATAATAACTCCAGCTGTCGTCACTCTCAATGTAAGGTGCCAGACCATAAACCGTACCTGCATAAGCAACAAGATTTCCAGGATCTGTAGTGAAATCTGCAATGGTTGGGGTAGTTACAGCCGTTGCGGTTGGTGAAACCAGATGCCAGATATCACCCTTCATCCACCTTTGAACAGTAGCTAAAACATTGGAATTGTCGTTGAAAAGCGCTCCTGTATTATCAGCTGCATCTGACACCGACTTGATAACTAATCCGGGTATGCCGGCGTTATTAGTGATAAGTCCGGTTACAATCAGAGAACCACTGCCTGAAATCGAGAGAGTCCCTCCCTGTTCAATTGTCAGATCTGACATGGAGTGTTTAAATGAACCAGTTGTAAATGTGGAACCAGTTCCTATATTTGTATTTCTTGTTATGACCATTGGATTTGCTGCAACGACAGCCGCAGTTCCAGATACAATGAAGTCTTCTGCAATAGTTAATGGTGCAGCTGGCATGGTTTTGGTCCCACTACCGCTAAGCTCAAGGGTACTATAACTATTTGCCGAACCATCCGGAACTACGATGGTCTGAGAACCACCGTTATAATTTACGGTTGTAGCACCTTGTGATGTTGTATTCCAGCTTCCATTATTAGTAACTGTACCAGCAATACCAATCAAAGAGCCCGCTCCTGATGTCAGCAGGGTACCGGAATTGATAGTAATATTATTAAAATTGGTTGTTCCTGAAACGGTGGCATTAGTACCGTTTGAGAAAATTACAGTACTTGTACCTGGATTAAAGGTTCCATCGTTATTCCATGTTCCCGAAGGACCGTTAACAGTAAGCACCGCCCCGGGAACCGCGTTCAGAACACCTCCGGCTTGAATATTGATTGATTTTATTTCTGTAGCTGAAGGAAGTGAGGGCTGATTCGTTGAAGCTGTATTTGGAATTACAACATCCGAAGTTGTGGATGGCACAGCGTTACCTAACCAATTGGAGCCCACATTCCAATCGGTACTTGTAGTTCCTGTCCATGTAAAAGTAGGTTTTGAACTAT
Source organism: uncultured Bacteroidia bacterium (assembly GCA_903850335.1). Taxonomy (GTDB): domain Bacteria; phylum Bacteroidota; class Bacteroidia; order Bacteroidales; family Prolixibacteraceae; genus JAAFHB01. The sequence goes on along the minus strand of CAINLJ010000187.1, from coordinate 11,255 downwards.
TTGCAAGGGTGAAAGAGGTCCCACTTGTAAAATTAAAAGTAACATTGGAAATTGTAACAACATCGTTAACTAAGTCATAATCGGACCTGCCCATATCTGCAACAGCCGGAAGGTTGATCCAATAAGTCAGGTAACCATCGGTATTACTATTTAGTTCACCATCCAGATAATGCATCCGGATTGTAGCCTTTGCCGTCGGAGAGCTTCCTCCATAGGTCATTACATATTGACGAAGGATTGCCCCTGATTTCCATGAAGGAGCAGTTCCAATAGAGATGGCTACACTAATGGAATTTGGCAGAGTTCCCGAAGATCCAAAATTTATGGTTGAATTTTGGTTACCAAAACTGTAGGTAGTTGATGCAGCAATCGTTGATCGACTGACTATTCCCGTAACATCTCCGGTACCTGTAGTAGTAGCCTCAGGTCCCATAGTCAGTGTATTGACATTCATATCAAGACTTCCTTTTATAGAAGATGCATTAGCAGCGGGCAAATAAAGAACCCCGTTAATAGTGAAATTACCATCTGAGGATACTCCACCTGCTCCATTGATCGTCAGATTATTTACAGCCTGGGAAAACAGTGATGCAGGAATTGTTATTGCTGTTGGATTTGCAAATATGATTGATGCAGCTAAATTACTTGCATCAATTGTACCACTGGTTCGTGTTGGTGAACTTCCTGAAATTGTAAGGGTATTTGTTCCCACTGTTAGGGTCCCGGATGTTAAAGCCAAAATACCTCCAACACTCACATCACCGCCCATAGTTATTCCGCTGGAACGATTAACAGTGAGGTTATTTAGCGTAATTGCCGGTAAGGTTAAATTTGCGCCAGACCCGCCAAAAGAGATATTCGAAGAACTGCCACCTGTAATTGTTCCTGCAGTTATTGTGAGTGCGCCGTTAATTCCTAATGTGTTGGCACCAATATTCAGGTTTCCGGCTGTTAGTATTAATCCTGAATTTACTGTAACATCCGAAGCAAGAGTAACTCCTGCAACATTGTTGACAGCCAGATTACTGAATGTATTTACTCCCGTGATCGTCTGTATGGTTGAGCCATTCAAGCTAATTGTACTTCCGGAAGTCGGCGTAAATGAACCTGAATTGGTCAGGTTTCCTCCAATTGCATGACTAAATGCCCCGGTGGTGAACGATGAACCACTGCCAATATTCAGGTTTCCGGTTATCGCTAAATTAGATTCAGCTGTCACAGTGGCTGAACCGGAAATGGTTAGATCCTTTGAAATTGATAAAGCGGTTCCTGGCATCGATTTGGTGCCACTTCCACTTAGGATCAGGGTAGAATAGCCCGGAGTTAAGCCATTCGGATTAATAACACTCTGCACTGAGCCATTGAATTCAACGGTATTCTGGTTGGAGGCAGCATTAAGTACACCCGTGTTTGAAAGAGAGAGTGTGCCTGCAATTCTCATGATATTATTATAACCTAAAGTCAAAACGGCACCATCTTTTATAGTCACATTATTAAAATTGGTAGGATCTGCCATAGTTGCTGCAGCATTGGTAAACTCAACGGTACCTGAACCAGCGTTGAATGTGCCTGAATTTTCCCAGGCACCTGCTGCTCCAGTAATGGTTATCGTATAGCTGCCGGCAGATAATGAAGCTCCTGATAGAATAGTTAATTTACCAAGTGTAACTGAATTTGGTAATATAGGATAATTATTATTCGTCACAGAAGGAATAATTACATGATCGTCAGGAGCAACAGGTACTCCTCCGTCCCAGTTATCACTTAATGACCAGTCGGTACTAGTTGCACTATGAACCCCTAACCATGTATGATTATTGCCTGTTGATGAAGTGCCCAATGTCCAATATTTGGCATCCCAGCCAGAACTTGAATTTACAATATAACTTAAAGATAAATTCCCTAATCCTACCCAATGATCTTCTAAACCTACCGTGGCATTGTCATTAGAACGTCCATGATCATCTATACTTATATTTCCTAATGGATTGTGTTCATCAAATAGATCCATGTTTCCTTCAGTTGCTCCATTCAATTCAGTTGTCAAATAATGTAGATTCAGAGTTGCTTTAGTGGCGTTGCTTGTATTACTGCTATTCGTATTAATATTATAATAACGATTTATAGTTATTTTTCCAGGTAAGTTTAAATGAGATAACACAATTTTAAAACTAACATCGAATGCACCGCCTGTGGCCAAATTCAATGTAGTAAACTGATTACCAAAGGTATAAGGAGTATTTGATAAAAATGAAGTCCGCTTTACAATCCCTGTAACATCGCCGGTTCCGGTAGTTGTACCACTTGACCCCATTGTAAGGGTATTACTTCCCATATCCAGGACACCTTTAGTCGTTGAAGGATTACCAGCCAGCAAATTCAGTACCCCGTTAACACCAAAGTTACTACTGGCAGTCAGCCCGCCAGCTCCACTAATCGTCAAATTATTAACTGGTTGCGAAAATACAGAGGGAACCGTAATAGGCAGTGCATTCGAAAATACCAAAGAAGCACCTGAATTACTTGCATCAATATTACCACTTGTGGCCGTGACTGAGGTTCCTGAAAATGTTAAGGTATTCGCCCCAACGGTTAATGTTCCGTTTGTAAGTGCAAGTAATCCCGAAATTATTAAATTACCATTTTGGGTTACCCCGGCACTGTTGTTTACAGTTAAAGAAATGATGTTATCACTTGTGAAGCCACCTGAAGGGATGCTTTGTGCAGAGGTTCCGGCAAAAACAACCTTCGACGCGGCTGCTGTAGCATCAATTTGTGCGCCGTTTGTAAAATTAAGGCTTCCGTTGATGGTGAGCTGCTTACCATTTACAATCAGCTTTTTTGTACTTTGTCCATTCGTAATATCACCAAGAATTCTGTCCTGGTCCAAAACACAGTCATTTGTTGGAGTGGCGGCAAATGCAATATTAGCGCCACTATTTGGAACTGTGCCGCTGGTCCAGTTACTGCCAACATTGAAAACAGAGCTCGTTGCACCTGTCCATGTAAAATTATTGATCTCTAATGCTCCAATCTTCGGTGTTGACGCACGTGTAAGCCCGTCATAATCTGTCGTAATACCAGTACCGGAAACTCCGGTTAACGTTGCCGCGGTGTAATAATTTACGGCAAGGGTGCCTCCTGCCAATGCAAATAACGGGTCTGCGGATATACTATGGGTATCCTGACCAGTAGCTGTCTGCCAAAGGGCTAATGAAGTTTTATCTGTCGATGCCAGGACGCCTAAAACTCCGTTTGTCCCGGTTGCCAGATAATCATTATAATCGATTGTTAGATTCGTTGTCCCGGCTAAATAGATCGCATAATGTTTTCCGGTTGTTCCTCCTGTGCGTGCATTATAAAACAGGTTATTTCTGAAATCACGGGTGTTCGTATTTGCATTACTGTATAATCCATAAGTGCTTGGAGTCACCCCGGTTGCTGTTCCCCCAATGTACACATCATTAAACCACAGATTGTTGTTATTTCCTGCTGCACCATTCTCATAGATACCACTGATATTACAATTTGTAGTTACTCCATTGCCTAAATTGATAATATTATTGAAAGTGTTAGTAGTCCCGGATGATAATTTTATACCGCTAAAAATCGCAGGGTTTGTAGAAGGTGCGGTAGAAGACAGGGCAAAACCATAAATAAAATTGTTTGAAACAATATTTGGAGCTGTTGTTCCACCTGAATAATAAATGCCTATTACACTCGAAGGACGTGTACCAGTGTAAAGGGAGGTCAGATTGTAAATTGTGTTTCCCGAGACCGTCTGTCCGGAACTTGTACTCTTTTGAGCAATCCCAATCACTGCGGCATTACCATTGGGATCATTACTTTCAGCCGTTGTGGATAAATCTCTGATTGTATTATTTTGAATCGTGTTGGTTCCATTTATAGCATTAATCCCTCCAACCTGTCCGTTAGTTGAGTATTGATAAGCATAATCGTTGTACAAATTTGCAATTGTATTATTGGCAATAGAGGTTGCCCCGGTCCCAAAACTGATGATCCCATATACATTTTGGGCGGTTGACGAGGTTGAGGTACTTGTAGCCTGAATGCTTTTGGCAATAGTCAAACTTCCAATCTGATTATTTGAAATAGTTGTGGCACCTGCAACCGGCTGCTTGCTTATTCCATAGAAACCATGTGAATAATTGGTTGTACCGGATACTGTTACTGATCCAATTTTATTGTTCGATACACTCACATTACCACTACTCTGAACATAGATCCCATATGAAATTGAAACAGAACTGGAACTGTTGAATGTCACTCCACCATAGGTGTATCCGGATCCCCCATTTGTGATATTAATACCCGTAACAACACCGTTTGAGATAGTTGCCGTTCCAGTGGCTCCAGTGCCATTCCCTGTAAATGAGATATTGGGAGCTGATGTATATCCACTACCACCATTATTGATAACCACATTGTTTTGAATCACCCCTCCAACAAGGTTAAGCGTTGCTGAAGCAACCGGAGCTGAAAGAGAGATCGATCCGATACTGCCTGCATCACCGATTGTATTTCCGGTAACGGTTCCAACATTAACATTTCCGGAGTTAATATCGATTCCCATAAAGGGTATATCACTTCCGCCAAGAAGAGCAAAATTCTTAATTGTATTATTCTGGACCGAACTTGCTGTAGTGGTCCCTGCATCAATATGGATACAATAAAACCGGTAAGCAAAATTGGCACTAACCGTGAATGGGGCTCCCGCACAAAGGGGAGCACTTCCGCCAATATAATTCCCGGATATTACAAAATTATTTCCTGATGTGTTATTGATTTTTATTCCAAAGAAAGAGGGACCGAGAGTTGGAACCAATGATGTTGTTTCGTACAAACTATTCCCGGTTATAGTCCAGTCAGTCGAACTTACGCTGACGTTTATACCATAGGATGAATTTAAAGAAGTCGAAAGAAAATCGTAAATATTATTGTTGGAAATGGTATTGTTTTTATTCTCATGTCCGGTGGTTCCGTAAGAATAGATCACATAATAGGGTCTGCTTGCTGCATTAATGCTTGTCAGATTACAATGATCCACTGCATTATTACTACATCCATTTCCGGAGTTTGACTGGTTAAACAGGATCACACCACTGTAAATACCAGTTGCTCCACCCTTGATTGTAGCGTATTTAATCGTATTGCTGGCTGCTGAATTTATAAGAGTCAGAGTGGATGTATTAGAGACTCCTGAAGTACTTTGGTTCACAATAGTCAGATCCGGAGAACTGCCTGCTGCATTTACCCTGCCGTCAATTGTAACATTAGTTGCCGCGTTAAGTTCGACAAGGGGTGTTGCTAGGTTTCCGCTTATGGAGTATCCTGAACCAGTAGGATAAATACTTACAGAGGTATAACTGGCACTACCGGTTCCACTGGCATTTAACTGGGCAGTCGATGTTTCGGTGGTGCTACCCGTAATCTGCAGAATAACAGTACCTGTAACTGTACCCGCGTTTATTGCATCAAACGCTGACTTTAAAGTTGCATAATTAGCCCCGGTCCCACCGACCGTCCTGGTAGTTTGCCCATTTGCAATCAAAACACTGAATAACATTGCTATCAGAAAACAGAGAAGGTTTCTCATAGATATAGAATTTACAAATTAGTTATGATCAACTATATCTTCTTTATAATAAAAGCTTTACTGAAATGAAAATATACCCCTTGACGTAATCTTTTACAAATATAGAAAAATATTTTACAATATTAATGTTTTTAACATAATATTGTAAATTAGACCCATTCCACACAAATTGAAGAACAAACATCCGATAATAGTCTGTCAGAAGATTAGATATGATCTTCTGGCAGACTTATGCTTCCCGCAGATTTGTCAAAATATTAACCACGAGGATAACCACGCCCGGTATTGGTGGGTCCACTTAGAGCTTGAGCTTCCTTGGGGGACAACATCACAATAGCAGCCGCAGCTGTGAAGGCAGCATATTTGCCCGCCTTTTTTAGTGCCTCCTTTCTTGTGATCTTCTCTTCTGTTTTTTCGTTTAATCTTGCTTTCATTGTCTCTCAACTTTTTTATGGTATTGAAGATTTTATTTCTATGTCTTTGCTTAATTCTTTATCCAAACTACTTTTTTGGTGACCGCTGTTTTCTTCGAATCGATCTTCAGCATATAAACACCATTTGAAGCATTTACAAGTGGAATATCGTTCTGATCTGTTGCTGTGAGTACCTTTTCTGTTATTAACCGGCCCGTCATATCATAAACCAAAGCAATTGCAGGAAGGCTGATATTGCCGGCAAGACGGATCATGTCATTTTGTGGCAGCGGGATAACTTTCACTTCATTGATTTGGTCTGTCGGGGCTGCTGATACAAACGATACGGTGTGAAGATAGAACCTGCCGGCTCCCTGACTTTCTGCACCCAGCGTTATGGTGTAAACACTCCCATCATCCAGGCGGGTAGATGTGCCGATAACCTTATCCTCGAGGAAGACCCTCATATTTGAAGGCAGATTTGTCGCAGTTGCCTTGAAGTTAATCGTCGATCCCTTTGAGGCAACAAGTCCAACCGGAACGATCAGGTTCTCATAGTTGTTATCCGGAAGAACCTGAATCGCGAAATCAACACCGTTATCCTGTACCAAACGGGTAAACAGGCTAAATCCGGATGTGCCGCCATTGAATAATCCGGCATCCCATCCCGGATCGAGACCAGCTGACATTCCTGAAATATATTTTACTGAGGTATTCAAAGTTTGTGTTCCTGACTGAGCAGATAGTGTGACATCGGGATAACCTATTTCCCCGGCTCTAAATGCAGCCGGAGCAGAACTTTTCATGGTCGTTTTAAAGTTTACTGAACCTGCAGCAGCAGCCTTGACAAAGAAACCTTCACCGGATGAAAGTAGTAAACCGGACAAATTATTAACAGGAATATACCCGCCGGACAAAATGCCCTCAGGAGATAAATCCCTTACATAGATGGCCAGATAGCTAGGATTGATTGAGGATATATTCCCGGCATCCGCGACGAATTTCTCTATATCCAGTGCACACGGGTACGGGTTTCCGATTAAGTTCCATCCGTTATGCGATTTTACAAGTGGAGACGTTACGTTTCCGGATGTGAGGGTCCCTTTAAAACTGACAATTCCATCCGTACCATGAGTTCCCGTTCCGTCCGCAGCCGTTGGCCCCCTTAGCACTTCATATCCCTTCCCGGGAGTACTAAAAGTACCTGATGGAGTTGGTTGTAAATAATAGGTCCAGCTGTCGTCAGTCTCATTGTAAGGTGCAAGACCATATACAGAGCCTGCATACGCAATAAGATTGCCTTGATCGGATGTGAAATCTGCAATGGTTGGGGTAGTTACAGCTGTTGCGGTTGGTGAAACCAGATGCCAGATATCACCCTTCATCCACCTTTGAACAGTGGCCAAAACATTGGAATTGTCGTTTCGAAGTGCACCTGTAGTTCCAGAGGCATCGGAGGTGGATAGAATCACGAGTCCGCCTGTGCCGGCACTATTTGTCAAAGTTCCTGATACTGTAATCACTCCACTGCCTGAAATAGTAAGTACTCCGGATCCTGTTACAGCCAGATCATTACATACGGCGCTGTTAATGTCAACAATAACTGTCTTATCCGTTATGCTTACATTATCGGTGGCAATTGGCACCTTGTTATTATTCCAGATTTCAGGATTACTCCAGTTTCCACCACTTGAAACAAGGGATAACTGGCCATGATCTACCGCAAACGAATTACTTGAACCGGTGCTTCCATTTGTGGCCGTGATTGTGAAGGTTCCAATATTAGAAATAGTAACTGCATGTGATGAAAGAACACCTGAGGTAAATGAGCCCGTGGCCCCGGAACCGGAGGATAATGTTCCGGACGATGTAATATTGGCTGTACCGGTAAATAATAGACAGGTATTATTATTGGCATCACGTGCGGTAATTTTGATTGTAAATGCCGTTCCGGCAATTTGCGACGAAATATTACCGCCGGCAGATTCCTCTACAAGGAAATTATTCAGCTGACCGGCATTTACAGAAAATGAGATGCTGGAATTTTCAATCCCTCCATTATTCACTGTAATTGCAAAGTTTCCGGTATTTGAAACTGTTACACTATAAGATGAGAGGACACCCGCCGTAAATGCTGAAGTTGTTCCTGAACCGGAAGAGAGAGTTCCATTGGATGAAACGGATACTGTACCTGTAAATGAGGTACATGTATTATTTTGGCTATCACGGGCAGTGATCCTGATCGCGAAGGCCGTACCAGCCGTCTGGCCGGGAATATCACCTCCTGAAGCACGTTCCACAAGAAAATTATTCAGTGCACCCGGATTGACCTCAACCGAAGAACTTGTATTTGGAGTAAGTGGGGATGCATCCTGATCGGTCGCTGTAATTGTTTTGCCGGAGACGCTGGCAGTATTCAATGTTATACTGAATGTACTGGTTCCGCCGGTCAGGGCAGCATTCGAAGGCAAGGTTGCAGCACCGTCCGATGAGGTTATCGCTATTGTATGGGTATTACTGCTCACAATATTCCAGTTTGCATCCACTGCATTCACAATAATATTAAATGACGTACCGGCAGTTTGTGGAGTTGGTGTACCGGTTTTCCCGCTAACAGTTCCGGGTGCAGGTGTCTCTCCAGGCATCAGGATTTGAAGTTTGCTTGCGGCGCTTGCTGCAACATAGTTCACTGTAGATGTGGTCTGAGTACCGGAACCACTTCTTACGTCAGTTCCACCAAGACTTGCAACAAATGTGCCGGAACCAGCTGCTGCAGGAGATATAACTGCTGCTGTATATGTACCATTTCCATTATCGGTTACACTATTTATGGTTCCGGTACCGGACGATTTGGTAATTGTAACTGTCGATCCACCGGTAACCAGATTGTTGTTTGAAATGTCTCTGGCCTGAACTGTCAGTACTTTTGTACTTACTCCGTCGGCTGTTATAGTGCTACTTGTAGGGGTCAACATTGAATTTACAGCATTGGCAGCACCGGGACCAACAACAATACTATTTGAGGAGCCGGTTTTAGTGGCTGAGGTCGCCGTAAAAGTTCCACTTCCTGAAGTACCTGTATAGGTCAATCCATGAGACGTCAGGTCGGCGATACCCAAAATAAAGTCTCCTGCAGCAGTCAGTGTACTTCCGCCCGGAAGCCCTGAAATCGCACCTGAAAGTGAAGTACTTATCGTAACATTGTTGGCTGAAGCATCAAACCCGGTAATCGTATTTCCACTTACATCCTTGGCAGTCAGAATATTTGAGCCTGTAAAGGCTAATCCATTCACCTGAGGGTCTGATAAGCTCAATGTAAAATGATCCAGACTTTGTGCCTCACCCAACACAAAATCGCCATAGGTGGTTAAACCAGTGACCTTCGTTGTAGTCGATGTATTTGCTCCGGTTACCGGACTGATCCATCCTGAACTATATTCCTTTCCAATCAAACCGGAAGTGGCTGCACTCCCTCTGATATCTCCGGCTACAAATGTAAATGTTGCATCGTAATTTGTCACGCTCACTCCATCTGCAGTCAGCGTCCAGTATCGGTTAATGTCCTTCGAATAGTTAAGCCCTGAAGTTGATATATTAGGATGCTGTCCTTCGGTGGTTTTGACAGTTAAAGTTCCCGGAGTACCACTCAGAGTATGTAAATCCAATAATACCGGTGTGTAATTTGTTGCATCTCCAACATAAAATGTTTTGGAAAGTGATCCTGTGTTTGGAAGGTTCCATTCAAAGTTTCCGATAACCCAGCCTGTACCACCACCGGTAACAGTGGCAGAGGTTCCAAGGGCAAAGTCATTGTCGCCGGTGGTGATTTTACCACTTGTAAAGGTCAGAATCCCATTAACTGTTGCCTCTACGCCCGACAATGAGAGACCATTGGGTGTATTAAGCGTCAGATTATTGAATGTAGTTGCCGAGGAACCGCCAATAGTCTGTCCAAGCCCTGAGCCATTGAAAATAACTGTCCCACTCCCTCTAGTAAAGCTTCCGTTGTTGACCCAGACATTCCCCTCTCCAGCCAGCGTAATATTGTATGTATCAACTGATACTGAAGCACCCGATTCAATAGTAATTGTTTTTGCAATTGCCTGTATTTCACTATTCATCAGACGATAAGGATAAGGATACGATAATCCTGCAGGTATCACAACATCATCCGATGCGGTTGGAATACCGCCGTCCCAGTTACCAGGCAAACTCCAGTCCCCAGGGAATGCCCCCTCGCCTGTCCATTTGATTGGTCCTGATTCTGCTGAATTTAACCCCCATTGTTTATCATTCAGGACTGAAGATGGAGCTATGTAAATAATAGACATGCCATCCAGTTCAACCCAATGGTCTGAAAGATTATTACCGGATTTTCCTTGTGGCTCAACTGAAGTCCAGGTTCCTCCTCCCCCATTGTTCGCATCCCAGAGAACAAGGCTTGACTCAGGAAGTGAATTTAATTCGGAGGAAAGGTAACGAAATTTTGCCTTCACGCGATCTGATCCTGTATCTTTGGCAAAGGAATAATAACGCTTTACACCCGTTGTCTTCCAGGAAGGGGCATTACCGAGCACAACCTGGCAACTGATCCACGTGGGCCTGCTGGTTGTAAAGCCGATAAATTCAAGCGTCGTAAACTGACTTCCAAAACTGTATGCCGGACCTGCTGAAATGGCACCGGTTCTTTTGATTATTCCGGTTACATCACCTGTTCCGGTCGTGGTTCCGGTAAGACCCATCTCCAGAGTGTTGGTTCCCATGTCGAGACTACCCTTGGTTGTGGACGGATTCGCTGCACTCAGGTTCAGCACACCGCTTACAGACAGGTTTGAACTTGCCGTCACACCCGCTGCATTACTGATAGTTAAATTATTAAAGGAAACCGAACCCGTAATAGTCTGGGCAGAGCTGCCATTGAGATTAACCGTTGAACCGCTTACGGCAAAGACATTCGCACTTCCGGAAATAAATGCTCCGGCTACTCCAATTGTTCCGGTGCCGGCAAATGTAACCGTACGTGTTCCATTGCTTCCTAGAGTCAAACTGTTATAATTGAAGGCATTAATTGTCTGGTTTCCGGCTCCGTCATAATTTACAGTGAGATTGGTAAGAACCTTAGTCAGGGTATATTGGGTAGCAAAATCTGCAGGTGAGGTTATATTTGTTACACCAGCTGTCCCGTTTCCGGTAAGGGTTCCTGCACCACCGATTGTATAAATTGC
>CAINLJ010000186.1 GCA_903850335.1 uncultured Bacteroidia bacterium | reverse complement strand
GTACCTTTGGTGCATAGCCAATCGTGTATTCTACAAATATAATCAGTGCTCTGCACCTCTGTCTCTTTGGTAACAAAACTTCTGCAAATCGCTGTTTATGAAATAAAAATTCAATTTTATACCTTTCCCCACAACTTTTTCATCTGATCCATTATGGCCCAGGTCGAATAATCACACAACAAATCATAACCTGAACAGAGCTTTCCGGATAAATATTGATAACTATGAAAACAAACAACTGAAATAGATTCTCTCCTAAACTACCTTTTACTTAAGATTTCAGTTTCATAATTCTGAATTTCTGCCACATAATCAATACCTGCAGGGACATTGCAATCCAGGCAATATTTGTCGTAAACAGCTCCAAAAAGCATTGTTTTCATGGATTCGAGGTACGCTAATCTTTCGAAGCTCTTACCATTTTCCTCGTATTCCCTGATCTTCGCGGTTGGTTCGAGAAGGGCAAAAAGGAACGCTTGCTGCGCCGCTCTTGTCCCGACAACATAGGCGCCGATCCGGTTCAAACTTCCGTCAAAAAAATCGAGGCCCACATTTACACGATCCAATGCCTGATTCCGGATAACTTCCTGAGCGATCAGATTTAATTCATCGTTAAACGTAACCACATGGTCACTGTCCCATCTTACTCCCCTGGAAACATGCAACATAAGTTCATCAACGAAAAGCAGACAGGATGATATCTTATCACCAATCTGTTCGGTCGGATGGAAATGTCCCATGTCGAGGCACAAAAGTTTGTTGTTTTTAATGGCATATCCCATATAGAACTCATGAGAGCCTACAACCATGGCCTCCGAACCAATTCCAAACAATTTACATTCTACTGAATCCTTCAGATATTCTGTTGGATAGGTTATGGAGAATATCTCATCCAACGATTGTTGAAGTATATTACGGTGACCACCGCGATCTACTGGCATATCCTTTGAACCATCTGGTATCCAATGATTTAAAACGCATGGGGTTCCTAATTGTTTTCCCATCTCAGCACCAATGGCACGGCATCTTTTCACATGTTCAATCCAGAACCTGCGTATTGACTCGTCCTTGCTCGAGAGTGTAAAACCGTCGTTTGCTTTGGGGTGTGAAAAACAACTTGCATTAAAGTCGAGACCAATTTCCTGCTCTTTGGCCCAGTCTATCCAACCTTGAAAATGTTTAATTTCAATTTGGTCACGGTCAACAAATTCTCCGCCAAAATCACCGTAAATAGCATGAAGATTGAGGCGCTGCTTACCTGGTAAGAGTGACATCGTTTTTTCAAGGTCCATCTTCATCTCCTGGATGGACCTGGCCTTTCCCGGATAATTTCCGGTCACCTGAATGCCGCCGCCTCCAAGTGTTGAGTCGGGTTTTTCAAATCCGCCAACATCGTCCGTTTGCCAGCAATGAAGGCTTATCTTAACATTTTTCATCTTTGCAATTGCGGCATCAGTATCTACGCCCAAAGTGGCGTATTGTTCTCTGGCCATCACGTACGCTTGTTGAACAAATTCCTTTTTCATAATAACATATTGATTCAAACTATTTCAAATAAAAAACCTCTTCAAGATTAGTAATAACCGGGGAGTTATCCGGATTGGTTTCCATAATATCAGACATATAAGCCCACCATTTCTGAACGATCGGATTATTGCCTAAATCCTGTGATGATCCTGAACCGGCTATTTTCTGTACCGCAAACAGAGTATTCGTATCATCATCGACGAAAATTGAATAATCATAGACGCCACTCAATCTAATCAGTTCAGCCAGTTCAGGCCAAATCTCATCGTGTCTCTTCCGGTATTCGTCCTTGCATCCGGCTTTAAGCTTCATCTTAAAGGCAAAATTTCCCATCGCAATGATTATTTGATTGAATTACCTATTCCAACGATAAAAACAGATAAAAGTATGACTGAGATTCCGATAACTATAGTTGTAAAGGTCTTTCGGGAAACGCCTTTCCACTCCCGGTTATAGAGTCCCCACATATTTGCAGTCAGAATAATTGTCGACATGTGAAGTATCCAAGAACTGGCACCATTGCCTAATTTACTCTCCCCCATGCCATAGAAGAAGAATTGCAAAAACCATGTTGTTCCGGCCAATGCAGCGAAAATATAATTGCTTGTCAGGGGTGTCTTCTTGTTTGTATAATCGCCAAAAGTGTGATTACGGAAGTTAAGAATCATTGTCCAGATAAAATTTGTCGTTAATCCTCCCCAGAGAAGAACTACGAAGGTGACGTTATTTTGGAAAAGAAATTCGCCCTGATCAGGGTTTAGCGCTTTCCAGGCTTCATTCGCGACAATTGCCATTGGCTTGCCAGATTCAATTCCAAAATTAAAAAATGAACTTAGAATACCAGATATTACAGCAATGATCAATCCTTTCACAAGACTAAATTCCTTAACACTTTGCTTACTTAGTTCAGGCGAGATCTCTTTTTCTTTCATCATACCCGCCTTACCTGAGATCGCAATACCTGTCAGGCAAACCACTACGCCGAGTAAAACAAGCTGTCCTCCTGAATGAGACAACATATCGGTAAAGGAAGTTTTTCCTGTTGTATGAGCGAAACTGTAATATATCGGTGGCACAAGGGCTCCGAAAGCGGAACAAAAACCAAGGACCACAGAATTTCCAAGTGACATTCCAAGATAACGAACTCCCAGGCCATAGGTCAATCCGCCGATTCCCCAAATAAGTCCCATTGTGAATGTAATTGCAAGGATGCTGAAGGACGTGGCCTGTATGATCGATCCAAAACCCGGAATAGTCAGCCAGGCAGCCAATGGTGGAACGATCAGCCAGGAGAATAAACCACCTATTATCCAGTAACTCTCCCAGGCCCAATCTTTAACCTTCTTAAAAGGCATATAAAAACTACCGGAAGCAAACCCTCCGATCGAATGAAACAGAACTCCTAACAGTACTTGCATAATTAAATTGTTAATTTAGTTGGTATAATAACAGGGTCAATTGTACATTTCGGCCATACAAAGATAGGCGGCCCTGCACAGTTGGCAATATACAAAATGATTCTTCATTTACCCAAACTGCCAGGAATATTTCAAACCACAAATAACTTTATCTTTGTCAAAGGATAGATTGGGATAAATAAAATATGAAATACTAAAAAAAATTTCTGATGAAAGCGATGGTATTAACCGGAATCAGGCAGATGGAGATGCAAGAGTTTCCAATGCCTGAGATAGCGAATGACGACGATGTACTGATCAAAATGAAAGTTGTGGGCATTTGTGGCTCAGATGTTCACTATTACACTTCCGGGAAGATAGGAAGTCAGATTGTACAATATCCTTTCCCTGTTGGACATGAAGGGGCTGGTGAAGTAATCGCCGTCGGCCCGGGAGTTACAAGGGTTACTCCGGGTGACAGGATCGCCATAGAACCTGCGATGCCTTGTGGGGAATGTGACCAATGTAAAGGTGGTCGCCCGCATACCTGCCGGAAACTTCGTTTTCTGGGTTGCCCCGGTCAGGCAGATGGATGTCTGAGCGAATATGTTGTCATGCCTGAGAATTCTTGTTTTCAGATTGCAGATTCAATGACTTATACGCAAGCAGCAATAAGCGAGCCGCTGGCAATTGGTGTTTATGCAGTAAATCAATCAATTTCAATGTCTGGAGCATCCGTAGGTATTCTTGGATTTGGCCCGATTGGAATGAGTGTGATACTGCCTGCGATTGCAAAGGGAGCCTCTAAAATATTTGTTACCGACCTTATCGATGAACGCCTCTCAATTGCAAGAGACTGCGGAGCAACCTGGACTGGAAATACTTCCAAAGAGGATGTTGTAAAACGGATAAATACAGAAGAGCCTTTACTACTTGATGTTGTATTTGAATGTTGCGGAAAACAGGAGGCTATGGATCAAGCTATTGAACTTTTAAAACCAGGTGGTAAACTAATGATTATTGGTATACCGGAATTCGACAGATGGAGCTTTGGTGTAGACAAGTTACGTCATAAAGAGATCTGTATACAAAGTGTCAGAAGGCAGAATCATTCTGTTGAAGAGGCTCTGGAACTGATGGAATCCGGAACTATAAACGTCGACATCATGCCTACTCACCGTTTTAAATTCGAACAGACAAAGGAAGGTTTTGATCTGGTTACAGAATACGGGGACGGAGTCATGAAGGCGATGATAGATTTTGATTAAGGCGCTATGGATTCTCAGAGGTAAAACAGATATAAAAGCAGTTCAATCAGGTACAGCGTTCCGAAATATTTGTCCAGGTATAGTCTCTTCGGATCTTTTCGGAGTCAAGATCCATTGCGTCCAAATATAATCAGTTGCTTTTGCCGGCCTGTGCACAAGGACGGTTTACAAATTCGGCTTTTCTTCCCCAGGTTGCAGACGAACGGGGTTAGGATCCGTCTGACGGACCCCTCCATGGCAAAGATTTGCAGGCTGATTTATCATTTTGGTTTTCAGGGACGTAAATATCGAAGGATTTAAAATCTAATCAATTTCCCGAATCAATAATCTTAATCTGATTCAATCTGCTGTTGAATAACACAATGAGCACAGATTTATTTTATAACCCAAATAAAACCTTATTTTTCTTCATCTTCACCTTCATAGCCCGGTATTCCGCACAAAACAAAACCTTATTTACATTATTTGAAAACCATGAACCAAAAACCTTTTACGGGGTCGCAATCTAGGATCAGATGAAAAAGTTGTGGGGAAAGGTATAAAATTGAATTTTTATTTCATAAAAAGCGATTTGCAGAAGTTTTGTTACCAAAGAGACAGAGATGCAGAGCACCGATTATATTTGTAGAATACACGATTGGCTATGCACAAAAGGTACAGCGTACCGGAATATCATATTATTCCCAATTAGATACATCATCTGCAAATACCAGGTG
>CAINLJ010000185.1 GCA_903850335.1 uncultured Bacteroidia bacterium | reverse complement strand
TTTGGCTGATACCTATTTAATGGAGGCTGAAGCATTAGGTGCCACAGGATCCAGGGCTCAGGCTTTACTTGATGCCGTAAGGACCAGGGTTGGTTTACCTTCAGTACCTGTAAGTATGGCAGCAATAAAGGCTGAAAGAAGACTTGAACTGGCAGGAGAAGGTTTCCGTTTCTTCGATTTGGTAAGATGGGGTGATGCCGCTGCCAAATTGGCCAGCAAAGGATTCGTAGCAGGAAAAAATGAAGTTTTCCCAATCCCTTACCGCGAATTGCAGGGTACAAAACTTGTACAAAACCCGGGTTATTGATTAACTTATTAAAAAAAATATAAAAATGAAGAAAATAAAATTTATCTACAGCTTCGCATTTCTGCTGGTTGTTGCTATAAGTTGCACTTCAAAGGATGGTATCGATAAAGACCTCTCCTTTTTAAAGACAGTTGCTTCCGGAAATGTGAATAAGGCTTATACAATTAGCAATGATAATTCGGGGAATGTTACTATATCTCCCTCCGGTAATGGGGTATCATCATTTGAAGTTGACTTTGGGCATGGGACAGGATCAAGTGCTATGGCTGTTGTAAAACCGGGCGGTTCTGCAACTCACGCTTATCCCGAAGGAACCTATACGGTTACAATTAAAGCTACTGATATTGCCGGTGTTGTTGCTACATCGACCTACCCGCTGACAGTAACCTACAGGGCTCCTGAAAATGTGAGCGTTAATACATCACAGTCTGTGCATAATCTGAAGGTAAAGGCTTCAGCTGATTATGCCGCTTCCTTTATGGTCTATTTTGGTGATGCAGTAAACGAAGCAGGAACTCCACTGGCCAAAGGTGCTGAATTGTCGCATGACTATTCACTGGCCGGAAATTATGACGTAAAGGTTGTTGCCCTTAGCGGCGGAGCTGCAAAAACTGAAAAAGTTACTGCAATAACAGTTACAGATCCTTTCGGATTTCCAATCAATTTTGACAGTACATTTATTACCTGGTTCTTCGGAACATTTGATGACTGGGGAATGCAAGGATTTGCCACTGTGGCTAACCCATTTCCAACAGGTTTAAATACTAGTTCCAGGGTTGGTAAATACACGATCGGTCATGCCGGATGGAGCGGAACATACAGTCCGCTGGATACACCGCTGGATTTCTCCGCAGGCAAGAAAATCAAGGTGCTTGTCTATAATCCTGATCCTTCATTTGTTGGCAAGAAGATGAATATTGAGCTGGAATGGGCCATTGGAACGACCTCTGCAAATCCTTGGGGCGCTATTGTAAAAACAGCCTTTACGACTTCTGGAGAATGGGAAGAACTCGTATTTGATTTCAGTACCAATGCGGCAATACCAAGTGACGCGAAATTCAAACAACTTGTTTTACGTTTCGATGACAGTGAAGATCATCCTGCACCACTTGGTGGTTCTGTATTCTATGTCGATAACTTCAGATTAACCAATTAATTTTTAAAAGATATGAAACTATTATTAAAAAGCCTGTTAGGTATATTCCTTATACTTATCTCATTTTACAGGTGCGGTGATAAAACCTATAAAATGGGGGATTTAAGTGCTCCTTCAAATTTGGTTATTACAGCCGAAATTGTTGGTGCAAATACAGCCAATCCTGCCGGTGATGGTTCAGGGGATGTTAATATAACCTTAAAGGCGGATAATGCCCTCGCTTATAAGATTGATTATGATGCATCCAATCCTTTGGACCTGGTTTATTTAAGTACCGGAACAGTAAAACATAAATATGTTACGCTGGGAATTAACTCTTACCGGATTACAGCTGTTGCTTATGGTAAAGGAGGTACCTCAACTTCCATCACTAAAGATGTTACTGTTAAAAGTGTATTTACTCCTGATGCATCAATCATCACAAGTTTAACAGGTGGTGCATCCAAAACTTGGGTGGTTGACAAGAGTGTTCCCGGCCATTTTGGAGTTGGTCCATGGGAGGCAGCTACCACATCTCCAGTGTGGTGGGCAGCCGGTGTAAACGAAAAAGTGTCATGCTGTAATTGTTTTTATACAACAACCTTTAAATTCACCAGGGACCCTGCAACTAATACCTATTCGCTTACGGTAACAAATCCTGACGGAGCATTTACAAAAACAGGTTCCTGGGCTAGTATTCCTGGTATTCCTGGTTCAGGAGACGAGGGATGTTACAGCTACTCAGGTGGTACAGCTCCATTTGCTTTTGTTCCTTCAAGCTCCGGTGTTGCAGCTTCTGCACCGACCACACAAACAAGTATTCTGTTGTCTGGAAATGCCACGTATATTGGATATGGCTCACTGCAAAAAGAATATGAGATCATGGTTTTGAATGATAACTATATGTACCTTAGAGTTCAGGGAACTGAGGTAGGGAATGCCTGGTACATAAAATTAAAACCATTGTAATCAATAAAAAATATTAAATCAAACTCATTAAAACTGCAAAAATGGAGGAGGAATTCCTCCTCCATTTTTTGCTTTAATTTCCCGGCTATTCAAGTTTAGACAAATAAATATTTACTTGTCTTTGTATGGCTGATCTGCAATACTTATCAAAAAATATTCGTCAATTTTAGAATAAATGCAACATCTGTAGCAGCAGGTGTAAGAACTACATTTGCCTTATTTGAATTAAAAACAATGCAATTATTACCTGTTAAAATATTATTATGAAAAAAAGAATTGTTTTTTTAACGATTTTGAGCCTTACTTTTTGCATTCTTTTAATTGCATGTAAAAAGGGAGGTGATAATCCAATTGTTCCGCCGGCTGTTATTCCTTCAGTTACAATTCAGGATGTTAGCCAGCCCAGAGGTGTAACTGCAACAACAATGGAGTTTTATGTTACGACAAATAAAACAACTGCAAATAATATCTCTTTCGACTATTCACTGATTGAAGGGACTGCAAAATCTGCGAAAGACTTTGATATGGCTTCGGGAACGATTACGATCCCGGCAAATCAGAGTCAGGGAAAAATAAATGTTCAAATTAAAAGTGATGCCAGTTCTGATTTAAGGCAACCCAACCTTCAGTTTACAGTACAGCTGAGCAATCCGAAATCCTGTACACTCGAAAAAGCTTCTGCAACAGGTACTATTCAAACAGAAGACGGTACTTACTTACCTACCGATGACACAGGTTATTCTACGCCATCCACCTATCCGGGCTATAACCTTGTCTGGAGTGATGAATTTTCAGGGAAAAATCTTGATATGAGTGTTTGGAATCAGGAGATTGGAAACGGAACCAGTGGCTGGGGTAACCACGAGCTGGAATATTATACTAACAGCTTGAAAAATTCCTTCCTTTCGGATGGAAAACTTATAATTGAAGCAAGGAAAGAAGCAATAGTAGGTTATAACTATTCGTCCGCCAGATTAACTACACAAAACAAAAAAACATTTAAATTCGGCAGAATCGATATCCGTGCAAAATTACCTGTAGCCAAGGGGATGTGGCCAGCACTGTGGATGTTAGGTGCCAATATTAGTTCTGTTGGATGGCCTGCATGCGGTGAGATGGATATTATGGAGCTCGTTGGAAGCGCACCTTCTACTGTTAAGGCGACAATGCACTGGAACGCAGGAGGTCATGCATCCAAAGGAGCTGATTATTCACTGTCTTCCGGCAATTTCTCACAGCAATTTCATGTTTTTAGCCTGGTATGGACACAGGACAATATTAAATGTTATGTAGATGACAATTTAATAAATACGGTTACAAGTACAGATACCGGAGCACCAAATTATCCATTTAATGCGGACCAGTTCTTTATATTCAATGTGGCTACCGGTGGCGACTGGCCTGGACCACCCGATTCAACTACACCATTTCCTCAAAGGATGTTTGTTGATTATGTAAGAGTTTTTCAATAAACCGGTTTCATTTAATCAGTAAGATATTGGTTCATATCAATATTTTTTTGAAATACTTTATAAGAATATCCTGATATGCTTTATCAAAAAATATGTAACAGAGTCGGTGTGGGATTGTACACCTTATCACTGTTTACTTTATCTTTTCTAAGCGACGGTTGTGCCGGACAGAGTGAACGTAAGGTTGATTCTCCCACATTAATAGTAGAAGCAGAGTCATTTATTAGCAATTCCGGAAATATCTCCGTTGTTAATGAAAAGAAGAATGTAACTGCGGTTCAAACCAAAGATGACGACGCGTGGCTTAATTACAAAATTAATGTCCTCCTTCCAGGAAGATACACTATCCGTTTATATGCAAAAAACAAATCAGACAGGGAGGCCGTCTGCTGGATTGAAGACCATATCGATAATAAGGATGGTAAGACCTATAATGTTAGTGGTAAAATTATAGTTAAAGCCAATGAACACGAATCGGCGAACTATATTCAAACTGAAAGTACACCTTTGGATGCTTCACAGCATTATTTAAAACTTCATATTGATAAAGGGGCAGTAATTATTGATAAGCTTACATTCACACTAATTAGTACTGATGTTTCTTTGCCTGCTGTAAGTTATTCAAAATCAGATGGAAAAGAATGGAAGCTAGTTTGGAATGATGAATTTGAAACGAACGGCTTACCAGATCCTTCCAGATGGAATTATGATATCGCAGGAAATTATGCCAGTTGGGGAAACCATGAGGCACAATGCTATACTATTGGCAGAAAAGAAAATGCAAAGGTCGAAAATGGCAAATTAGTCATAACCGCAGTCAAGGAAGATCTGGAAGGAAAGAGATATTCTTCTGCCCGTTTAATCTCCAGGGCAACCTGGCAATACGGGCGAATCGAAGTACGTGCAAGATTACCCCGGGGTCGTGGCACCTGGCCTGCAATCTGGATGATGCCCGGGGGTTGGTCGTTTAAGGATGGCAACTGGCCCGATGTAGGTGAAATAGATATCATGGAACATGTAGGACATGACCCAAATATCATTCACGCTTCTGCGCACTCCAGAGATTATCAGTGGCAGGCAGGAAATCAAAAGACGGGCGTTGTAAACATTCCGGGTGTCACCGAAAATTTTCATTCTTACATCCTGGAATGGTCATCCGAAATTATTAAAGTGTCTGTTGATGACTCGTGTTATTTCACTTACAAAAACGAAGGATTAGGCGAAACAAAATGGCCTTACAATAAACCATTCTATCTCATATTAAATGTAGCAATTGGAGGTGCCTGGGGTAACGAAAAAGGAATCGATGATAATGCATTTCCACAATCCATGGATATTGATTATGTGCGGATATATCAAAAAAAATAACTCAATTGAATGAATCAAAAGACTATCTATTTAGGCAATGCAATCATAAATTGCAGCGACCAGCAAGTTAAAGGTGAATTTGTAGAAATTCTCAACGAGAAATTCTATAAAATATGCAACTATAACAGGATGCCGGATTTCTTTATGTCCATTCTGAGCGATTCGGATCACTGGATGTATATTTCGAGTAATGGATCGCTTTCAGCCGGTAGGAAGGACCGGAATAATGCGTTGTTCCCATACTACACTGTCGATAAGATTCATGATTACAGAGATCTGACTGGAAGCAAAACGTATGTCCTGGTAGGCAGGGATGCAAGATCATACTTGTGGGAACCATTCACAGATGAATCCGAAAAAATTTATTCAATAGAAAGAAACCTGTATAAAAGCATCTATGGCAATAAAATTATTTTCGAAGAAATTAACAATGATCTTGGAGTAGGATTTCGTTATGGCTGGTATAACAGTGAGAAATTTGGGTTTATAAAAAAATCAACAATAGAGAACCTGCGTGATGAAGGGGTTACAATCGACATACTCGATGGAATAAGGAATATTCTGCCCTATGGCATCGATTACGATTTTCAGAATACATACAGTAATCTTCTTGATGCCTATAAAAAGAGTGAACTACTCCATGATTCCAGGTTAGGTCTTTATATGCTGAGTTCGATTCCGATCGACAGGCCTGAACCAAGTGAATCACTCAAGGCAACCACCGTTTGGTTAGGTGGTATTACAAACGACACAAAGATTCTTATTTCAGATATTCAGGTTGAGAACTTCAAAAAAGGGCTGCCGGTTGAAACTGAAACCGATATTAGGGCACACCGGGGAGCCTATTATTCCTGTCAGAATTTTGAGCTTGAAAAAGATAGTGCTAAAACATGGATGATTATTGCCGAAATCAATCAGGGTGCCGGTGACGTGACAAATCTTAGCCTTCAATTAAAAAACACCAAGGAGACAGAGAGTCTTTTAATTGAGGATATCGCAAATGGCACATTAAATCTTCGTAAGATTGCTTCGAGGGCCGATGGTATGCAGATTGGGAATGAAGTATTGTGCTACGCCAGACATTTCTCCAACACCCTTTTCAACGTCATGAGGGGTGGTATTTTTACAAATAATTACCTTATTGACACGACTGATTTTTCGCTCTTTGTTTGGCAAATAAATAAACAGATAAGCAGTGAGCAGAAAATATGGCTTAGTCAGATGCCAGCAGAAATTGAATATAACCAACTGATTCAGTTGGCAGAAAGGACCTCAAATCCTGACCTGATCAGGATTTGTTACGAATATCTCTCACTCACTTTCAGTCGGCGTCATGGTGATCCAAGCCGCCCCTGGAATCAGTTTTCGATTGAAACTAAAAATGAAGACGGATCTGTAAAACTTAATTATCAGGGAAACTGGCGGGATATTTTCCAAAACTGGGAAGCACTTTCGATTTCCTACCCTGAGTTTATTGAGGGTATGATCAGCAAATTCGTAAATGCTACTACTGCTGATGGCTATAACCCATACCGAATTACCCGTGAAGGAATAGACTGGGAATGTCCTGATCCGCATGATCCTTGGGCTTATATTGGTTACTGGGGTGATCATCAGATTATTTACCTTCTCAAATTTCTTGAATTATCAGTTGAATTTCATCCAGGCAGACTCGATGACTTTCTCGCAAGGGAACTGTTTGTCTTTGCAAATGTTCCTTACCGGATAAAATCATACCCTGAAATCGTAAGAAACCCGAAGGAAACCATAGACTTTGATTTTCCGCTAAACGAAAAGATTAAGGAACTTACCAAAAAGTCAGGTGCCGACGGACGTTTGCTAAGAGACAGTAATGGTGACATATACAAGGTAAACCTGACAGAAAAAATCCTGATTACCCTATTGGCAAAGATAAGCAATTTCATTCCAGAAGCCGGAATCTGGCTCAATACCCAGCGCCCGGAGTGGAACGATGCCAATAACGCCCTCGTGGGCAATGGAACATCAATGGTAACACTTTATTATTTACGCAGGTTTCTTAGGTTTTGGTCCGTACGGTTCAATGAATCTGCAATAAAAGAAGTGACTATTTCTGAAGAGGTCAAGATTTTATTTGATAAGATATTTGCATTTTTTGCAGAAAATACCAACCTGATAGAATGCGGTTTTTCAGATACTGAAAGACGGAGATTTGCAGATTTTCTTGGAGCTGCAGGTACTGATTATAGAAGCTCTGTTTATCAAAAATCATTCTCTGGAACGAAAAAGGTAGTTCAGATTAAATCTCTTGCAGATTTCATGGAGCTCGGGATACAATATCTGGATCAGTCGATACGGGTTAACAAGCGTCCTGACGGACTATACCACGCCTATAATCTGATCTCATTTTCAGATAAAAGTATTTCAATACGCTATTTATACGAGATGCTCGAAGGTCAGGTTGCTGTTTTAAGTTCAGGGTACTTATCAGTCCATGAAAGCCTCAATGTTCTTGATTCACTCAAAAATAGTCGCTTATTCCGTAACGATCAGTATAGTTATCTTCTTTATCCCGATCGGCAGTTGCCACTGTTCACGCAAAAAAATAATATCCCGGCAGGCCTTGTCAAAGAATCCAAATTACTAAGTCAATTAATTGCCGATGCCGATTTATCCATTTTAAATAAAGATGATCTGGGTAACTACCATTTTAACGGAGCCTTTCGGAATGCAGGGACGTTGGAAAATGCTCTCGACCGAATCGACCAGGCCAAATATGGGACGCTACTTTCAGCCGAAAAGGGAAAGATCATTGCATTGTTTCTGGAATTATTTGACCATCATTCATTTACAGGGCGCTCCGGAGCGTTCTACGGCTACGAAGGATTAGGAAGTATTTACTGGCATATGGTTTCCAAACTTTTAGTTGC
>CAINLJ010000184.1 GCA_903850335.1 uncultured Bacteroidia bacterium | reverse complement strand
ACCTGTACTTGATTTAACTGCAAGGTACGGGGGACTAGAGAATCTTTCAGAGGAGAATGGCAATTTTTCATTGGAGACATCAACCACATTCCCATTACAAATGCAACGTGAAAATGGAGACCCTGTAATGCGGCCAGGCCTTCTGGTTGATTGGAATGATCACTCTTTTTACTGTAATGGAACCGTCCCTCAGGGTTCAAAGGTTCGTTTTTCGTTGCCTCCGGATTTTGATGTGATTGAAAAAGTAATTAAAGGTTGCGAAGAGTTGAAAGCAACTGAAATGCCCGATGCCGATGCTTTGGTTATATTCAGTTGTGCGGGCAGACTGGTTGCTCTTGGGCCGTTAATAGGCAATGAAATAGATGGGATGTGTAATGTGTGGAAGGTGCCAATGGCAGGCATGTTCAGTAATTCGGAACTTGCAAGAGCTACAGGGGGAAATCTGGAGATGCATAATCTTACGACTTGTTGCGTGGCTTTAAAAGAAAAATAAAATGAATCAAAACTTCAGTAAGATAGCAGATTTTATAGAGAGATCAGAAAATTTATCTCATGAAGAAAATTTTTCCCTTGTTAAAGCTATAAAAGATGCGGATAGTGAAATGGCTATTATCGCTTTCAAACTCGATCGCACAGAGAAAGTCAAACGCACCACTGCTATTCTTTTGGAGGAAACGATTGAGGAACTGGAGCAAAAACGCAAGGTGGTTGAGGAAACAAATCTGGCGTTGCGAAATAATAGACTTTTGTTCTGAAGTGACAAAATCCGGTAGTTCATGATCTGATAATAAAAAATGAAAAACAATTAAAATCAATAGGCTATGGTTTCAGGTATTCAAAAAGAAAAAGCTGAAATGTTCTTGAAATTTCATCAGGACAAAGAAATTTTGGTGCTGTTAAACTCATGGGACATCGGAAGTTCTAAATTAATAGAAGCATGCGGCTACAAAGCTATCGCAACAACAAGCATGGGAATTGCTGCTTCATTAGGTTATCCTGACTGCCAGATAATATCATTGTCAGAAATGATTGATGCCATAACAGGGATCGTAAATGCAGTACAAGTTCCGGTAACTGTGGATATTGAGGCGGGATATGGGAATAATCTACAAGAAATAATTGAGTCAGTTAAAAAAATAATTGCAACAGGAATTGTTGGAATAAACATTGAAGATAGTACAGATCTGAATGAGGCATTAATTGATGAGATGGAATTTTGTGAACGGATATCAGCGATTCGTGCTTTATCAGATTCCTTGGGTTTTCATTTAGTAATTAATGCAAGGACCGATTCATTTTATACGTCGTCAGGTTCCACCCAGGAAAAATTGTCCGAATCAATAAAGCGCGGCAATAAATATCGCGAAGCAGGTGCAGACTGCATATTTGTTCAGCCTGTTTGGGATAAAGAAATAATTGCAACCCTGGTGAAGGAAATTAATGCTCCAATTAATATTCTTTCGAACCCTGCAATTGGAGCAGGATTACCTCCATCTGTCCGGGAATTGCAGGATTTAGGTGTTGCCCGTTTAAGCCTTGGTTCAAGTTTGATGAAAGCAACTTTAGCTCTGATTAAAAAAGTCGCTGATGAATTATCAGGAAAAGGTACTTATACCATGTTATTGGATTCTATGTCGCCTCTTCCCGAGGCTGCACTGGCTTATAAAATGGCAATAGGGTTAAACAAATTACGTTTTCCGGAATGATATTGCATTTATCGTTTGACGATTGGCAATTAGCCTCTTTCTCCCGGCAGATTTTGACTTAAGAAATTTGCAGTTTGGAGAACAAGTTTAGAAATAAAAGTCAATTTGTTCTATACAATTGTGCCAGCTGTCAGGAGCTCCAGGCAAGCTGCAGTTTAATCGAAACAGAATAGATTCTTTACAATAATAATCTCTACAGAACAAGAAAATTTAGCTTATAATGAACCCGAATCTCCAAAAAATTGCGGATTTTCTACAGGGCACAGACCAATTGACAGTTGAAGAAAAAGCTTCACTTTCCAAGGCCGTCAAGGACGCTGAAAGCGAATTGGCTATTACTACCTTCAAACTCGATCGAACAGAGAAAGTCAAACGCACCACCGCTATTCTTTTGGAGGAAACCATTGAGGAACTGGAACAAAAACGCAAAGCGGTTGAGGAAACAAATCTGGCGTTGCAAAAATCATTGGAAGAACTTAAATCAACACAGGCCCAACTTATTCAATCTGAAAAAATGGCTTCTCTCGGCGAACTCACCGCTGGCATTGCCCACGAAATTCAAAACCCCTTGAACTTTGTAAATAATTTTTCAGAAGTCAGCAATGAATTGATTGATGAGATGAAGGATGAACTGGTTGCTGGTAACTTGCAGCAGGCAACTGAAATTGCTGAGGATATAAAACAAAACCTCCAAAAAATCAACCATCACGGCAAACGTGCGGATGCCATTGTGAAAGGGATGCTACAGCATAGTCGTACCAGTAGTGGAGTGAAAGAGCCTACAAATATTAATGCCCTTGCTGCTGAATATTTGAGGCTGGCTTATCATGGATTGCTGGCCAGGGATAAATCGTTCAATGCTACGCTGAAAACTGATTTTGATGAAACAATAGGCAACATAAATATTATACCCCAGGATATTGGACGGGTGATGCTAAATTTGATTACCAATGCGTTTTATGCGGTAGAGAGAAATCATGATTTCGTACAGAGAAATCATGATTTCTCTCTACCGGATTACGTCCCAACGGTTATAGTATCGACAAAAAAAAATGGAGAACGTATCGAAATTTCTGTTCGTGATAACGGTCCCGGAATCCCATCTCATATCATCGACAAAATCTTTCAGCCTTTTTTCACCACTAAACCAACCGGACAGGGTACAGGCTTGGGTCTTTCACTGGCGTATGATATTGTAAATGCTCATGGTGGGGAGTTAAAGGTAGAAACCAAGGAAGGGGAAGGATCAATATTTATTATTAAAATACCGGC
Source organism: uncultured Bacteroidia bacterium (assembly GCA_903850335.1). Lineage (GTDB taxonomy): Bacteria > Bacteroidota > Bacteroidia > Bacteroidales > Prolixibacteraceae > JAAFHB01. Next base: position 6,507 of record CAINLJ010000184.1, on the reverse strand, counting down.
ATAAATGACACAGATATTTATACCCAGACAACTGGAAGAGGAAATAAAGGAGTTTCTTGACAATTACTGGAAACTATATCTGGAAGGTGATTTGCAGACCTGGTCAACCTGTTTGACAGATGATTATAAAAATATCGGAGGTACAGAAGAGGAAATATGGAACAGTAAGAAAGAAATCTTGGATTATACCATGGCAATAATAGACCAAACGGTTGGAATTGTTGAGTTTAGGAATAAGAAAACCGAGGTTTTTTCACTTGAACCCTATGTCCTGGCACATGAGTTTTTCGATATGTACATTAAAATTGAAAATGACTGGGTTTTTTATGGGAAATTCCGCTGCTCATCCATTATTCAAAGAGGCAAGGCTGGGTGGCAGGTCATTCATCAGCATGGCTCCTACCCCGATTCCAAAACAGAACAAGGAGAAGCCTATGCATTTGATAAAATCAACGTCGAGAACAGGGAATTAAAAGATGCCATCAAAAGAAGAACAGTAGAACTGGAAAATAAAACCCGCGATCTTGAAGTTGAATCTTCACTTGAACGGGTACGGGCACAGGCCCTGAGTATGCGCAAACCTGATGACCTTCCTGGTATATGTGAAGTACTCTTTACCGAATTACTAACATTAGGATTTGCCGGGATCCGGAATGCAATGATCAATATTCATGATGATGAAAAAGGCTCATTTCTGAATTACGATTTCTCCGAATCTGCAGGTGCAAGTGTGACCACTATTCTTTACAACAGCCACCCCGCAACAGAAAACCTTGTCAGGCAGGTCAGGCTTGCAATTGATGCTTTTGCAGAAGTTATAATAGATGGCAACGAATTGGATGAATGGCGGGAATACCGTAAAAGTATGGGAGAGCAGGATGATCCAAAATTGAATAATATAGGGCAACTCTCCTATTATTTCTTTTCCATCGGAACAGGAGCCATCGGAATTTCAACTTACTATCCGATCACCGAAGAAAAGCGAAACGTACTGAAGCGTTTTCGCAATGTCTTTGAACTGGCTTATCGCAGATACATCGATGTAGCACAGGCTGAAGCTCAGGCGAGGGAAGCCCGGATTGAACTGGCCCTCGAACGGGTTCGTGCACGAACAATGGCCATGCAGAAAAGTGATGAACTTGGAGAAACTGCCTTCCTCCTGTTTCAGCAGTTTCAGGAGTTGGGTGAGACTCCAGATCAGATTACAATAGGAATTATTAAGGAAGAGGCAGGATTGATCGAATTCTGGATTACAATCAACGGAAATCAAATTGACCGAAATGTGGTAGCATCTGTTGAAGAACCTCATTTAATGAATAAATTGTTTGTTGCCTGGAAGGCAAATGAAAGATCTTCTGTAATAAACCTTTCAGGCAAAGAACTAAAGGAATTTATATCTTACAGAAAGGATATAAGCCGCCACATTGAAACTCCTTCACCCCGCCAATATTCAGAGAATCGCAGGGCAGTTCACAGTGCATTTTTTTCAAAAGGGTTCATTACTTTTTCCTCAGCTGACCCAAAACCGACAGAAACTCTGCGATTATTGGAAAGGTTTGCCGGGGTATTTGATCAAACCTATACCCGTTTTCTTGATCTTCAAAAAGCAGAAACCCAGGCAAGAGAAGCAGAGATTGAACTGGCATTGGAAAGAGTAAGAGCCAGAACGATGGCCATGCAGCGCAGTGATGAACTGGCAGAAGCTTCCTTTTTACTTGACAGTCAGGTAAGGGCATTGGGCATTGAAACAAGGGGATGTGCATTTAATATATATGGAGAAAATGAGTCCACGGAATGGTTTAGCTCCGAAATGGGTACCATGCCGGTATATAAAACTCCCAGAGAAGATTTTTTTCTGCGGTATTTCGAAGAAGGGAAAACAGGAAAGTCCATGTACATCGAATCGTTTAAAGGAGATGCCTGTGCTATTCATTACGATTATTTATGCTCCCTGCCGGTCATGGGCGAGGCATTGAAAAAAATTAAAGAAAGCGGAGGTTCTTTCCCAGAGCAACAAACAGATCATGTGACTTACTTTAAATATGGATATCTGTTGTTTATCACATTACAACCGGTGCCTGATGCATATGATATCTTTTTACGTTTTGCAAAAGTTTTCGAACAAACCTACACCCGTTTCCTCGATCTTCAAAAAGCCGAAGCTCAGGCACGTGAAGCGCAAATCGAAGCAGCATTGGAAAGGGTACGTTCTCGTTCTCTGGCCATGCATAAAAGTGATGAACTTCAGGAAGTAGTAAACACTGTGCATGCCAGTTTGGTAGACCTTGGTGTCAAAATGGATTCAGCCAATTTCAACATCTTATATGAAGGCTCTCGCGATATGGACTTGTGGATTGCAAATATCTATTCACAACGCATTCACGTTCCTTATTTAGATCTCAAACCTGTTCGGGATATGATGGATGCCCGTGACCAGGGAATTACCTCCCTCCAGGTTGCATGCACTCAGGAGCAAAAAAATCTCTTTTGGAAGGAAGCTTTTGAAACTACAGGATTCAGTGTTGCTTCCTCAGAAAGGAAAAAATTTATTCTGGAGAGTAAATGCTGGACTGTCCTGTGGGCATTGGCAAAGCATTGTGGTATTCAATTAAATAGCTATTCACGTGATTCATTTACCGAGGAGGAAGTTGAGATAACGAAACGATTTGCCAATGTTTTTGAACAAGCCTACGTTAGATTCCTCGATTTACAAAGAGCAGAGGATCAAGCCAGAGAGGCAATTATTGAAGCAGCACTGGAACGTGTGCGTAGTAAAACAATGGCAATGCACAATAGCGAGGATGTAGGAGAGACGGTTTCAACAATGTTGGATGAGCTGGTTAAGCTGGGTGTCGAAACAAACCGCTGCGGGATATTGATTTATAGCGATTCGATGACAGCCGAAGTCTGGACGGCAAAGTCAAATCCGGAAGGAAAGGCTACATTAACAATGGGTCACCTTGATTTGGAAGTTCATCCCCTTCTCTCCGGATTATACAAAGCATGGAAAAATAAAGAGCCATTATTTACTTACACTATGGTTGGTGAGGATTTAATAGCCTATTACAAGGCTATTAACGAAACTAAATATTATCCGGTTAGTTTTGAAATAAATTCTCTGCCTAAAAAGGAATTTCACAGTGATTTCTATTTTGCAGAAGGCTCTATTTTTGCCTTTACAGCTGAGCCTATACCTTCAGCGGCTAAAATTATCTTTAAGAGGTTTGCTGGTGTTTTCGGGCAGACCTACAGACGTTACCTTGATTTGCAGAAGTCAGAAGCCAATACAATCGAAGCAGTAAGGCGATCTTCTCTTGACCGTGTTCGGGCTGAAACAGCCTCAATGCGTACTAAAAACGATCTGGAGCGGATCACTCCGTTAATATGGAACGAACTTACCACACTTGGCGTTCCGTTTACACGATGTGGTGTTTTTATCATGGATCAACAGTATGAACAGATTCATACTTTTTTATCCACACCTGATGGTAGGGCAATCGCTGCCTTTCATCTTCCTTACAATACAGCACAAACGACATTCCAAAATCTTGTTGAATATTGGCAAAAGAAAGAAATATACAAAGAACACTGGGATGAGGCTGCATTTGTAAACTGGACCAGAAACCTTGTAAAATCAGGTGCCATCGCACCTACGGAAAAATACGTCACGGAACATCATCTCACAAATCTATATTTGCATTTCCTTCCTTTTTTGCAGGGAATGTTGTATGTAGGTAATGATGCTCCTTTGAATGAGGATGATTTGCACCTTGTACAAAACCTTGCTGATGCATTCTCAAACGCATATGCCCGGTATGAAGATTTCAACAGATTGGAGTCAGCAAAGGCACAGATAGAAATAACATTGGTTGATCTGAAACAGGCACAGGCACAATTGGTACAGGCCGAAAAAATGGCTTCACTGGGCGAGCTCACGGCGGGAATTGCACATGAGATACAGAATCCATTAAACTTTGTCAACAACTTTTCGGAAGTCAGCAACGAGTTGATTGATGAGATGAAGGATGAACTGGAAGCAGGCAATTTACAGCTGGCAACTGAAATCGCTGAGGATGTAAAACAGAATCTCCAAAAAATCAATCATCATGGCAAACGTGCCGATGCTATCGTGAAAGGAATGCTCCAGCATAGTCGTACAAGCAGCGGTGTAAAGGAACCAACCGATATTAATGCTTTGGCAGATGAATATTTACGGCTTGCCTATCATGGTCTTCGTGCAAAGGATAAGTCGTTCAATGCTACGCTGAAAACTGATTTTGATCCGACAATTGGCAAAATAAATATTATTCCCCAGGATATTGGACGGGTGATGCTAAATTTAATTACCAATGCGTTTCATGCGGTAGGGACAGGTCGCGATTTGTCCCAACCGGATTACGTCCCAACGGTTTGTGTATCGACAAAAAATATGGGAAAACATATCGAAATATCGGTTCGTGACAACGGCAGCGGAATCCCTTCCCATATCCTGGATAAAATCTTCCAACCATTTTTTACAACCAAACCTACCGGTCAGGGAACAGGCCTGGGCTTGAGCATGAGCTACGATATAGTTAAAGCGCATGGTGGTGAATTGAAAGTGGAGACGAAAGAAGATGAAGGGAGCGAGTTTATTATTTTATTATCAAAATATCAGTAAATTTAGATGGACACATTTTTCAAAAAATCCGTTATTTTAATATTCTCTCTTTTTTTATTCCATCAGAAACCTGCCAAGGCTCAGGATGGTTGCTATAATTGCCGTATTGATTCACTTGAGCATGCCTTGGAATTGGCAGAATCGGACCCATTAAAAGTAAAATTGCTTATGATGGTGATTGATCTCAGGATGAGTGCGGTAGCCAGTGAATCCGCAACAAAGAGTGACAGTCTGGTAATGTTGGATGTCCAATCTTTAATAGAGTTAAGTAAATCTCAAAATGTAAAAAATATTGAGGCATATAAATGCGTCCTGGCAGGCCTTCAGTTTCTGAAAAAAAAGGACTATATCGGTGCACAAAAATCATTCATAGAATCTGTTACTCTATTTGATAAAACACATAAGAAGATACCCCGGATATTGGCTCCAATAAGATACATGTTTAATATAGCTGGTAATCAAGAAGATAGATTACGGTTTTATACAGATAAACTTCTATATTATTTAACAAACGGGCCTGTTGAAAATACTGCTTCCTGTTATCATTGCATTGGAGGTTATTATTTATTCAAAGCAGATTATAACATGGCTCTTTCCAATTATATAAAGGCTGCAGCTATTTACAAAACCTTTGATAAAAAGGCATATCAAAATGACCTTGGTGTTATTGCCACAACATATTCTGAGTGGGGTAATTATGATAAGGCCCTGGAGTATTTTAATGTTGTTATTCCACTTATTAAGCATGAATATGATAATTCGACGTTAGCTTTTATTTATATTAACCTTTCTGAAATAAATCGCAAGCTGAAAAATTTTGGCAGGGCAATTCAGTATTGCGACAGTACATTTGCAGTTAACCGAAATCAAACCCCAATTTATATGGCAAGTGCTTATTTGGAAAAGGCATTTAGCTATCTGGACCTTAATCAGTTAAAAGATGCATTAGAAAATCTGGACACGGCAAAAAAAATTATAGAGGCTCACCTGCTTAAGGTTTATAGTGCTTCAGGAGCGATGGAGCTGGATTACGGTTATTATAGATATTTCATCAATTTAAAGAATTATACAGAAGCGGGGAAATACCTGAAAAGCGCTTATGAAAAGTCAATAGAAGTAAAATCGAATAAACTTCAGCTAAAATATCTCAGGGAACTTTCTTTGTTTTATGGAGCACAGAATAATTCAGAAAGGGCTCATTATTATTCCGCAAAATATTTTAATCTTTTTGATGAGTTAGAAAAAGAGCAGAGTTCGTTTAAAGTTGCGCAATACGAAAACGAGAAAAAAGAGATTCAGCAAAACGACAGTATTAATTTATTAAAGCAACAATCTGTAATACAGTCAGCTACAATAAAGACTAATAAAACCATTCTTTGGGGATCTCTGATTGCTATATTGATTATCACAATTTCACTGTTTATTGTTATCCGGCAATACAGTTTAAACCGAAAAACTTTATTGTCTCTTCGGGAAACGCAGCATCAACTTATACATGCCGAAAAAATGGCTTCACTAGGTGAACTTACTGCCGGGATTGCCCACGAAATACAGAATCCGTTAAACTTCGTCAACAACTTTTCGAAAGTGAGCAACGAGTTGATTGATGAGATGAAAGATGAACTTGCAGCTGGCAATCTGCAGCTGGCAACAGAAATTGCTGAAGATGTAAAACAAAATCTCGAAAAAATCAATCATCACGGCAAACGTGCCGACGCTATAGTGAAAGGAATGCTCCAGCATAGTCGCACAAGCAGCGGTGTAAAGGAGCCAACCGATATCAACGCTTTGGCAGATGAATATTTGCGTTTGGCATATCATGGATTGCGGGCAAAGGACAAATCTTT
>CAINLJ010000183.1 GCA_903850335.1 uncultured Bacteroidia bacterium | reverse complement strand
CAAAACTTTTAAAGCAGATCAATGCCCAGGAACCAATCATGAATGAGGCGCTTTATGGCGCCGATTATATATTGAGGTCCTTGTCACCTGAAGGTTACTTTTATATGACTGTTTTCTCTTACTTCAACAAAGATCCAAAAGCGCGACGTGTGGTTGGATTACTGGCTGACAGCAAAACTACTTCAGACTATCAATGTGCCTGGCGCGAAGGTGGAGGAATAGCAGTTGCTGCTCTGGCGCGTATCTCACAATGGAAAAGGAATGGTGATTTTACCTCAGCACAGTATCTTGCTGGTGCAGAAAAAGGTTTCGCCCATCTGCTGATAAACAGCACCACTTATGCTGATGATGGGAAGGACAATGTGATTGATGACTATTGCGCACTTATGGCCTCGTCTGAGTTGTGGATTGCAACAGGCAAGAGTCTATATCGCAACGAAGCCCGAAAACGGGCAGGAAATCTGGCAGGACGTATGACTAAAAGTGGCTATTTCCTGTCGAATGATGCTAATCGGCCGTTCTGGCATGCTGCAGATGCTGGTTTACCAGTTATAGCCCTGAGCAGATTTCTTGATATTGAAAAAGATCTGACTTACCGCAAAATGGCCCTTGGAACAATAAAAAACGCACTCGATTATAATTTAAATATAACACGTGAAGTCACGAATCCGTTTGGTTATCCACGTCAGAGCTTCCTGTTTAAAGGGAAAGTCCGGAATGGATTTTTTATCCCGCATGAAAATGAGAGCGGATGGTGGTGGCAGGGCGAGGATGCCAGATTAGGATCACTCGCAGCTGCAGCTATTGTGGGCGGACGGCTCGTTTATCCGGGAAATGCTGCCTTTGGGGTTAATCAGGAATTGGCAGAATATGCAAGTCACCTGGTCTCGTGGGTATTGGGTTGCAATCCATACAATATTTGCATGATGTATGGTTACGGCCAAAATAATGTTCCCTATATGAGTTCGATGTATGGTCACGGTTCAGGCAGAGGTGGTATTTCGAATGGAATTACGGGAAAAGACGGGCACGGAGACGGATCTGGCATCGACTTTAAAATGGAGGACAATGGCAATGAATGGCGCTGGAGCGAACAGTGGATACCTCATTCGGGATGGTTTCTGCAGGCTGTGGCGGCGATGTCGACTGATAAATAACAGAATTTATTTCATTAAGTAAACAGGATAAATAACAAAAGCAGTTCAGGGGATCGCACTCACCAGTTTAATTTTATACTCAATTATGAAAAGTTTACGTTTCAAAATAATTGCAATTTTGGGAATTATCATTACGCTCCAGGCTAATCTTTTTGCCCAATCACCAAAATTCAAGGTACTTATACTTGCCGAACGTGGCGGGTATCATGAAGGTTTTGTGGCCGCAGCCCTCGATTGGCTTAATTTAATGGCACCTGAAAAAGGATTTGAATTCAATGTAATCAATAATACCAATCCCATAGATGAGGCCTATCTTTCAAACTATAAGGTATTCATTCAGTTAAATTATCCTCCTTATATGTGGACTGATAAGGCAAAAGCGGCCTTTATAAAATATATTGAAGAAGGACGCGGGGGTTGGGTTGGGTTTCATCACGCATCCTTGCTTGGAGAATTTGACGGTTATCAGATGTGGAACTGGTTCTCAGGTTTTATGGGAGGAATACGTTATAAAAACTATATTGCTGCTACTACTTCGGGTAAGGTGATTGTAGAGGCAGGACAACATCCGGTGATGAAAGGGGTTTCCTCATCCTTTATAATCCCTGACGATGAGTGGTACTCTTTCGATAAAGACCCGCGGCCAAATGTTCATGTTCTTGCCACAGTTGATGAGTCGTCATATACTATTGCAACAGATATCAAAATGGGAGATCACCCGGTGATTTGGATCAATGAGAAGATGAAAGCGCGGAATGTCTATTTTCTTATGGGACACCATGCTCATCTGCTCAATTCACAAGAATTTAAAACCATGGTCACCAATGCCATTTTATGGACGGCAGGGCAATAATCCTGAATTAAGTAATTGCTTATAAACCAATATTATGCGAAAATTCCTCATAGCTACACATGGAACATTTGCAGGAGGCATAAAATCATCAGTTGACCTGATTCTTGGCGAATCTGAAAATGTATTTCTGATTCAGGCCTATACGGAAGGTAACAAATCGCTTCAAGAGGAGATTATGGAGGTTCTGAACCAAGTCCAATCAAAAGATGAATTGATAGTATTTACTGATCTGATGGGAGGAAGCATCACAAATCAAATCCTTCAGCATGCTATGAAAGAAAATGTCTTTATTATAGCCGGGATTAACCTTCCACTTTTATTGGATATTATGCTGGCAGATCCGGAAATTCCAATTCTTGAGGCTATTGAAACAGGTATTGAAAATGCGAAAGAGCAGATAGTTTTCGTAAATAAACTTATTAATTCAAGTAAAGAGGATTATGATTAAACTGGTACGTATCGACGATCGGCTGGTCCATGGCCAGGTTGCATTCACCTGGGTATCGGCTTTAGGTATTGATTGTTTAATTGTTGCAAATGATAAAGTTGCTGAGGACGATTTCCTTAAAATGACCATGGGGCTGGCCAAACCTGCTAATGTGAAATTAGTGATTTTAACTATTCAAAATGCAATTGCATGGTTGACTGATCCAAGGGGTAAGAATCTGAAGGTACTGGTACTGGTTAATAGTGTCAATGACGCTTCTTACCTTTCCAATGGTGTTAGTGAGATTAAATCCATCAACTTTGGCGGTATCCGGATCAAAGAGGGTGCAAAACTTATTTCAAAAGCGATAGCGCTAAACGAAGATGACATTGCGATCATTCGACAATTGGCAGAGAAGGGGCTGGAGCTCGAGATCAGACAAGTTCCGTCGGATAAAAAACAAATGATACAAAATTTAATTTAAGGAGGATTTAAAGTGATCATTACCTATCTGTTAATCACACTTGTAGCAATGTTTGGCCACCTGGAAGATTTTCTGGGAACTTCTTTATTAAGCAGGCCATTGGTCCTTGGTCCTTTAGTAGGAATTGTCCTGGGAGACATGACCCAAGGGATAATCATTGGTGGTACATTGGAACTTATTTTCATGGGAAATATCAAGGTCGGTGCTGCAATCCCTCCGGATGTGATCAGCGGTGGTGTACTTGGAACAGCTTTTGCAATTATGTCCGGCAAGGGTCCTGAGATCGCCCTTGCGATTGCTGTTCCTGTATCCATCCTCGCTGAAATGGTTATCAGCAGTCTGTTTGTATTCCGTCCAATGTTCAACAGTCGGTTTAACAGATATGCAGAAGAAGGAGATTACCGGAAAATTGAGTGGCTTCATATTGGCTCGGGGCTTTTAAAGCCTTTAATGATGGGACTTATCATCTTTCTCTCCCTTCAACTTGGGGCAGGTGTTATGAAATCTTTTCTGGAGTCGATTCCACCCTGGGTACAGTCAGGCTTGCAGGTAGCCGGAAATATGCTGCCTGCGGTTGGATTTGCCTTGCTGATGAATCTGATGTTTAACAGTAAGGTTGCGGCTTACTTCTTCCTGGGTTTTATCCTTGCCAGCTATCTGAAACTTCCTATGATCGCAATCGGCGGATTAGGTGTAATTGCCGCTTTAATCATTACAGGTACCAGACAAAAAAATGCACATGCTGACGATACGGGCTTTGGAGATATGCCTGATGAAGCTGAAAGTATTACTGCTTCACTGATTTCAAAAAACGACCTCCTGAAAGTCTTTTTCCGCTCGCTTGCCCTGGAGGCAAATTTTAATTTTGAAACATGGCAAAATACAGGTTTTGCATTTTCAATTATGCCGGTACTCAAACGATTATATACAACAAAAAAGACAATGGCCCGGGCACTGAAAAGACATCTTACATTTTTCAATACAGCACCTCATGGCTCTACGCTGATTTTAGGCATCGTCGCAGCTATGGAAGAGCAGAGTTGTCAGCAGGACGATTTTGATAATGAATCTATCAACGGGGTAAAACTTGGGTTAATGGGACCACTTGCGGGTGTTTTCGATTCGTTTTTCTGGGGTACACTGAAGGTTATTGCAGCAGGAGTTGGAGTCTCACTTGCTTTAAAAGGAAGCATTTTAGGTCCATTGCTCTTTCTGCTGATTTTTAATATACCCCACTTCATGCTTAGGTATTACCTTATTTTCATAGGCTATTCTGCAGGAAACAAGTTTTTGCAGAATCTGGCTAAAAGCAATATTATGGACAAACTTACAACGGGCGCTACAATACTTGGCTTAATGGTTGTAGGCGCAATGCCCGCTATGCTAATGCCACTAAAGACACCTTTGAATCTTGGCCCTGCCGAATCGCAGGTAGTTGTTCAAACTGTATTGGACCAGCTTGTTCCAAACATGTTACCGTTGGCACTTACATTTCTGGTTTACTATTTTGTGAACCGCAATGTGAAAACCACCTGGCTCTTACTTGGAATCCTCGTTTTAGGTTTTATGGGAAGTATTTTACACCTGATTTCTTAACTCAATAATTTTGCAAATGAGGATTAAAGGAGTAGGAGTCTCAGCAGGTATTTCGATCGGGAGTGCATATATTCTCAAGGAAGCAAAGACCCTTGTGTCTGGGATTATTATCAGCGATAAAGAAGCAAAAGAGATCGAAATTAAAAAGTTCAATCAGGCTGTTATTACTGCAATAGAGGAAGTTGAATCAATAAAATCTGACAAGAGCCTGAATCTCAAACCTGAAGATCTGGATATACTGGATACCCAGATTGAATTTCTGGGTGACCCACAAATCACTGAAGATATCCATGAAAAAATATTTAATGAATCAAAATCTGCTAACGATGCCATCATAGAAGTTATTGATGGTGCCGTACATATGTTTAGGAATATGGAAGATGAATATATAGGTGCGAGATCTTCTGATATTCGGGATATTGGAAACCGTATTCTTCGGAATTTGAATGCCCGGTCTGTGTCCTCGGGTAAGCAATATGGTAAAAATACAATTCTTATCGCGGATGATTTGTCACCTTCAGATACCATCACCCTTGATATTTCAAGAGTCATAGGTTTTGCCACCCGGTATGGAGGCAAGAACTCGCATACGGCAATTATCGCAAAGGCGAAGGGTATCCCTGCAATAGTAGGTTGTGGTCCTGAACTCACAAACATTAGGAACGGGGATGCCATAATTGTTGATGGCACTTGTGGAGAAATAATTTTAAATCCCGACTCTGAAATAATCAGGATCTACAAAGCCAAACAGGAGATTATTTTCAATGAACAGGCCTTCTTGAAATCACTCCGGGATCTTCCCGCCATCACAGCTGATGGTCAAAATGTTAGGCTTTATGCCAATATCTCGTCTGCTGAAGAACTGGAACAGGTTTTTGAAAATGGAGGAGAAGGGGTTGGACTTATGCGAACAGAACTTCTTTTTATGGGAAGGGATACCTTACCTTCAGAGGAGGAGCAGTTCAGCTTTTACAAACAGGTTGCCATAAAGTCGAAAAACAGACCTGTGATTATCCGCACCCTCGATATTGGCGGAGATAAACAACTCCCTTATTTCGGAATTCCGGCCGAAAATAATCCTTCTCTGGGCTACCGTGCGATCCGGATCTCTCTCGATAAAAAGGATATATTCTTCATTCAACTTCGGGCAATATTAAGAGCGAGCGTTTTCGGGAATCTGAAAATCATGTTCCCTATGATTTCAAATCTTTCGGAGGTTAAACAGGCAAAAGAGTGTCTGCGTCAGGTAAAACTGGAGCTGGAGCATATGGGAGTTGATTTCGACCCCTCAATCGGGTTGGGGATTATGATTGAAATACCGAGTGCCGCACTGATGGCTGACATTCTCATAAATGAAGTCGATTTCTTTAGCATCGGCACAAACGATTTATGCCAGTATACCCTTGCTGTTGATCGGATGAACGACAAGGTTTCAGCTCTCTATAACCATTTTAACCCTGGTGTTTTGCGATTAATCAGTAATGTTATTGAACAAGCCCATAAACAAAACAAATCAGTGGGTCTTTGCGGTGAAATGGCCTCTGACCCTTTAGCTACCCTATTATTATTAGGAATGGGATTGGATGAATTTTCAATGACTGCACGCTTGATTCCATCCATTAAAAATATTCTGATAAAAAACAGTGTTTCCAAAGCCCGGGAGGTATTCAAAAATGTAATGGGAATGGACGATCCTGAAACTATAATTAATTATTTACAGGAGGTTATCAAATGATTTCAAAGGACTACATCATACTTTCGCCGCAAGGGATTCATGCCAGACCCGCTTCTGCACTTTTGAAACTTACAAAAACATTCAAATCCAGTTTCAGCCTCAAAAAAGAAGAAAAGCTTATTCCGCTTAAAAGTATGCTCAATATCCTTGCTCTGGGAATCAAATTCGGGGACACGATATCCGTTATGATTGAAGGTGACGACGAGGAAGATGCAGCCTTAGCCATTGATTCTTTTTTTATGAGTTACTTAAAAACCTCCGGGTAAGAAATTGGAATTTTATTGATATAAATTTATTATTAGAAATTTAAATAACTATGAAAATTACAATTGCCAAAAACGAACAGGAGTTTGATACAGTTGCTGCCTGGCGTATCATTGCTCAGATGCTTATGAAACCAAATGCTGTAATTGGCCTTTCAACCGGTCAGACAACGATAGGGATGCACGCAATCGTTTCAAAGATCTTCTCTCAATACCCCTGGGATGTAACAAATATTACACTTTTCAATGTAGATGAACTCACCAATCTGCCGCGTGAATATGCAGGCAGCTGTTATACAATGATTTTAAATCAGCTGGCAGGCCCGTTAGGTATTCCTGAGGAGAACTTTATCATGCCGCCTACCATTTCGGATGATTTTGAAGCAGAATGCCTTTTGTTTGAGAAGCGACTTGAGGAGCGTGGTGGAGCAGACCTTCAGATGCTTGGGATTGGCGCCAATGGCCATATAGGTATCAACCAGCCTGGGACTCCCTTCAATAGTGAGTCCTGGGTTTCACCCATGGATCCAGACTTTGAAGCACGGGTACGCCGTGAAACCCAGGTACCGCCTGAAACGGTTTTGGGTGGATTGACGAGGGGAATAAAAAACATCATGCACACCCGGAAGTTGATTCTTATTGCCAAAGGGGAACATAAGTCGGAGATTATTGAAAAAGCAATCTTTGGTCCTGTAACTACAGACATTCCGGCATCAATCGTACAACTTCATTCAGATTGTGAAATTCTGCTTGACGCTGCAGCTTCTTCCAGAATTGTCAACAGGATTCAGTTAATCCACAAATGTTAGTGATCGAAGTTCGGGATATCCAGATATTCGCCATTTTTAAGTGCTGACTGATGCCCGATAATGCCTGGGGTTGTATAGGCAAGTGCCTCATAGACATTAATTTTAGGCTCTCGATTGTTTAACAGTGCATCAATGAATTCATGAGTTATAAAACAATGCGATCCGTCGTGACCGGAATTATGCCTTAACGGTTCAGGCAGAAGATCGGTCTCCCACCAATTGTGTTGAGGATAGACTTCTGTGACATTAGTTTTGTGCTGAAAACCGGCATCATCTTTGCCAGTGGTCTCGGCTACACGAACTATTGTATGATCCTTACCTTCGTCAAATGAAGAAAAGAAAGACATTTTATCACCCCGCCATTCACAACGTTCTGTATTCTTTAATGCTCCTTTCCAGTTTACCTCAACCCGGAACGGTTTCCCAGCACTTGTTTTGAAGAATGCAGTCTCGTTCCAGTAAGGATTATTGTATGGGTTATTTTTTAATAACGGACTATTATCGCCCCAGCCCAGGCCACTAACTTTTGTTAGCCTTTCGCCCGTTATGCTGATTAAAAAAGCGGTGCAATGTGTCGGATAGTTGAGAGGTGCCAATCCATGTCGCCATGTTGGTTTTCCATCTTCAAACCAAAGGGTTTCGAGTCCAGGATGGTTGTATTCGGCTGCCGAACTGAACATTTCACCAAAAAGACCTTCGTTGTAGAAATTCCGGACAGAGATGGTATTTTGTCTGTAATAGCTTGTTTCTGCCATCATATAGGTTAGGCCAGTGGTTTGAACTGTATCACGCAGAAGGTAACATTCCTCAATCGTCATAGCCGCAGGAACGGCGCATAATACATGTTTGCCTGCCTTTAAGGTCATTACAACATGCCGCACATGATCTGGTGCAGGAGTGGCAATAAATACTGCATCAATTTTTGGATCCAGTATAAGCTTTTCAAGTGATTCATAGCTTTTTGAGCAATTATAGACTTTCATGAGGTTTTCGCGTCTGTCTGCCCTCAAGTCACTTATGGCTTCGACAATACAATCGGGATGCTCATGAAACTGGAATCCGGCACCAAAACGGCCACCAACAATTCCGATTTTGATCTTACGTGTGTTTGTAATTCCTGCTGCAAGAGTCAGGTTTGGGGCAAAGGCAAGAGCTGTAATGCCTAATCCAGTGTTCCCAATGAATTTGCGTCTGTCTATGGATTGAATAAGTTCTGGTTTGAGCATGTGATTTTAATTAAAGCAGTTTAATTTGAATTTTATACCTGATTAATAGCGAAGATATAATGACTTTTTCCGTTTTGATTACTAAGTTGAGTTTACAAATCAAAATTCCGCTTTTTCAAGGATAATATCATTAAATTTAGAAGAGTAAAACCTGGGAACCAACCTTATTACAGCAATTAGGATTGGGAAACTAAATATTTCAGTATAGTATTACCTTGGAATATTAAATTATAATGTATATATCTGCCTTGGTAAACTAAATCTGAACGGGAAGAAATATTATTTCTTCGTATTTAACCAGTTAAGCCAGAGTTTCAAATTATAAGTCCAGGAGGCAACGTGATCATTCTTTAGTCCAAGGCCGAATCCATGTTCTCCTTCTGTTAAAATATGAAGTTCTGCGGGTATCTTCTTTTTTCGCAATGCCTTATACATCAGTAATGTATTCTCAACTGGTACTCCGGAATCGTTATCGGCATGAACAAAAAATGCTGGAGGAGTATCTTCTTTGACCTGTAACTCGTTGGAGAATAATTGAACAAGACTACTTTCCGGATTTTTCCCTAATAACGCTTCCTTTGAACCGGTATGCATTGTTGAATCTGTAAAAGTAATTACAGGATACATTAAAATCATAAAATCCGGACGACAGCTTTTCTGCCCGACAGAGTCTATGGCAGATTTATTACCGTAATCAAAATGAGTTCCTAATGTTGAGGCCAGGTGACCACCCGCAGAGAAACCCATAATTCCAACTTTACCTGGATTAATATTCCATTTTGCCGCATTATGACGAACCAACCGCATTGCACGCTGAGCATCCATTAACGGAACTTTATAAGGTTCGGTACAATTCCCATAGGTTGGGAGACGGTATTTCAGAACAACAGCTGCAATTCCGATTGAGTTAAAGAATTTTGCAATATCTGTACCTTCAAGATCATAGGCAAGTACCCAGTATCCACCACCCGGACAAATGATTACAGCCTGTCCTGTAGCAAACCTGGGACTGGGAAGGAAAACTGCAATATCCGGAGTCTGTACATTACTGATCAGAATGATATCTTTTTTCTCAGTCTTTTCAGTTGCCCCGGTATATTTTGAGTTTGGAATTTCTCCTGAATACAGAGGAATCCGGTATTCCTGACCAAAAGTCAGTGCAGACTGGGCAAAAAGTAGTAAGAGCAAAATAGCTGTCGTTTTTTTCATGGTTTTATATTTCCCGGTTACGTACAAAGGTAGTATCAATAATTCTTATAAATCATAAGATTGCCCGAAATATGTAAGGCACACAGTCAATTTATTGTGCCCGGTTAGTAGTCAAAGAAAATCTTTCCAGAGCGTACATTTCATACTTGTACGTACAAGTTAAAATACTACTTTTGTATAAAATTTCATAAATGGAAGAAAGAAGATACCGGACCGTACAGAATTTTCTGAAACTCCGGATTCAGCAAGGATATTATGAAGTTGGTAGCTACCTTCCATCAGAAAACGGACTATGTTCTTCGTTCAGTATTACAAGGACTACTGCAAGAAAGGCTTTGGCAGAACTTACCAGAGAGGGTTTTATTGAACGAAAACATGGAAAAGGAAGTATTGTTCTGGAGCGCCGTAAGACTTTGGGTCTGTTGAATGTGAAGGGATTCTCTGAAGCCGTGGGCAAAGATGTCTCGACTGTGTTTCTTCAAAATCCGGTGCCAGGTAATTGGGATCCCAAAATCAATTTTACAATCAGTGATGCAGAGCTTAAAAAATCATGTGTTCATTTTTCGCGCCTGAGATTTGTTGGCAGTGAACCGGTAATGACAGAATACAACTGGATGGCTGGTGAATATCTTAAAGGATTTTGTGATCTTGATTTTATTGAAGGGTCATTCTTTAAAACTCTTAGCAGGCATTACCACATCGAGATTACCGGTTCGGACCATGAACTTCGGGCCGAAAACGCAGATGAGAACAAGGCAATTCTTCTTGATATCCCAATTGGCTCTCCAATACTTCATATTTCGGTAAAGTTTCTCACCAATATTAATAATTTCAACATATACAGTGAGTTATATTGCAACACTAAATATTATCCGATTGGGAACAGTTATCACATTTAATAGCGAGGTCATCATAGTCTAATATCTTTTATAAAATCATTTTGTCACGTCTTAAATTAATTTCAATGACAATTAATCCATCACTTTCGAGACGACATTTTTTTAAATCTGCCACACTTGCCTCAGGGGCGTTTTTAGGGTCATCACTTTTATATGGGAAGCAAGTGTCCATTAGTAAGAACGAAACATTCTCAATATTTTCTGAAACCGGAAATCAAAACTTCAAGCCAAACGAAGGAGTTGCCGGCTTGCTCTTTTCACAGATAGGATATGAGTTAGGTTATCCGGTCCGGATTATTCTGCGGTTGCCCCAGAAGGAGTTCATTGTTGAAAAAGCAATTTGTAAACTAAAATCGGCAGGTCCCGGCAGAAATTACCAGACAGAATTCAAATATTGGGGAGAGATATGGAAAAGTCATTGGTGGATAGCCGATTTCCGGAGGATAGAAGAGGCCGGAGAATGGAAAATTGAAGTTTTATCGGAAAACAAATCCATTTTTAACGATCGGGGTTTGAAAGTTGATAAAAACATTCTTTGGGATAAGACTATCGAATTTGCATCTGTTGATATGCTGGAGCGACGCAGCTATTTTACAGGCGTAGGTGCCGGTTGGCAGGATGCAGGTACAAAGTGGGTAGAAAGTCCGGCCCAAAGTGCTATGATAATTGCACTTGAAGAACTTCTCGAAAAATGGAGGGAGCGGTTTGATCAGACATTTATTCAAAGAATCTGCAATCAGATCATTGTTGGGTGTAACTATCTTGTAATGACCCAGGAAAAAGCCCGGAATTTAGGATTTCAAGACGGTTCTATGTCGCATGATTTGTTAGGTCACGAAAAAGATATCCTTCCTCAGGATGCTATGAAAGCTGTGATTGCACTCGCCAAGGCTGTACAATTACTCCCGGATTTCTACCATGACAAAAAAATAATCTACCAGAAATCAGCTGAAAAAGCTTTCAATTGGTTACTAACCAAAGCCAAACCATTAGGTAGCTATGGTTTTAGCAAATTCCAGCGTGGATTAGCCGAAAATACTGTCATACCATCGGATGAATATCCTACCCGCGATTTGATATTGATGTGTCGGGCAGCTTTCGAAATGCGAAATCTAAAATTTGCAAACGCTGATGAAATTGCAATTAAATATGTAAATCTGGTAATTCAGAGGCAAATTCCAACGGAACGGTCTGAATGTGGTTATTATGGCCATTTTTTTGAGTTTACAACAATGTCACACTCTGAACCATCGTGGACTCATGGAATCATCGGTGAGGAATTTGGCACTGACATGGGAGGTATTTATCCCAATTACCTGATGCCCTTAATTGAGATGATCCGGATCTGGCCAAATCATAAAGATGTTCCTTTATGGAAATCAACTCTTGAAAAATTTGCTTACGGTTTTCTCATTCCATCATGCGAAAAAAATCCTTTTTGGCTTGTCCCGCAAGGTATATTTGGAGCTGAAGGTCCAGTTTGGTTTTGCGGCACATTCCATGGAACCAATGCAATATATGGATTTACTGCAGCCCTGGCATTCGAATTAAGCAAACTTTTCAATGAACCAAGACTCAAAGAGATCGCCTATGGCAATCTTCAGTGGCTTGCCGGGCTTAATGGTGGCATGACCCGTGATAACCTCAAAGAGGGGTGTGTTGTATTTAGTACTGAGGTGCCTGAAGGTGTCGCCTTACCGGCAAGTATGATGTGTGGAGTTGGAAACCGGTGGGCTGGAACCTGGTTTCAGACCAGAGGAGTCATTTGCAACGGATTTTCGACAGGTAAACAATTCGTATATGACACTGAACCAAAGAAAAAGAATGATGGTCCTTTTTCTTTGACAGATGAAGACTGGATCCCTCACAGTGCCGCATGGTTGACAGGCTTATTAAGGCTCTGATAATGAATAAAATGTATATAAAACTAAAATTTAAATCAGCTTCAAAATGACAAAAGTAAAAGAACTCTCAAAAATGATTGATCACTCTATTCTTCATCCCACAATGACTGATGAAGATTTAGTCCGGGAATGCGCAATAGCTAAAAAGTATGATGTCGCGTCGGTTTGTGTAAAACCTTATATGGTAAAGCAAGCTAAAGAGTTACTCGAAGGAACGGATGTTTTTGTGGGATGTGTAATCGGCTTTCCAGCTGGTAACTCAACAATCGACGTTAAAGTATTTGAGACCGATATGGCTTGCAGGGATGGTGCTGTCGAGATTGATATGGTTATTAATATCGGGAAGGCACTTCAACATGACTGGACATATATCCAAAATGAGATTAAGAGGGTAACGATTGCGACCCACAATCATAATGCGATTGTTAAGGTAATCTTTGAAACTGACTATATTACTAATAGTGAAGATATTATAAAATTGTGTGAAATTTGCACACGTGTTGGAGCCGACTATGTCAAGACTTCGTCGGGCTTTGGGTTTGTAAAAGGGACGGATGGTAAATACGATTATACAGGAGCCACAATTCAAAACCTGATCCTTATGAGGCAACATTCCGGACCCAATGTCAAAGTCAAAGCTGCTGGAGGTGTTCGTACACTTGATCAGTTAATTGCAGTTAAGGAGGCAGGATGTTCCAGGTGTGGAGCAACAGCTACAAAAGCTATTTTGGAAGATGCAATCCTCCGGTTTGGAGACGAATAATGAGCCACAACCATTAATAAAAAGTATCCTGTATCCCAAATAATAGTCTTTATCATTAAGAAATGATCTGTATCACTATTGATTATTTATTCTTATTTGTTGAAGAAATCTAAATTCCAATTATCAAACCATTTAATAATTAGCTTATTATCATTAAAATTAATTGGAAGCCAGATATGTAAGGCATCACTGGCATCATCCTTAGCCCACCTGTCGGCCATAAGGATGAAGGCATCCCTTTTATTGGGATATTGTAAAATAAACGTGCGTGGTACTGTTTTCTTCAGAGGCTGAAATCAGATAGGCCTTGTCGTTATCGTCAACGAAAAGGTTCATGTCACGTGACATTTGTCCACCTTCAAAATCACGTCCCAAAATATTTAAGGAATCAGGATGAGCAGGAAGACAACCAAAACCTCCGCAATATTTGTCTTTTATGGTTGAGCCTATTTGTTTTTTATGAAATGGTTGAACATTTATTGGCCATGTTCCGGCATTGGGTCTGAAACTTCGAATGTAGCTGAAAGGTCCGAAAGGATTATCTGCCATTGCAACACCTGCGCGAGCTGCATCGTACCCTTTATTTTTTAGTTCAAGATGAAACCACATCACAAACTTTCCGGTTTTTCTGTTAAAGATTACCTTTGGTCTCTCTAAAATACAACCACTTGTTATTTCACTTAAACTATCGGTTTTGATCGTATTTAAAACAACACCTCCATCTTTCCAATTATAAAGATCTTTTGATGCATAAACACGTACACCTGCACTAACTCTCTTGCCTGGTTTATCTTCAACTTTAAATTCGCCATACCAATAGTAAATATCATTATAATGCAGAATGCCACCGCCATGGACGTTTATGTGTTTTCCATTATTATCGGGCCAGATTTCACCTGGTTTGAATTTGATGTTTTGCCCAAAGCAGGTTGATAACGAAATAAAGTATATTAGGATTGCTTGTAATTTAATGCTTCTATTCATAGATTGTTTATTAAAAGAAAATTAGGTTCTTGTAAAAGCTTTACTGACTAAATCGTTTGTTTTGGCACTTGATTGTTTGTATTTGTAAGAAGTAAAAATTCGTCAATTTCTTTACGCGTTGGTGCAGAAGGCTGAGCCCCCATTCTGGTTACACAAATGGCCGAAGCAGCACTGGCAAAAACCAGCGAATCAGTGAGAGATTGACCTTCGGTTTGAGCAACTGCGAAACTTCCACAGAAAACATCGCCAGCCGAGGTAGTATCTAAAGCATTTACTTTAAAGGCAGGAACAGATACTTTCTCCTTTGCCGAAAGAGCAAAAGCACCTCGTTTACCCAAGGTAATAATTACCAGATTGGCCCCTAATTTGCGAAGTTTTTGCGCTGCAAGCTCAATCTCTTCATCAGTTTCAACTTGTTGACCGCATAAAAACGCTGCTTCAGTTTCGTTGACGACCAGAATTGCCGTTTTTGCCACATACGCAAGGTCGAATGGACGGGCAGGAGCGAAATTCCACAAGACTGGAATACTTTTCTTTTCGGCAATTTCAAACACATATTTGATTGTTTGAGCCGGGATTTCATATTGCATAATGATTATGGCTGCTTCATCAATTACTGGCATTGCACAGTCGATCAGTTTATTAGTGAGTTTATAATTGGCGCCCGGAGCCACTGAAAGGTAATTATTGCCTTCTCCGCCAATCATTACCAAGGCATGTCCACTTGCAATATTGGTTTCCTGGAATACGAACCGGATATCCAGAGCATCTTTTCGATAATTTTCCAGCATTTGAGGGGTATATGCATCGTCACCTACACAATTGACAAAAGCTACATTTCCGCCAGCACGTGCCGCACCAACCGCCTGGTTGGCACCTTTCCCTCCATAAACCTGAAGAAAATCTGCATCTGTAATCGTTTCTCCTATCTCAGGAAGCCGTTGCATTTTCATGATAAGGTCAACATTCGAACTCCCAATAACTACAATTTTGTTTTTCATTAATTTCAGTTTAACCGTGCTATTACTATCAATCCCAATCCAATAATAAACAGTACAAACATTGCAGCAAGGTATTTATTCACTGATTTGGGAGCCGATGCAAATTCTTTGAACACAAAAACACCCCAGGCTGCACCAATCATTGTTGCTCCCTGTCCCAGACCATACGAAATGGCTGGTCCGGCTTTTTCTGAGGCAATCAGGTTAAAAAGGAATCCGGTATTGAAGATCAGTCCGCCAAGGATTCCGATAAGATGCTGACGTGTTGTTCCGTTGGTGAAATATTGTTTATATGTCACAGGTGTTCCGGTAATTGGCTTGTACATAAAAAAAGTATTCCAAAGAAAATTTGAGAGGAACAAACCCAGGGAGAAAATGATTACTGCCGAATAAGGAGTCAGTTTTCCAGCTTCAGGGGCAGTAAAATTTGCTGTCATCCCTTCGGCTACAAACCGGTAAAAGAACGACATGATCACACCGGAAATGATTGAGATTACAATGCCTTTGGTAGATGTTTTTCCTTGAGATACAGAAGCTTTCCCCGAGGCAAAGGCATTGAGAACAATAGCAGCAACCACCAGACCAACACCTAAGAATAATAAGATTGGGTCACCTGCCGGAGTTTTAATGTAATTAATCAGAACTCCCAAAACCAAGGCAAGACCTACTGCAATTGGAAAAGCTACTGAAAGTCCTGCAACCGCAATTGCTGCGATAATCAGCAAATTCGAGAGGTTAAAAATGGCTCCTCCCAAGAGAGCATAACCAATTGAACGTGCGTCTGCCTGAGCCAGATCAGTAAGTAAGCTTCGTCCCTCGGCTCCCATACTACCCATTGTAAGTCCATAAAATACAGACATAAGAATTAATCCGACCGAATAATCCCAGTAGAACAATGGAAACTGCCATTTATCGGTAGTGCACTTGGAGGAATTTGCCCACGATCCCCAGCAAAGCATTGTGATTATGCAGAAAAGAACTGCAGTTGAATAGGACTGAATAATAAACATGATAGTGGTTTTTAATGATTGAATTTTTATCAGATCAATAGGTTAATTAGTCGGGTGAGCCACATTATTCAACACTTTCCAGTACAAGTACCCAATCGCAGCCTCTGCCTGATCTAAGCCAGGAAAGATCTTTTGACATTCCGGGAACTTCAAAACTTTTCTCCCCTGTATTTTCAAGCTCTCCGATTTTAGTTTGATTTCCGGTGCGTGGATCGAACCAGGAAGCTGCAACAACTTTCCCTGAGATTTTTCCAAGCCCGATTGTTATTTTATTTCCGGTTGGAATATAAACAAACACATGATTTTTTCCCCGGATGGCACATGAATAGCTGCCGCAATCGCCCTGTCCGGCTACAATCATTGATTGATCCGGAACCAAATCGATCATCGGAAATGATTCCATCAATCTTTTCAGGATCCCAATCTGAAAAGCACCTGGTAATTCCATACCTTCTTTCCAATTCATGGTGGTCTTTGAAGAGAGCTTTTTTCGTGTTTCGTCGGTGAATTGCCATATAGGTTGTGCTCCATATGTAAAACCTGCCGCTCCGGAAAATACACTCCAATAAGCTGCCATTCTTACATCGGTCGGAGTGAAATAACCATTGTCTTCGATGGCATAATTTATACCGGCAGCTTCATAACAAGGTTCACCGTTAATGGTTGGTTTCGGACAAGGCAAATTCCAGTCTGCTGTAACTTGTTGATAAGCTTTGCTGTTGTTGACTTCAGCATGATATGAGCCCCACATGTCAAAGTCGATCCATTTGTCGTCGTGGAACCACTTCGAAGATGACATAAAGGAATGGTAGGTCATCAAAGTTGTCGAATAGTCAGCGATACCATCCATCTTTTTAACATTATTTGTTCCGTCGGCAATACCTTCTGCCATAGCCCTCCACAATTCCAATCCATTTGGGCGTTCGTCAGGGTGACGGTCACCACCTAAAATCCAGATAATGTTTTTGTTATTACGATACCGGTTACCTAAAAACCAGCCATAATCGTAGGTTTGTTCATTTGTATTGAAAAGTGCTTTATCGGTTCTCGGTATCACCCATTCTCCCCAGCCTGGAACAAACGCCAGATACATATCTTTGCTTTCAGCAGTTTTGACTGCGTAATCGACATGATCCCAATAATCGTATTCTTTGTCGTTTTCAGTGTTATTTCCTGGAGTAACAGCAGGTCTATCAGGATTTTCGTTGATGAAAATACTGTCATTGTAATAATTCGTGAGTTTATCTGAATGAATGAATTCGCTGATTAACACGGTTTGAATGACGTTAAAGCCTTTAGCCTTGCGGTTTTCGATATAAGTATCAATTTCTGCCCTGTTCAGGCGATGAATCATTTCCCATCCGGTATCGGCCAGCCAGAAAAATGGTTTTCCATCCTGGTAGGCCAGGTAATGAGGATTTTCTTTTGAGACCTGAAGTCTTCCATGTTCTTTCCAGGGCTGTGCCTGAAGTGAAATACAAAAAAGAAAGGTAAAAATGAAACTTATTCTTGGGTTTGTTTTCATTCTATCAAGGCTTGATTTAAAGAGGTTGTTTAAATACCCATTCCCAGAATGACTTTTATTTTTCGTTCATGGGCCAACCGAATCACTTTTTTTATTAAAGACATTCGGTTTGAATCGATAGTTTTTTCTATTTCGGGCTCCCAATATTTGTTTGTGAATAATCCCCAAAGGGTGATTTCGTTCATTTTTGAACGCTGAAGGAAATCAAGCGTTTCAACATAATCGGCAATCACAGCGGAATCGAGTCTGACTGATGGCCAGGCGTCATGACATTCAGTACTGCTCATGTCGATCATCCATCCTAAATATCCCCTGTGTTCAAAGCCTGATTGGGCAAAAGTGATTTTATGGATAAAAATGAATAATATTAGGATCAGATATTTCATTCAAAGGAATTTGTAAAAATCAATTAATAAGTTGTTTGCCTGTCACAAGTTCCTTCTTTTTATCACCCTGGATGAAAATGGCTTTTATTCCTTCAGGAATAGTAATCGTGCCTTCTACATTGAGTCCTTTACGCACAAGATCGAGTTCAATATTTCCAGAATAGTGAGGGTAAACAGCTTTTATGTGAGTTAAATTCCCGAAAGATGGAGCAATTTCAACAGTTCTATGTCCGGCAGAAGTCGGTTTGATACCACACATTGTCCTGAAGAAAAAATAATCTGGTGCGGTACTCCATGGATGGCATTCCGAGCGTTGATTTTCTTCGCCCCATTCAAGCGGGACTTCAGCAAATGTGCTCATTCCACGTTCTTTCATTAACTGCCATTCTGATGTTTGTTTTAAAAATTGTTCTTGAAAACCGGTTTTATTCATGGCTTCAAAGAGATACAGATGCAGAAACAGATCGACTTGTCCAAACCAGTCTTTGGGTTCAAGTAGCTTTGCCATCAATTGTTTGGCATCATTCCCTTTTGTGGCTTCTGCTAAAATAGCCAGCAAGTTAGTAATCTGGCTTACCTGTTCATTTTCCGGAGATTCCGTATAGAAGCCATCCAGGTTTTTACATTCTTTATTCACTGCATCACAAATCTGATTTGCACGGTTTCTGTATTCTAAAGCCTGAACTGATTTACCAAGGTAATCAAAGATCTCGGCAGCATGTCGCAATGTATAGGCATAATGAAGCGAATAAAGGGTATTATTGCCTTCGTAAACAGTTGGTGGTTCTCCGTTTTTATAATGACGTGGCCAGGCAAGGGCGCCCCACCAATCCATTTTGCCTATCAGTCCGTTTGGTTGCATTTTTTGTTCAAACCAATAAAGAACATTTCTTATGCCAGGCTCAAATTGAGAAATGAATGTTTTGTCGTCTTTCCACATCATGTAATCATGAACCTGGTCAATCCAGATTAGCGAATAGGAAGGAATAATCAGATAAAATGGATTGGGATAACAGGCATATGTGAGACCTTCAGGAATGCGTGATTGATCGAATTGAATCAAAGCATTGCGTGTAAGACGATCATCACCTGAAAGTGTAAGTAGTGAAAGGTTGTGAACACGTGAATCACCTGTATATTGCATCTGTTCGTACGCAGCATCCGAAATCAGCATGTCCTGTGCACAAATGCTGACAGTCCGCCAACCAGCATCCATCATCCAGTCGATTTGCGTATTACCGGTCTCGAGTCTTGCTTTCATTTCTATCGGGGCATTACAAACAATGTGATTGTATTTTTCAATGACAAGAGGCTCATCTTTTGTCTCAATATCCAGTTGGATATATCTGAAAGCCCGGATATAGGTAGGCTTAAACAAGCGATTTTTACCACCATCCGGAACAAAGACATCCTTTATTCCAACTAACCTTTTACCTTCTATATCGTTTCTGTTTCCTTTGGGTGCATGATTTCTGACAATCATATTTTCGGCATACATGGCCTGAATGTGTGCATCTTTTCCACCACTGACCAACATTTCGGGATATCCCAGAGTTTCGAAGTTTTGATCGATCAGAATGCTGATTTTTTTCTTTGAAGGTATAGTGAGGCTACCTTTCCCGTGGATGAAGTCTTCATTCTTTCCGATACCGGAAGATTTTCTAACAGTTGTGAAACACACATTAGTTTCTTTAAGTATTCCTGTCCTTCTTGGAATAAGCAGCTTACCTCCGCTGTATAAAATTCCACCTGCAAATTGCCTGTCACGTCCTCCCGCAATGTCGCACCATTTGGCGGGTTGCCAATTGGAATCGTCGTAAAAAGTGGTTTCCCATCCCCAGGGATATTTGTCAGCACGGATGCTGTCTGTTGGATTGCCAACGTAGAGCCCAAAATCGATTGTATTCCGGTCAGTCATCCAATCCACGATTTTAGGAGCGTAGGCTTCATTTCTCTGACATTTCCATCCTCCTCCCAATGTGTTCACTACCTTTTCAGCCTCGGTATCACCTTGTAAAATGAGCGAAGTCATTTGTGAAAAGAAAGTGAATGAGCGTTTTGGACCCCAGTTGACTACCTCAGCAGCGATGGTGTTTCTTCCTGTCTGAAGATATGGAGCAATATCAATTGTTTCGTAAAACCAATGTGATATGTCTCCTCGTGCAGGACCTCTCAAAATATATTGCCCATTTACAAACAGGCGGTAGTGATTGTCTGCCGAAAGATGAACAACAAATTTTTCAGGTTTCATAGAAAGATCAAAATCTTTCCGGAACAAAATAACTGCATGCGCCTGTGGTTCGGCGGTTGGATGCATGATCCATTGGGCCGTCCATTTCACATCCTGCGCAAAAGAGGAAACAGACAAAAAAAGCATTAAGGTAACCGAAATAAGGGTATGAATTGGTGTCCTATCTGTATTGATAAAGTTTGTGCTTTTCATTTAATAAAATTTGATCGACTTAATTACCACAGTATTTTCGTTTATAGGGATAAATTTTTAAGGTATTTACCGCTCGATTTCAGACAAGCCATACCGTCCTTACAATCATCACGTTCAACGATAAAATGTTCTATTCCCTGATTCAGAGCTTCTCTGAAGATAGTTTCAAATTGAATTATTCCGTCTCCGGGGCATGCAAAGTCTTGTTCTGGTCCTATAGCCATATCTTTTACGTGAAGGATTTTAACCCTTCCGTTATACTGTTTCAATAATTGCACTGGATTTCCACCTCCTTTGACTACCCAGTAAATGTCCATTTCACATTTTACAAGGTTCTTGTCTGTATGATTCATCAGATAATCAAAGGGAAGCCCTTCCTCCATCGGAATAAATTCCTTGTTATGATTATGCCAGCAGAGTGTCAGCCCGTTTTTCCGGCAAATTTCTCCTGTCTTGTTTAACCAATCTGCCGATCGTTTGCAATCTTCAAGTTTAAACGGGCCTCCCACGTACCAGGGCCAGTAAGTAATTGCATACTTAATTTCCAATTCGTTGATGCTCTCCATCTCTTTCATTAAAACATTGTCTTTTGCATTGAAGCTAATCCCTTTCGCACAAGGCCTTAACCCGATTTGTTTACAATATGCCAAAAATCCAGCAGCTGAATCACCCAGATAATTCCCTGGTTCAATTTCGGAAAATCCATACTCAACGGTTTTTTTTAAGACAGCTTTCCAGTCACCTTCCAGTTCTTTACCAATAATTCCGGCAATAAATCCGATGTTCTTCAGTTTCTGACCTCCTGTACCTGCAAAAATTGACGGACTTAATGCAAGCATCGAGACAGTAGCAGCCGACATTGTCGAAATGAAAGTTCTTCTTGTAGTCATGGTTAAATCAGTTTTTAAAATTTTGGTAATGTCCAGGGCGAACGATAAGTTGGAGTAATGAGTTCATTTGCCGCCTTATTGTTTGTAAAAAGATTCTTTCCGTCGTCCCAGTTTAAAACCGGTTCACCTACCCTTGCGGCAATATTGGCTATGTGAACATGGAGGGCAGCAGCACGGCCGATCTCTGGCGGACAGGCATTTTTTTGTCCTGATTTTATACAATCCAAAAAGTTTCTGACATGCTCCTTGTGAGATTCCTTACCTTCAAGGTATTGATATTCTGAGGTTTTGCTATGTTTTGCCTCTTCATCCCATTCGGGAAACAAATTCATTTTATTACGGTCGGCTACAATAGTTCCATCATCACCAATGAAGGCAATACCATAGGGCATTTTGTAAGGTCCGCTTTGGATACCTGCGGTCATATCCCAGTTGATCACATATTCATCCTTTGGAAAGGAAACAGTCATGGAATCGAACGTCTCTCTGGCTTTCTTCTCATGATAATTATTGGTGCCATAGACCAATACTTTATCCGGAGCTTTAACAAGATCCTTTGCCCACAAACCCATATCGAGCAAATGGACGCCCCAATCTGACATCAATCCTCCGCCATAATCCCAGGAAAGTCGCCACCATCCGTGAAAACGGTTCTTGTTGAATGGCCTTTTAGGAGCCGGGCCAAGCCACATATCGTAATCCACTCCTTCAGGTACCGGTTCATCAGCCAAAATATCCGGGCCTGCACCATAATTGAAGTTTGCCCAGATATTTATCTTTCGCAGTTTGCCGATTTTTCCCGTCTTTATTAAATCCATCGATTTTTGAAAAATAAACCCGGATCGCTGCTGCTGACCTACCTGCACAACTTTTTTATAATAATTTGCTGCATTGACCATGATGTTGCACTCGGCAATTGTATTAGCCATGGGTTTCTCAACGTAGACATGCTTTCCAGCCTGTAATGCGAAGACCGTGATTAGGCAGTGCCAGTGATCCGGCGTGCCAATGATTACCGCATCGATATCTTTCTGTTCCAGCATTTTCCGAAAATCCCTATACAAAACAGGTTTCTGTTTAAAGGTTTTCCTAATCTCTTCCGCGCGTTGATTGAGTATATTTTCGTCTACATCGCACATGGCAACACACCTTACATCCGGAAATCCAAGGTGATGTTTGAGAATGCCAAACCCCATACTGTTGCAGCCAATGATTCCAACATTGATTTGGTCTGCCGGAGCTGTGTTTTCTGCGTGTGTGACAAACGGAATTGTGGCGGCGACCCCTAAACTTAGTGAAGCCAATGTTGATTTTTTCATAAAATCCCTTCGACTGGTTTCCATAACAGCTTGTTATTTTTTTGTGATCCTGCTTTAATTTTCAAGTACTGCAACAAAACCTCCTCTGCGTGCCAGAGTGACATTTATATGGTCTCCAGCCTTAAAATTGCTTTTACGGTTAGAAAAAGATTTATTGTCTTCCCCGTCATTGATCAGATTTAAGGAGTATTGACCCTTGGAAATAAATGGCAGTTCTATTGAAACTTCTTTACTTTGATTCTCACTGTTTATCCCTGACAAATACCAGGTGTTGCAATGACGTCCAGCCAGAATAATCAATTTACCCGGTTCGCCTTCAACATAACGTGTTTCATCAAATACTACCGGAACGATTTTTATGAACTCTTTTACATAATCTGGTTGAGCCAGATAGGATTGAACGTTATCGGCAAAATGTAGAATCCCGGAATTAAAAATAAGGGACAATGCCAGTTCGTGCGCAAAGGAAGTCAGATGAGGATATTTTACATTGCTGAACCCTACCGGTGTATAATCCATTGGGCCAATGGCATTGCGTGTAAAAGGGAGAATGGAATTCCGAATTGGAGCGGCTTCAGGATAAGGTTGGTCAAAAAGATAATTCTCTTCACCTTTGACTGCTTCCATCGAAATCAGGTTCGGATAGGTTCTTGACCATCCTCTGGGGATTGTACATCCATGAAAATTTACCATAATATGATAATCAGCAGCATCTTTCATCACTTCATGGTAAAGGGTAATCAGGTTTTGTTTGTCGCTTTGCCAAAAGTCAATTTTTACGCCTTTTACTCCCCATAACTGAAGTTTTTTGAATTCAGCTTTGCGCTTCTGAGGGTTGTTCATAATATCACGGGGACGCTCTGTAACAGTATTATGAGGACCTCCTGAATTGTACCACATCAGGATTCCGATACCCTTTGAATTGGCATATTTCACAAGTTGCTCAATATTGCCTCCCTGCATAAGATCCCAGTTTGCATCTACAAGTGAATACTCCCATTTCAACTCTGCAGATAGGTCTACAAATGCCTTGAGAGCATTGTAACTCTTCGGGCTATCATTTTCTGTTAACCAGCTCCAGGAGGCACGTCCGGGTTTGACCCAGCTGAAATCCCCCGGGATTGCAGGATCACTCAGACTATAGACCATATTTGATTCAACAATTGCACCCGGGGTTGTACCAATGACAATCATACGCCAGGGCATCTCCCATGGAAGGGCTGATTTTGGTTCCACTTCACCAACTCCTGAGCCATCTTTCTCCTCAGGAAACCTGACTTTATATAACCCATCAGGTGCATTTTGCTCCAAACGTATACCGCAATATTTTGGTGATAAATTGGCCTCCGAAATCAGAATCCAGCTGCCATTGGCATGAAACAATGCCGGGAAAGCCCAACCTTCAGCATTAGGAGAAGCTGTTCCTGACGGGATGCCGTTTTCATAGAATTTCTCATAAGCGGGGGTGTATTTCGAAGGCACATCGTATCTTTCGATCCAGGCTTTTCCACCTTCGGGAATTTTGAAACCGGTTAGCTCCCTGGTGACTGTGAAAACCATTTCTGACCTTTCAGGGAAAACATATTTAAATGCAATGCCGTCATTGTATGCCCTGACAACTAATTTAATTAACGAACCCTTCTCGTTTTTGAATGTTAGTTCCACTTCTTTTGCATAGTTGACACATTCTCTCTGCCGGCCAATCATCAAACTGTATTTTTCATCGATGAGCTTTTCCCCGCTTTTTGATACGAACAGGAGGTTTTTACTGAATTTCTGATCCTTTCTTTCAATTCCAAGCGGAGAGGTTTCTATTACAGTTGTCGTCTTACCATTCCTGAGGGCATTTACTTCGTAAACAAGGTTTGTCTTCATTTTGGAATCATTGACACTGGAGATCGTGATTGACAGGTTTTTGTCAGGTGATTTTAGTTCCCAGCTTTGATCGCCAGCCATCTTAAAACTATATAATGTGATCATAGTCAACAATACAGCAATCGTTTTCAATAATGAATTTCTAAACATTTCCATATTTTTATTTAATAATTAAATTTTCGGTGTTCTGCTGCCTTATTTTTGCACCTTCATGATCAGTCAATTTTGTACCCATATATGTCAGGTTGATAATCTTCACTCCGGTGACATTCTTCTCCTTATCAAATCCATGAAAGACAGAAAATGGCATCAAGCCGCCAACAACCTGTATATCTTTAAAAACAATATCTTTAATTGTTCCCCTAAACTGGCGATGATAAGCCTCTTGCCCTTCCGGAATTTTTTGGACACCATCCCAGGCACCATTGAGATAGTTTTTCTTTATAAACCCGGGATCACGGATTCCATCGGGTCCCCACTGAGAAAAGAAAATGGCTACATCAAAGAGTTTCTGCCTGCTGTCTTCAACCCGGATATTTTCAAAAACAACGTCATGGACATTTGCCTGACCGGCATTATGGATGCTCATCGTGGCACCATCTTCAACATGAATTACATCAATATTTTCGAAGCGGATATTCTTTACTTCGTTTGAATAGAGTTCAAAGCCGACCTCAATGGCATTTCCCCAGATTGAATTCCAAAACGTACAGTTTTTTACAAGAATGTGATCCGTTGGATGTTTAGCAGGATATTCTCCACCTGATTTTATTGCGACACAATCGTCTTTCGTGTGGGCAAACACCCCATCGACGACAACATTTGTACACCTGAAAATATCCATTCCGTCATCACTGCCACTCTCACTTACAATTTTAATCCGGTTAATCTCTGCATTGTTGCAGTGAAAAAGGGCAACCTGCCATGTCGTCCCATTGTGGAGTGTAATATCTTCAATTTTAATATTTTCACAGTCTGTCAGACTTATAAAACGATTTTCGTTTCCTACTGTATTTTTGTTGAGGGAGCCATCCAGAATCCCCTTTCCGCAAATTTTGATGTTCTTTTTACCTTTTGCAAAAATATATCCCTGCACAACGGCGCCACCTTCAATATAAACGGTTTGATCATCCTGTAATTCCAGTTTAACATCGTTATATAATCTTCCGCCTTCAAACCAGATGACATTTTTATCTGATTTTAAGGGTCTTGATAGTTCTGGTTTCCCTGCTAAAATAAAGAGAGGTTGTTGCCGGATCCTCCCGTTTAATTCAAGACTGATGTTTTCGGGAGAGTTCATTTTAAATTTGAATGAATTATCTCCGGTATATTCAGGTCTTAATCCGGTTCTTAGCGGACGGATGTCTACCCAGCGAACGTCGAACATTGTATTAATTTCAACTTCTGCTTCACCCAAAAAATCCAGAACGGCATAAGATGCTATTGGAGTATCAAAGACTGGAATCTGAATTCCATTAACCTTTACCTGATAGAATTTTTCTGAAGCAAATCCTTCAGGTGCTTTCCAGGTTGTGACCTGGCTGAATGCGGATAAACTTAGGAGAAGAGAGGCGACAAAAAGTATTCTTTTCATTTGAATTTTCTTTAGGGGTCAATAAGAATTCATTTTTAGAAAGATGCTGTATCAAAATCTTTTACCGCAGAGTACTCGCTAGTTGTTAAACTTCAACATCAAAACAGATAACTTTGGAACATGATTAAATAATAATAAGGTACAGAGTACCGCAAGATTTGTAGGAATGATGAATATGCGTTGTTAGGAGGT
>CAINLJ010000182.1 GCA_903850335.1 uncultured Bacteroidia bacterium | reverse complement strand
GCGAAGTCTTGAACGGTCGTACGAAGTTAAAAGAATGGAACATATCCCCTGGTTTAATTTTACCTATGGCGGGATAACCGGCAACGACTGCGACCTTGAGCAGTGTGCCAAACACCTGCGCGAATGGACACTCGATTGTACCTTATATAATTATCAGAACTCCTTGCGTGATGATCAGAACCTCGAGGCAGGCTATACTTCCTACGAAGGTGCCGTACGGGCCTTCTCTCCGCGCGAAACAAGTGTGAAGACAAGCAGCCGAAATGCTACTTTCCCCGATGGAGGAGCTAACGGGAAAGTGATCAAGGAACCAACCGGATACCTTAGAGATTACTGGATGGGCCGATATTACGGATTCATTCAGGCGCCTTCAACAAACGAACCTAACCTGATAACGATTACTGAGCCTTCAACCGGGCCTAAGGGGGCAAAACCTTACGATGGTCCGGGCATTCCGGAGTTTTGAAATGTATTTTTTAAGAGGAAAAATTTGAATAAATTTAAAATTCAAAGTTCAAAATTCAAATGAATATTAAATCATATTCTGTATGACTGGTTTTTCGGATCAAATGTCTGCTCGTTTTCTGACTTTTGCAGTTAATTTATTTAACCTGGAAAAGCAGATTTGCAAAAGATATGCTTGTCGGTATAATTATGGCCAACTTTTTCGATCCGGGACATCTGGCGGAGCAAATTATGAAGAAGTAAGAGCAGGCGAAAGTACTGCAGACTTTATTCTTAAAATGCAGATAAGTTTAAAGGAACTCCGTGAGTCCCATTTTTGGACTGGACTTATTTATGCGGCTAAATTAATTGATTCACAGGATGGAGCTTTAAGCCTAATTCACAAAGAGTCTTAGAAATTAGCAAACATAATAGCAAAATCAATCATTGCAGCCAAATCTAAAATTTTAAAACTAACATATAAAATATGAAACACCACTTTATTAGATTATTAATCATTTTGTTTGTAATAGTTACCGGAACTCAAAATCATCTCCGGGCCCAGACAGATAGTCCTGTTTCATACGTAAACCCTTTCCTTGGTACCGATTTCTTTGGCCATACTTTCCCGGGAGCTTCAAGACCATTTTCAATGGTTCATCTCAGCCCCGATATGTATAATCAGGGATGGACCTATTGTGCCGGATATATCTATTCTGACAACTCGATCATGGGATTTAGTCATACCCACTGGAGTGGAGTTGGTATGGTAAACGGGGGAGAGGTGCTGCTAATGCCCACGATCGGTTATAAACTTAAAACAACCCCGGGGTCGCCGGAAAAGCCGGAAGAGGGTTATCGCTCCAGGTTTGACCATTCAAGCGAGTCGGCCTCACCCGGATATTACTCTGTTGTTCTGAAAGATTACAATATAAAAGTTGAGCTAACCGCTACCCAACGGGCCGGTTTCCATCGTTATACATTCCCAAAATCCGATTGTGCGCGTGTAATCCTTGACCTTGGTCATCAAATTGGCAACAACAACTCTGAAAATCTTAGTGAACTTCGAATCATCAACAATAACCGTATCGAAGGGACAAAAAGTACTAATCTCGGCAATGTTTATTTTGTTGCAGAATTCAGCAGGCCTTTCGTGTATTACGGCACATTTGATAATGATCTGAAAACGCCCGAATCCGGGGGTAGTCTCTGGCCTTATAAAAACGGAGAAACCGGTAAAAACATAGGTGCCTTTGTCTCATTCAAAACAGTTGAAAATGAACAGATCCTTATCAAAGTGGGAATTTCATACACGGGTATTGACGGGGCACAAAGAAATCTTAATGCAGAAATTCCGGACTGGGATTTTGACTGGATACGGAATGAGGGACGCGATATTTGGGATAAAGAAATATCACGTATTAAAATCGATGGCGCCACTAACGATCAGAAAGAGATTTTCTATACAGCCATGTATCACTCTTTTCTGGCTCAATATATTTCACAGGACGTGGATGGAAAATATATCGGAGCCGATAAGAAAGTCCATTTGGCAAAAGGTTACGACATGTACGGATCCTTCTCATGCTGGGATACCTACAGGTCACAACATCCTCTATTGACGTTAACTGCGCCCGCTCATGTAAATGATTTTATTAAGTCGATTGCTGCAACAACAAAGGATTATGGATGGCTTCCAGCTCAGCATTTCCTTAATCTTTATGGCGAGGCAATGGTAGGTGATCACCTGATACCAATAATAGTCGATGCCTATGAGAAGGGATTCAAAGACTTTGACGTTAACTTTTTGTATGAGGCAATGCGTAAGAAGGCTCTTGAAGAGCCCAAACCTCCTGTCCCTCATTATGCGGGTCGTTCAGGTTTAAAGTATTATCTTGATCTTGGCTATACTCCTGTTGACAAGGTTACTGAGTCTGTTCCGAATACAATGGAACTCGCCTACGATGATTGGTGTATCGCGCAGTTGGCAAAGGATCTGGGGAAAAACAAGGATTATGAGCTGTTTATAAAGAGGGCGCATAACTATCAGAATCTCTGGGAACCACAATCTATGTTTATGCGTCCAAAAATGGCCGACGGTACCTGGCTTGAACCATTGAATGGACGCGAGCAGGATATTGTTAAATCGGGTGAGCATTCCTGGTATAAATATTTTGATCCGCTTCTGGTAGGGAAACGTCCAAACCGGCATTACACCGAATCGAATGCCTGGCAATATATCTGGGCTGTACAACATGACGTTAAGGGGCTGATTAACCTCTTTGGGGGCAATAAGAAATTTGTGGCCAAGCTGGATACTTTTTTTGAGATGAGTCCGAATATCACCCCTCCGAAATATGTCGGTGTCGTGGGCACAATCGGACAATATGTTCATGGGAATCAGCCGTCACACCACGTGGCTTACCTCTATGATTTTGCAGGGGAACCCTGGAAAACACAACTACGTGCAAGGCAGGTTGTCGAAGAGCTTTACAGGAGCGGACCCGGCGGAATATGCGGCAACGAAGATATGGGGTCATTGTCCTCCTGGTATGTACTTAGTTCGATGGGATTTTATCCGGTTACGCCGGGTAGTCCGTATTATGCCATCGGGAGTCCTTTGTTCGGGCATGCCATCATCGATCTTGGCAACGGCAAAACATTTACAGTTGAAGCCCGGAATAATTCTCACGAAAATAAATATATACAGTCTGCAACCCTAAATGGCAAACCTCTGAAAAAGACATGGCTTTCCCATAAAGAAATAACTGACGGTGGTATTGTCAGCTTTGAGATGGGACCGGAACCCAATAAAAACTGGGGTTCAGGACCTGAGGATGCACCTCCTTCAATGAGTAAATAATAGTTGTTATTCTCAAAATAAACCAATGTGAACCGATCCAAATTAAGACGATATGGCCTGATTTTAATCTTTGCATTTAGAATGGCACCTTGCGTGTGGGCAGTGACTGAAAATCCTGTCGACCTGGTTAATCCGTTTGTTGGGACTCAATTTTCAGGCCATACATTCCCGGGTCCTGCTCTTCCTTTCGCTATGGTTCATCTCAGTCCGGATATGGATACGGAGGATTGGGACTATTGTTCAGGATATAACTATTCCGGCAATTCAATCATGGGTTTCAGCCATACACACTGGAGTGGCGTGGGGATGCTGAATGGTGGGGAAATTCTGATTATGCCGGCAACGGGAGATAAGATTAAGACCTTTCCAGGTAGAATTGATCATCCCGGCGAGGGTTACCGGTCTACTTTTGACCATAAAGACGAAAATGCCTCCCCAGGATATTACTCTGTTTTATTGAAAGATTATAACGTAAGAGCCGAACTAACTGCAACAAAAAGGGTTGGATTTCACAGGTACACGTTTCCACACCAAACTAATTCCCATATCATTCTCGATTTGGGCCATCAGATTGGCGAAAATACAAGCGAAGACATATCCGAACTTCAAATTTCGGATAATATCAGGATCGAGGGAGTTAAGAGTGCGGGTTCCGGTAAGCTGTATTTTGTTGCTCTTTTTAGCAAACCTTTCAAATATTACGGAACCTTCGATAATGACCTTAAAACCCCGGAGTCAGGAGGTAGCATCTGGCCCTATAAAAATGGTGAGACAGGCAAAAATATAGGAGCTTTTGTTACTTTCAATACGTCCGAAGGTGAGCAGATACTCGTCAAAGTTGGAATATCCTACACGAGTATTGATGGTGCCCGAAAGAATTTGAATAGGGAAATCCCTAACTGGGATTTTGATGAAATTCATGAGAAAGCCCGTGCTGTATGGGAGAAAGAGCTTTCACGGATTGAAGTAGACGGGGCGACAAAAGCACAGAAGGAGACTTTTTATTCGGCGATGTACCATTCATTACTCTCACAGTTTATTTCGCAGGATGTTGACGGGAAATATTTGGGACCGGATAAAAAAATACATGAAGCAAAAGGATATGACTATTACGGCTCTTTCTCATGCTGGGATACATACAGGTCGCAACATCCTCTTTTGACTATCACAGCCCCGGATCATGTCAATGATTTTATCCAATCTATTTTAGCAAAGACTAAGGATTATGGATGGCTTCCGGCCCAGCACTTTCAGAATATCTTTGGAGAGGCGATGGTCGGGGATCATCTTATTCCTATTATTGTTGATGCATTCAGAAAGGGCTACCGCGATTTTGATGTGGAATACTTGTATGATGCGATGAGGAGAAAGGCGCTTGAGGAGCCTAAACCTCCAATTCAGGCCTTTGCAGGAAGATCGGGTCTCAAATATTATATTGAGCTCGGATATACTCCCTATGATAAGGTGACAGAATCGGTGCCCAACACACTCGAGCTGGCTTATGATGACTGGTGCATTGCACAGCTTGCCAAAGAACTTGGTAAGGAGACGGATTACGATCTGTTTATGAAAAGAGCTCATAATTACACCAATTTATGGGATTCCAAAACCCGTTTTATGCGTCCTAAGAAGTCTGATGGTACCTGGCTTGAAACTTTAAATGGCAGACCACAGGAGATTGTAAGCGAGGGAGATCATTTCTGGTATAAATATTTTGATCCCTTGCTCATTGGTGAACGTCCAAACCGCCATTATACAGAATCAACGGCATGGCAATATATCTGGGCTGTTCAGCATGATATTAAGGGGCTAATTAATCTTTTCGGTGGGAATAAACCATTTATTGCTAAGTTGGACACCCTGTTTTCGATGACTTCCGATAATACACCTCCTAAATACGATGGTGTTGCCGGGACGATCGGGCAATATATCCAGGGTAACCAACCCTCCCATCATGTTGCATACCTCTACGATTACGCAGGCCAGCCATGGAAAACACAGCAGCGGGTGCGACAGGTATGCGAACAATTGTATCGCGAAGGGCCAGGAGGAATATGTGGTGAAGAAGATATGGGTTCATTATCCTCCTGGTATGTACTAAGCTCGATGGGATTTTATGCGGTTACTCCGGGAAGTCCATATTATGCAATAGGAAGTCCGCTGTTTGGAAATGTCACAATTCATTTAGGGAATGGGAATTCGTTTACAATTTGTGCTGGAAATAACTCCACCGAAAATAAGTACATTCAGTCGGCTAAACTAAATGGAAAGGCATTTACAAAGACATGGATTTCACAACAGGAAATAACTAACGGTGGAATATTAAATTTTGAAATGGGACCTGAACCCAATAAAAAATGGGGTTCCAAACCCGAAGATGCCCCGCCATCGATGAGCAATCAAATATTCTAACGGGATTATGGATTTATTGTTTTTGGTGATGTAATTTAGAATGCTTATTTATCAGAATAATAAATTTGTCACACAATTGTTTCGTGAATTATATTAACATTGTGGCTTTCTTTTAATTCATTTCAGGTTGATTATGTTTAATTTTTAACCATGCAGATGGCTTTGAAAGAACAAGCTTATCCTATGAAACCTGCCATGAATTTTGTAACAAGAGTTACCCTCTTATCAATTATCCTGTTTAGTCAATTTGGCGCTTTCTCCCAGACTGATTTCCGCCCCGGCTTTATAATCAAAAATAATAACGATACTATTCACGGTTTAATTGATTATCGTGGTGATCCCCGAAATTCAAAAAAGTGTGATTTTAAGGAATCAAAGAACTCGGAAGTACAGGAATTCCTTCCTTTTTCGATCAAAGGATACCGGTTTAATGACAGTAAGTACTACGTTTCCAAGACATTCAAGTCCAATTATATTGAATTTAGAATCTTTTTTGAATTTTTGGTCGATGGCATAGCCGATCTTTATTATTATAATGATGGTGTTGATCCGCATTATTTTATTGAAAAGGCCAATGGAGAGCTCTTTGAACTGACGAATGAGAAAAAAAGGGTACAGGTTGAAGGAACAGAGTATATTGAGGACTCAAAAAAATATATTGGTCTTCTGACTTTTGCCTTTTCCGATTGTCAGCAGATTTTCCCTTTGATAAATAAGGCAAAACTCGATGACAAGTCTTTAATTGAAATTACGAAAAAATACCATGACTATGTTTGTAACGGTGAGCGATGCATAGTCTACGAAAAGCAGGTACCATCAGTCAGGATAAGGATTGCACCATTTATTTCCATGAACAGTTCTTCTCTGCGGATAGGCAATAATACTCTATATGAGAATGTTAAATTCGGTTCTGCAAATTATCCCTCCGTTGGCTTATCATTAAATACCTCCTTACCGAAAGCCAGTGAGAAGTTATCGTTTCAACTTTCAGGCGAAATCGGGAAGATTTATTCCCATGGTACCGGAACGAACAGTTCAGAATTTGAAGAGGTCCATTTTCATGCAACACTTATAGGTCTAAAAGGCGGATTAAAGTATACGTATCCGGTGGGAAAGATAAGACCCACTCTTTTGATAGGCGGCGATTTAATTGAACTGGTCAACAAGGATAGCAGGAGAATCGGTGAGTATCAATATTACAATACAATCTATACTTCAGAAATAAGAGATGTGCCAAGTCCGGATTTTCTGTTTGGCTATCATGCCGAATTAGGGTTTGATTTCCTTATTACATCCTCAATTACAGCATTCTTTAATCTGGGTTATGTAAGTTCTGTGAATTCTAAAAGTTCCTGGGAATCACAATCGAGGGTAGACAACTATTCATCGGCATATCTCAAAACAGTTCAATTCAGTGTGGGGATTTATTTGTAACGGGACAGAGATGAGACAGATGAAAGATATATATTTTTTTGCACTTCTGATACTTGTCCTCCTTGTGTTGGCAACATGTCGCAAGGAAGATAATGTCACCAAAGAATATCCCCGGGTGTACACCTTCGATGTGGCTTCGGTCAATGAATCGGGGGCTACTTTTAAGGCACAAATCCTATCCGGTCAACTTTCGGATATAAAAGAATACGGATTTGTCTGGGAGTTTGATCCAAACCTGCCAGTTTATTAATTGAGATTAAAAAAAATTAGTAATGCAAATAAAAGTACCTGATCTGCTCCGTAAAATTAAACCAAGACCCATGAAAAAGTACTACCCAAAATTCTTGCATTTATTATTCATGGCGCTTGTAATTCTTCCGTTTTTTACCGGCTGTAAGCGGGATAGCCCGGCAAATGAAACAAAACCACTTCTTAAGACAAATGAGGTGGTTGTAATGAAAGGCGTAAACGGAGCAGTTGTCATGTCGGGGGAGTTTGTTGTGCCAGGCAGATACAGTTCGATACAATATGGTTTCTCACTCGATTTGACAAATTCTTTTCAAAATGCAGTGACCATCCCGGCAGGACATGATCTGACCCCCGTTAAATTTGAAGTCAGTGCGCAGATGGCGCTAATGCCTGGACATACTTATTACGTCAGAACATGGGCTAAAACTAAAGGATATGAAGTTACTGGAAATGTAATGTCATTTCAGACCGATCGTTCACCCGATCCGGTCATCGAAAAAATAACTCCTGCTTCAGCACTCTGGGGAGATACAATAATGGTTACAGGGAAAAATTTTGATTATTTTGGCAAGGATAACATTGTAAAATTCAATGATATTCAGGCTGTTAATTGTTGGGGAAGAGGCGATACAATCCATTTAGTCGTCCCGTATGTAAAGGGCATTCAGAACTACAATCCGTCGGTCACTGTAAGTGTTTATGATGCAATCACAAAGGTTGGATTTCCCTATACGATAAAATCTCCGGTTATCAGCGGAATAAGTGCTACAGAAGGGCAATATCCGGATACAGTGACTGTTACCGGTGAGAACTTCTCCAGGTTTGGTATGCAGCTTCTTATCAATGGTGTGGCAGATAGTGTAATCACGCTTAATAAAAATTCGCTTTCGTTTGTTGTTCCCTACTTAAAAGTTGACCAGCTTTCTAAAATAGAATATCACGATCCCGTTAAGAATTATACAGTCGCTGCAAATTTCCACTACCATGGTCAGGGGATTAAAGACTGGCAAAAATCTGCGTGGATTGGGGATACTATTAAGGTTTACGCGACTAATATTGACTTTAGAAGATTTAATGTTAACATCGAGAATACGGATCCAATCCTTATAAAAAACTACGCAGATTGGCAGACAATAACCAATATTTGGAAGGATAGTCTTGCCTTTGTCCTAAAGGGAACGTATTCAGATCTTACTTTCAACTTCGATATTCTTTTTGGTGATAAGTACTGGGACTATCCGGTTCACCCAACTCTATTGGGTGGTCAAATAAATATAAGCCATAAGAAACCCGTGATCACAGGTCTCCAGAAAGAGGGAGTTTACTTTGAGACCCTTTGGATAACCGGGAAAGGAAACTATTTTGAATCACTTAGCCATGGTGTTTTAATTACTTCGTTAGATGGAAAAGTACGTGTTTCATTCCCATCTACCGGAGGTATTCCGGGAGATGTAAACATTGTGCCAGGCGACTATATGGTTCAGTTCTATTCGTTTGACAGACTATCTGACCCTGCATATTTTACGATAAAGGCACCGGTTATCTCTGGAGTCATGCCTTCATCAGTCTTCACGGATCAGTTAATGCAGGTTACTGGCATCAACTTACCCTTTAATGGTGATTATATTTTTACGCAGAGAGGAACAGGAAGGGCATATGTCCAGCATACTTATGTTCCTCCGGCCAATGAATTTACAATGCAGGAGGTCGATCCGTCAGGCATCATAGGTGCCGGTTCCTATGATCTCAGTATGAAAATCGGAGATATTATCTACAAATACCTTGGTACAGTTGAGATTAAGGACCATTTTACGTATGTTATGAGGACATTGGATCCTGTACCGCAAAATTTTAATTACGGATGCGGGTTTACTGTGAATAACAAAATGTACGTAACGCAGATTTACGGCTTATCAATTATCGATCTTGCATCGGGAAACGTCAGAACAAAGGATAGCAATTATCAATATAACCATCAGCCCGTCTTCCTGAATGATAAGATTTACATGCAGTTTGTACGAAACGAATTGGTTCAATTAGGCGTTTTTAATCCAAACACAGAGGATTGGGACCCTGTCAATATGGACGGTGTCTCTTCTGATTTTTCACTGAAAGGTTTTGGGGCATCCAATAATCATTTAATTGCATTTTCAGCTAACGGAGATATCTATCAGTACGACACGACCTGGCATCTTTTGGGCAATCTTCCCATTCCCCTGTATTACATCAATTATGTCCATTCTATGAACGGAAACCTTTATTTATGCGATTTTTATATGGGAAGTATTGTAGTCGTTTCTGTCGCTGACTGGACAATTACAAAGAGTATTCAAATGCCTGCAACCTATAATTTGTCAATGCGTTTTATTTTTGAGATTCAAAATGAGATGTATATCTGTGGAGTGCCTGGTGGTGGATATCAGGAAAGGTACGATCTTTATAAATTAAATACGGGTGAGACATTTGAAAAACTTAGCCCTTTCCTATTGAAATTTGATTATTTCTACACTTTCTGCCCTGATGGTCATGGAAATGTCTTTTTTGAAAACCAAAATTACGTCTACAAATTCAATCCATGATTCATGAGAAAATTTATACTTCTGTTCTTTTTGTTCCTGCCATTCGCCTCTGTCTTAAAGGGACAGATCATAAATTCGAAGAGTGAACTGAGCATTTCTGCCGGGAATGTGATCTTTGGCGGAACTCAAAATTTGTTTTTTCCTAAAGGATTAAGCAGTAATGGTTTGTCATTCAAGGTAGATTATCTGCAAACAATATACCCGTGGTTGAAAATCGGACCCGAAGCCTCTTTTGTACTGCCAGGTGCCACGGGTAAAATAGCAGGAGGTTTTGCAAATATAACCACTGAGAATGAGAAGATTATAACTGGTGGCTTAAGCATTGTTTTCGCGGTTCCTTACAAAGAATCGGGTTGGAGAAACCGCATTAGGTTACAGTTTGGTATAGCTCCTGTTTTTGTTTCCCATTCGGGACAGAGAACCCTCACAATTGATAATACAGTAATCAATCAATCCAGTCATCAAAATGAAACTGCCGTAATCGTGATGAATGGAACGTCGGCATTGGGGCTTTCTCTAACCCCTGCTGTGGAATATTATGTCGATCAGCGAATTGGGGTCAAGCTGTCGTGGAATTCATTGATCACCTCATTAAAAAGTGAACTGACT
The DNA here is from genome assembly GCA_903850335.1 of uncultured Bacteroidia bacterium. Taxonomy (GTDB): domain Bacteria; phylum Bacteroidota; class Bacteroidia; order Bacteroidales; family Prolixibacteraceae; genus JAAFHB01. The sequence goes on along the minus strand of CAINLJ010000182.1, from coordinate 1,053 downwards.
ACCGAGCAGGTTAGGATGAACTCCATAAACCTTGGAATTATTCTGCCCCTGACGAGGAGTAAACAAATTAATTACTAAGAAACTTTATTTGTGTAGGGTATGAAAAGTTTTTCTGTTTCATTGCTGATGGCATTCCTTACATTGTTTTCAGTCTCTGCTCAAAACATACGCCATGTGTTCGAACAGGATGAGAAAATCGGTGATTTTGGGGGAATGGTTTATGATCTTTGCTTCTCAGCGTCAGGGAAGGCACTTTATATTCCTCAGGGTAATGAGATTTCAATTTATGACGTTAGTACAAGGGGTCTCATTAAAAAGATGGGCAAGGGGCATACAAAACCAATTCTTGCTCTGGATCTCTCGGGTGACAGTACAATTCTTGCCAGCGGAGGCCTGGATAGTCTTATTTTAATCTGGGATATTCAAACGGCAAAGAAAATTGAAAGCCTGAATTACAATCATGGTATTGTAACTACACTGAGCCTTAACCCCAGGAATAACCTGCTTGCCTCAGGATCCACAGATAAATCAGTTAGTGTTTACGATTTAAAAGAGAGGAAGATCGTGTATATACTGGATAATTTAGGTGGCGAAATCAATGCTGTTAAATTTAGCCCGGATGGGTTGTTGCTGGTTGTTGCGACACAGGAGAAACAGGTCAGGTTGTACAATGCTGTTAACGGAAAATTAATAGCAGGGCTGGCGGGTCATAAGAATGGAGTCAGGGATTTGTGTTTTAATAAGTCAGGGACACAATTATTTTCCTGTGGAGATGACTCCCGACTGATTACATGGGATTTGAGGAATTTGAACCTCATCCGGATCATAAATACAGAAAGTTACGGATCCGACTGGCTATTGTCTGTTGATGTCAATAAAGATACAGATGCTCAGGTTGTTGCAGGACTTGACACCAAAATTACGGTGATAAATAATTACGGGAAATTTCGACGGAAAACGGGAGTATCTGTGAATAAAGTTATCTTTCGACCAGGTATGGGAGATATCTTGCATCTGGCTGTTGCAACCCGGGGAAAGGGTGTTTTCCTCATT
>CAINLJ010000181.1 GCA_903850335.1 uncultured Bacteroidia bacterium | reverse complement strand
TTCGAGGGACCGTTATGGAGTGATCCCGAAAAAGGTTTATTTATTCAGTATCTGAACGCAGGTAAGGTGCCAGGCGCAAAGGAAATCAAGGATGTTAAGGCATTTTATGAAGCTCAGGTGCCGGCAGGCAGGGGTTGTCGTGTGATTGATGTTATGCGGGCAATTCTATATGTCATTGAGCAGGAATACGAAACCGGACAGGCTGTGCCGGTTACCGGAGGGCAGAATATGCTGAACTAGGGGATGGCGGCTGGCGGTTTGCAACTGGCAAGTGGCAACTGGCGGTTCCAGATGAAATTGAGTACTAACTTTGAAAGATAATTTGCGAACCGGGATTAAATTATAAGTTGCAAGACGCTAGTTGCCAGTAACCAGCCGCAAGTTGCTACACCAAAATATTCACAAACAAATATTTATTCAAAATGAAAACACGCGCAGTTCGATTATACGGAAAAAAAGATTTACGACTCGAGGAATTTGAGTTACCACAAATAAAAGAGAATGAGATCCTGGCTAAGGTGATATGCGACAGTTTATGCATGTCGTCGTATAAGGCAGCCGGCCAGGGATCGGATCACAAACGAATCCCTGATGATTGCGCCACTAATCCTGTGATTATTGGACATGAATTTGCAGGTGAGCTTATTGAAATCGGATCGAAATGGCAAGAGAAATTTAAGGCAGGCGACAAATTTTCTATCCAGCCAGCCTTGAACTATCCTGATAGCCCGGTAGGCGTGATGGGAGCACCAGGATATTCTTACAAGTTTATCGGGGGGGACGCAACCTATGTTATTATCCCAAACGAGGTAATGGAACTGGATTGTTTACTTCCATTTACGGGTGACGGCTTTTATCCGGCTTCCTTATCGGAACCGCTTTCCTGTGTAATTGGGGCGATTCACGCAAATTACCATACTACTCCAGGGTCATACATTCACAAAATGGAGATTGTTGATGGTGGTAAGATGGCCTTACTTGCAGGGGTAGGACCAATGGGACTTGCAGCCATTAATTATGTGCTGCACCGCGACGACCGTAAACCCTCCTTACTTGTGGTCACTGACATCGATCAGACAAGACTGGACAGGGCTGCAAGTTTATACACTGTTGACTCTGCTGCTTCACGTGGTATCGACCTCCAATATATAAATACATCAAAATTCACAAATGCAATTGATGAGTTAAAGGCAATTTCCGGTGGCGATGGTTTTAACGATGTGTTTGTCTTTGCCCCTGTTGCCCCCGTCGTTGAACAGGCGGATGCACTGCTCGCCTTCGATGGCTGTCTGAACTTTTTTGCAGGACCATCAGATCCGAACTTTAAAGCCACACTGAACTTTTATAATGTTCATTATGCTTATACCCATATCGTTGGGACTAGTGGTGGCAATACAGACGATATGAAAGAGGCGCTAAGATTAATGTCTGCAGGTCTGGATCCTGCTGGATTAGTGACGCATATTGGGGGTATAAATGCAGTTATTGAGGCTACACTCCATTTACCTGAGATACCTGGAGGAAAGAAGTTAATCTATAATCATATTGATATGCCCTTAACACCTATTACAGAATTTTCTAATAAAGGGATTTCAAATCCGGTTTATGCCCGTCTTGCCGAGATATGTAATAATCACAAGGGACTTTGGAGCACTGAGGCAGAGGCATATCTGCTTGAAAATGCAGGTAACCTGTAATCCCCGAAATATCAATCAATGTTAAGGCCGTCTCTCATAAAAAGACGGCCTTCATTTTATTCCAACGGAATATTAGAATACAACCTTGCAAGCTAAAAGTTTACATCTTTTTAAACGACATTATAACAACTGATGATATTTGTAGGATATTCGAGGCTATACAACATAGAAGCGTACCGGAATATTATTTTCATTCCCATTTAAACACATCATCAAAGAAAATAAAGACATATTCATCTTTAAATTCGACTTCATTTTTTTGAAGTAATCGAACTTGAACTTAGAAAGATTGTTAATTTTTATCCATGCATTATTTGAAGTTTTCTACAAATATAACCGAAGCTGTATCAAAAGTCTTCTACCGCTGGGTTAAATAATGAAAACAGGACGTCGTGCAAATTTAACTATCTATTATACAATACTTTGCGATTCTTTGCGTTTTCACTTTGCGACCTCCGCGGTTAAATTTTTTCCTTTTGATACAGCCTCTTCTATGCATTTATTAACAGTTTTTTTGAATAGAATAAGACAAGTCAAAATGTCCTTATTTAGAATTTTTAAGGAATTAAGTTAGGTTTTCCAGAAATTGATGTGTATCAAAATCTTTGTTAGGCTATTCACCCGGCTTGCCAACATGATTAATTCATATACGATGTGAAATCGTTATGCTAAGAATTCAGGCAATTATACCGGAACCTATCAGTTCATCATCGAGATACCAGGCGGCAAACTGCCCGGATGTGATTCCACGTTGTTCCCGCTCAAATAGGATATATGCACCCTCGGATGTCATTGTTATTCTCCCTTTTTCGAGTGGCTGCCTGTATCGTATCCGGATAAGAAAGTCACGTTCCTCACCCGCTGACATAGTCATGTCTGTCCTGACCCAGTGCATATCCTCTCCGGGAATAAATAACCCCTGACGAAAAAGACCGGGGTGGTCTTTCCCTTCTCCAACATAAATTATATTGCGAACAACATCCGTGGCCAACACAAAAAGTGGTTCCACATACCCGCCTATATTAAGGCCTTTGCGTTGTCCGATAGTATAAAAATGAGCACCATTATGCTCACCAACTATTTTGCCATTCCAGGGTTTAAACGGGAACGGGGAACAAAGTTTAGGGAAATTTTCAGGAATCAGAGGTAGCGCCTTCTTTTCCATGAATGATGCATCTATTTCTATGACATTACCTTTTTTCGAGGCTAGTTTCTGTTGAAGGAAGACAGGAAGATCAACCTTTCCAACAAAGCAGATCCCTTGTGAGTCTTTCCGCTCTGCTGTAATTAATCCCTGCTGCCGGGCAATCTCACGAACCTCTGGTTTTAACAGGTGGCCTACCGGGAATAGTGATCGTGAAAGCTGATCCTGATTAAGCTGACATAAAAAATAACTCTGATCTTTATTTGGATCTGTACCAGCCAGTAACCGATAATATAGCTTACCTTCGATATTGACTTCGCCTCTTCTGCAATAATGTCCGGTTGCGACGTATTGAGCCCCAAGCTCGGAGGCCTTATCCATGAACAGATCAAATTTTATTTCACGGTTGCAAAGAACATCAGGATTAGGGGTCCTCCCCTTTTCGTATTCTGAGAACATATAATCGACAACACGTTTGCGATACGAATCAGACAGATCGACCACATGAAAAGGGATATCAAGTTTCTTAGCTATCATTTCGGCAAAGGTCACATCATCTTCCCAGGTACATCCTGCAGTCAGGGATCCGGTATTCTCTTTCCAGTTAATCATGAAGACTCCGATAACATCGTACCCTTCCTTCTTCAGAAGATAAGCAGCGACACTTGAATCAACACCACCAGACAATCCGATAACTATTTTTTCTTTATTCATTGGGTTGTAAAATTACCGCTTTTGAATCACAACACAAAAAAGTTAACTTTGTAGTATGTTCAACCGTTTGTCAAAATACATTAAAAACATCGACCGGAAAGATTACCGGCCCATATTTGGAGGACTGGAGATCCTTAAATATCTCGGGCCGGGATTACTCGTTACGGTTGGTTTTATTGATCCCGGAAACTGGGCCTCCAATCTTGGGGCAGGAGCGCAGTTTGGATATGTCCTTTTATGGATGGTCACCCTATCCACGATCATGTTAATACTTTTACAGCATAATGTGGCACATCTGGGTATTGCAACTGGTCTTTGCCTTTCAGAGGCAGCTACAAAATATATGAAGCCGGGGTATTCGATTACAATTCTCATTACGGCCATAATTGCATCGATCTCGACGTCACTTGCCGAGATTCTGGGAGGAGCCATTGCCCTTAATATGTTATTAGCAATCCCAATTCGTGCCGGAGCCGTTCTTGTTGTTATCTTCGTACTTATCATGCTCTTTACCAACGGTTACCGGATGATCGAAAAATGGATTATTGCCTTTGTTTCTGTAATTGGGCTCTCCTTCCTCTATGAACTCTCCTTGGTAAATATCGACTGGCATTCTGCAATTCAATCATGGGTAACCCCTTGCTTTCCAAAAGGTTCCATGGTAATTATTATGAGTGTTCTCGGTGCCGTAGTGATGCCACATAACCTCTTTCTTCATTCAGAAATTATTCAAAGCCGCCAGTGGAACCTTCAGGATGAGAAAACAATAAAGAAGAGGCTTAATTATGAATTTCTTGACACAATTATTTCAATGATCATTGGATGGGCTATTAACAGTGCAATGATTCTTCTTGCCGCAGCTACCTTTTATAAGGCTGGAATGGAAGTGACCGAGCTTCAACAGGCAAAGAGTCTGTTAAGTCCATTGTTGGGAATCCACGCAGGTGTAGTATTTGCTGTTGCCCTGCTTTTTTCGGGTATTGCGTCAACGATAACCTCAGGGATGGCAGCCGGTTCAATATTTTCCGGTATTTTTAGCGAACCTTATGATATAAAAGACAATCACTCCCGTCTTGGAATAACGATTTCATTCATAGTTGCACTCTTGATTATTTTCTTCATTTCAAATCCTTTTAATGGCTTGATTTATTCTCAGATGATCCTGAGTATCCAGCTTCCGATAACGATATTTGTTCAGGTTTGGCTAACTTCATCCGAAAAGGTTATGGGAAAATACAAAAACAGTAAATTTTATGCAGCATCTCTTTACCTGGTAGGTGCCATAGTAACAGGTTTAAATGTTGCTCTTTTTGTAAGTCTGTTGAATTAATTTTTCAGGGCACGAATATGACAATGTTGAAAAAAAATCACGATCCCGTAGGTCATGCTGTATGGGATTACCTGCAGGGAGAAAGAGATCATTCAATTGTGGTAAGCACTGATATTGCAGAGGATGAACAGCTCTTGCCTTCGTACTTTTTTCGCAATTTCGAACAGATGCCGGTACAGGAACAGGAAGCGCTTAAACGGTGTTCCGGTAAGGTACTCGATATAGGTGCCGGAGCTGGTGCACATTCTCTCTGGCTTCAGGATCAGGGATTTGAAGTAGATGCAATGGATATTTCACCCTTGTCGTGTGAAACTATGCGGCGAAGGGGGGTGAGAAATGTTCTGCTCCAGGACATTTATCTTTTTAATGAACGTAAATATGATACGATCCTGTTGCTTATGAATGGTGCAGGAATCGCCCAAACTCTGCCTGGTCTGAATATTCTGTTACCTCATCTTAAAAGCCTCCTTAACCCGGGCGGTAAAATTCTTGCAGACTCTTCTGATTTGCTCTATCTTTTTACGGATGAAAATGGTGAGACGTGGATAGATATTGCCTCAGACAGTTATTATGGCGAAATGGAGTATCAGCTGACTTACAAAACAATAAAAGGCAAACCATTTGCCTGGCTTTTCGTCGATCCTGATACTTTTTGTGAGTATGCCAGAAATTCCGGATTTACGGTTAAGGATAAGTTTACAGGCCCCCATTTTGATTATCTGGTGGAACTTGTATTATAATCATAAGAAAAAGCGCATTCCAAATATTCAGAAAACCTCAGGCAAAGTCTCCAGATTTTTTATGTCACCACAAATGAAGCTGTATCAAAAGTAAAAAAATTAACCGCTGAGAGCCGCCAAGGAAAACCGCTGAGGATCGCAAAGCATTAAATTACAGCAAAATATCTCTGCACAACTTTGCCCCTTCTTTGCGTTGCTCCTATATAACTCTTTTTAATTGCTTGATATTGCTTGAAAAAGTTCTGCCTCATAATTTTAAATGAAAATATCTGACTTTTAACGTTCAAAGGTGCAGAGCACCGTTTATATTTGT
>CAINLJ010000180.1 GCA_903850335.1 uncultured Bacteroidia bacterium | reverse complement strand
TCAATATCAGAGGATACTGTTGCCTTCATTTGATCACTACCAAATGTAAACGGATCAACCTGTTTTGGACTATCTGAACCTTTCATTCCGTCACAAATCATTTGAGCTGCTATCTGCTGTGGGATCACCGTTAACGATAACGGTGTCTCTTTCCGATTTCTTATGATTAGTTTCAGATAGACTTCATCCGAATTATATGAAACGTTTGTATAACTATGAATTGAAAAGCTTAGCCATTTGCCACCACTTTCCTTATGAAATGTTCCGGATCTTTTATAACTATTCGGCTGCCAGGTTTCATCCTGAGTAACCATCAGAAAAGGAGAATCAGGTCGAAAGTTGGCTCCCAAAGGATCAATTCCCTTCCCTTCGTTTATCCACTTGTCCCAAATAAAAGGAACATCATCTCTAACCAGTATACCTGTATTATGATCCTGAAAATTCAGATTAAATGTATAGTTTGATGCACTTAGGGGTAGAAACTGAACATTTGTAAAACACGTCATACTATATTGCCGCGGACATGCAAAACCCCTGAAGTTAAAGAGCATGACCTGCTGGTCGTCGAACCTCATTTGCTGTCGTTCCATGGAATAATACTCAGGGTCGGCCGGTGTATATCTATTTTGGGCATTACCACCATCGGGCAAGAAATAAAGATACGCAAAAACGAATAGAAAAATTAAGTTCCTCATTCTATGTGTTTTAGATTAATCCATTTTAAATGAAAAATGCAAAGTGCGAAAGTAAAAATGCAAAGTGGCTAAGATGTCAGTCCAAAATATTGAACTTTAATTTTGCATTTCGATTTAGGTCTTGTATTTGCCATATTGATTTACAAGTTCAGAAACTCTTTTAACTCTGCTTTCGAGGCCATCGGGCGGAACCTGATCAGCAACACCCAGAACATAGCGGGGTTCTTTTGTCATAATTGAAAGAATGTGCCTGACATGACGGTCAAATTCCTCATCGCCAACACTTGCCGTAAAATAGACACCTGGAATACCGCCCCAAAAGATACTCTCCGATCCGGCTGCGATAGCCTCAAGCTCCTCCCACTTTAAATCACCCACCGGATGAGGAGTTAATGCTTCGAGAACTGAAAATCCGACAGATGCTTCTTCCCGAATCAGACCTGCAAGGGTTCCATCGATATGGATAAACGAATATTTTCCTGCTTCACGTATCTTAGCTGTCCATTCTCTCTGATAATCGAACATATACAGCTTAAACAGATCTGGTCCAACCATTTCTGAGGAGAGGTTTTCCGGGATCATGAGAACCTCGGCAGGACTGTCCAGGGCAATTTGAGCAGCCATGTCAAAGGCCTTCTTCATGGTATCGAGCAAATCCTGAAATTCATCGGGCATAGTCAATGCCGCTGTCGTAACTGCAACTACTCCGGCTTCGAGTGCGAGTAAGTGCATAAAAGGGCTTTTAGGTAGATAACAAAGTACAACACCTTGGTCTTCAACTTGTTTTAATCGTTTATTTGCAAATTCATAATCCGGTTCAAAACGGGTATTTTCATAGATGTATTTCATAACAGGAATGTCAGCTTCCGACTTCATGAAATGTTCAATTGGTCCCTCCGAGAAAGATGTAGGAATATATTCCCAGCATTCCCTCACAGTACCAACCGGAGTAATAATCTCTTTGAAGTGTTTGTATCCTTCATCCCATTCGTTAATTTCACAATTACTTGTAATTTGTTTGTATGGGAAATATCCCTGAAGATAAAAACCAACACCCAGATCTCTGTGCCAACTGATATAATCACTGGAAGTTATGAACCCAGGTGGCTTTAAACCCCTTTTGATCAGTGAATTGGCCCAATAATCCAAATCTCCGCACCATGGGACCTGGTCTGGTTGTTCTCCTTTAAGGATTGTAAGTACTCGTTCTCTCGGGGTCATATTTATGATAAGTTAATTTCTCAGCAAAGCACCTCTTTTTCAATCTGCTCCAAAGTTTTGCCCTTAGTTTCAATAATATACTTTTTCAGATAAATATAACCAACAAGGGTTAAGACTGCAAAAAATATAAATGCATAACTCATTCCAATTTGTTGCGCTGCCTGAGTAGTCCCGAAGAGGCCAACAACAACAGGGAAGAAAAAGTTAAGAGAAGCACTGATTACCCAGTTGGCGAACGAACCTATTGATGCTCCCCGGGCCCTGATTATATTTGGGAACATCTCAGACAATAATACCCAGATAACCACGCCCTGTGATGCGGCGAAAAATGCAATATAAGTAACAAGTAAAACAACAAGCCAGTTACCCGTAATATTACCTGATAGTAGTCCATATCCAAATAATCCCAGTACAACCACCATCCCAAGTTGTCCGAAAAGCAAGAGTTTCTTTCGCCCTATTTTATCAATAATTGCCATTGCAATAAGTGTAAAGATCAAATTTGTCACGCCTAATATGACGCTTTGGGCCATTGAGGTACCATCTGAAAAGCCTGCAATGTGAAAGATCTGGGAAGAATAATAGAAAACCACACCAATTCCTGTGAGCTGACTAAAAATCCCTACAAAAATTCCAATAAAGGTAATTTTGCGATATGGTTTCCTGAATAAATTAATCCTTTTACTAATATTCTCATTATGAATAGATTCCTGAATTTCAAGAATGGTTTGGTTAGCATCAATTTCATGTGATGAAAGGTCTTCTATATTTTTTCTTGCCTCATCAATTCGTCCTTTTTTCACAAGCCAACGAGGACTCTTACGAATTACGAGTAACATTAGAAAGAATGCTACTGCAGGAATCGCGCCACTGAAAAGCATCCATCGCCAGTTCTGGTCACCAATATTAAGAAGTAAGTAATTAGTGATGAGGGAGAATAATATTCCCAGGACAATAGCAAGCTGAAAAGTTGAAGCCAGAACGCCCCTGTGTTTGGGAGGGGAGATTTCGGAAATATAAACAGGGCAAAGCACAGAAGCACCGCCTATTGCAAGACCTCCAATAAACCTGAATATAATAAAAACACTGATATTGTTTGCTGCTGCACAACCGGCTGAAGATGCCAGAAACATGATGGCCAGGAGTTGCAGCAAACGTTTTGCTCCATAAATGTCGCCCGGACGTCCAATCAGAATAGTTCCAAGAATACACCCGATCAATGCTGAGCTTACGGTCCATCCCTGAAGTGTCGGTGTCAGCTGAAAATGCTTCACCAGATCTATCATCGCTCCATTGATAATTACTGTATCATAACCAAAGAGCAACCCACCCAGGGCGGAGGCAATTGTACATTTAAGGAGAATTTTATTCATTAGAATTACTGTTAAGGAGTTAATTTGTTTCTATAATTGGCTATTTGCCGGTCGCTGAATGATGAATCGTAAAGTTAGTAAATTTCAGTTCATGTCATACCGGTAGTGATCAATTTCAATCGCCATTGAGTTAATTGTTATGTTAAGTAAATCAATAGATGCCATATTTCATTACAGTATCAATCAACGCTTTTACATTTGCTAGCGGAATATCGTCATGTAAACTGTGGTCGGTAGAAAGGATATATCCACCCCCGGGCATTCCAATTCTCAGACATTCGCGGGTTTCACTGATAACCTCCTGAACAGACCCGGTGACCATTGTCGTCTTGTTATTCACATTTCCGATTGGACAGACCCTTCCGGCGTATCTTTGCTTTACTGTTTCCAAATCCATTGATGCTGCCTTTTCCACGGGGTGATAGCCATTTATTCCAGTAAGTACAAGATCATCAAGAATATCCTTGATGTTTCCATCGTTGTGCATAATTACAGGAATACCATAAGATTTCAGTCCTGCTACCAATCGATGAAAAGGTTGAATAAAGAATTCTCTAAAATGGTCCGGAGAGACCAGTAAGCCTCCTGTACCACCCCAATCGTCTGAGATATGAAAGGCATCCACTCCACCGGTCTCCGCAGCAAGTTTCCCTGCTTCAAGAGCCCAGTTGACGTAGGCATTCGTTATTTCGTGAACCAGGTCCGGATCTAAAAACAGACTAACCGATAAGGTCTCGAAATCCATTAAATACCATGACATCATTGTAAAGGGACCCAATAGCCCTGCAACAATAGCAAGCTCAGAATCGTTCGATTCAATGGCATCTTTAAGGATCTTAAGTCGTCCTTCAGTATGGACAGGTGGCATTTTATATCTTTCCCAGTCTTCGCGGCTTTTAATGGGTGTATCCAGCTGGGCCATTATGGGCCATCCATTTTTCCTGTACGTAACACCCCATTCGTCTGTATAGATTTCGTTTAATTCATGGGTTACATCTTCAATACCACAAAAGCCGTTAACAGGAGCCCAGGAAACGTCAATGCCCAATTTTGCACCCATTTTTGTGGTTGTTTTTCCATCGTAGAGTCCAGTATTATAACCCATTACTTCCCTTTGAAGTTTTAGGCTGAACAAATATTCCCAAACAGGCACACGATCAGGTGTTCCGCCTTTCAAGGCTGTAATAAACCGTTCTCTTGAGTTCATTTTGCAAAAATTTTTTAGTGTGATTATGAAATAAATGAACCACTCTATTTTTTAATCAGCTCTATTTCAAATAATTTACTGTCGTACTTATTTTCCATTTTGACTATGAATCCCTTTTCCTCCAATTCAATTCCTGTCAATTCAATTATTTTATCACCCTTAGGTGCCAGGTTTACACGATAATGATCATTTTTAGCCAGTCCCGGAACCGATACTGTGCGCTTGTCATCGAGTGATCCCTGCCGGAAAACGCCAATAATCCCACCTTTCTTTGTATCTGTGTTAATACGCGACCAGGCGTCCCAGGAACCTTCCGTTGGCTCACCAAAGCTGGGTAGGTCCTGTCTGAAAAGATCGTAGCTGTATTTTGCCTGCATTTCTGAAATCCAGTCTGTCCATTGCCGGATCTCAACTTTTTTTTCACGGGACAATTTCCTAAGGTCGCCCAAAACTATAGGAAAGGAGCCAATTAAAGTTTGAAGTTCCTGAATAAAGTCAGGGCTATCCACCTGCAAATTCCCAATAATTAGAGAGGAAGCGGGTATTACAGGCGATTTCCACCATGTTAAATTTCTTATGCGAAAGGCTCCTACCGGATAGGGTTCCCCAATATTTGTAAGCCAGTTCCCCTCTGCATGCTGACAAAAGGCATAATCTATCAACTGAAGCTTACCCGCTGTTTCAAAAGTACAGTCAATATAGAGATTTGGTGCCACCGAATGTAGTTTATCAAATAGTTTAAATAACCGTTCATAAATAACAATCAGTGATTCCTCCCGGTCTTTATGAAAAGGATGATCCGTGGCACTGCACCCTGACTTTTTATAATCGGTCACATAGGCACTTGTAGCTACTGTCAAATCGAGCTTTACAAAGCCAAGCCCCTCATTCCTGACTAAACCAAGTATCTTATTTTCGATATAATCCACCCATCCGGTACCAAAACACATTGTGTTAAGGTCGATTCCACCTGTGGTATGAAGATTAACGGATTCTCCTTTTTCATTCCTGGCAGCCCATTCAGGATGATCCTTAAAAACCTTTGATTTAGTAGCCGCCGATCCTACACTGATCCATATTCCCGGCTCCATTCCCTTACTTCTTATTTCGTCAAAGACAGGTTTTAAACCGTTTGGAAATTTCTTTTTATCCGTGATCCAGTCTCCTGTATTTTCAATCCAGGAAACAGGCTTTCCGATATTATCCTCCGTAGTATGCCATCCACAATCGATTTCAAATTGTTTGATTCCACACTCTGAAGCCGGAATTGAGAGGATAGTAAGTAATGAGTCCTTGAAATTATCATAAAAGGGGACATAGTTATTATACATGACCGTGGGTCGTTTCCCTATCTCATTAATCCTAAGTCCCATATGCCGGCGAACAAAATCAGCGAGTGTGGTATTCATAATCTTCCATGGATCGGCCGAACCAGTATACGGAATTACAAATACCCGGGGGGAAAGCCAGCTATCGCCATTTTTAATGTATTTCCTGAATGGGTAGTTCTCCCCTTTGTGTGTAAGGCCAATGTCCGCATTATTATAAGCAGTATTATATGCTGTTCGCTTAAGTACCCCCGGGGACTCATTCCCAAGGAGAATTCCCGCGCTTTGAGAATAGGAATGAATGGCAATCAACGGATCGTCCCAATCGCCAATATACGTGCTTAAATGTTTCTGTCGACCATAATTCGCGTAAGTGACGGCCTCGACAAAACTAAATCCAAGGATTAATTTCTCTATATCGAATGACTCGATACGTATTTCCTTACCCGAATTATTCCTTAGATTTATTTGCTTGCGGATAACAGGTAAATCAGGATAGAGCAGGTAGGTAATTTCGGCCACAATACCTTCAAACTCCTTCAATCCCTGAAGTCTGACAGTTGCTCCTGCCCCTTTGTGTGAATCGGTTGCAGAATTAAAGGATATCAAATTCCATCCCGATTCTCCATCACAAACCTTACCGTCAATCTCGAGAGAAAATTCTTTTGACTCTTGTGAATCAAAATTAAGGTCAGATCCTTTTATTTTAAGAGATTTGGTATGTATTTGACCATTTTCAATAATAATTTCGCGATTTACGACACCATTGTTAAGGGTCAGCGAATTATCCTTCCATGTTGCATATTCCTGACCATTTAAAAAAGGTGCAAAAAACAACAGGGTAATGAAACACCAAACGTTCATAATTTAAGAGCTAAATTAAAATCCAAATAAACAATAAGTCTATTTAACAATCTTATAACACCTTGATAATGAGATTATTGTCTTGAACAATTCAATTTTTCAGCGTGATTCGTTGAATCTTATCTCCTTTACAGCCTCAATCATCGCCATAAAACCTTCGACAGGAATATAGCCTGGAATTGAATTTCCGGATCCCAGACCATACCCCTTCGCAGAATTACGATATTGAGTTCCACGCTCCAGGACGGTCTGACGAATCGTTTCGGGTTTTTCAAGAACAAGAAGATTCAGATCAAATCCACCGAAAAGTCCAATCCTGTCGCTGTAATTCTCAATCCAGACCGGAAAGGCAGCAATCTGATCCTCATTGGAGTGTTTGGCATCTATTCCAAGGTTAATGATGTCATCCATAAGCGGAAAAATATTTCCGCACGAATGCAAAAGAAATCTATTCCCGGAGGAATGGATCAGATCAATCACCTTTTTATACTGGGGGAAGATATGCTCACGGATAATATCGGGTTCAAGTAAGGTGGACGTCTTATGACCCAGATCATCCCCCATTCGGAAGAATACAAAGAGATCCGAGTATTTCTCGATCACACCGGTCCATAATAATTCCCATAAATCTCCTATCTTTTTAAATACATCCCTGAAAAGTTCAGGATCGAGGCATTGCATCACACATAAATATTCATATCCAACCAAATCCTGACTTGCCTCAAAGATACCATAGCCGCAGCCGCCATAAGCCTTCATCCCCGGGGGTAAAGTTTTGCGAATGGCTTCAAAATGTGGCGAGTAGGTTTCCCAAAATATTTTTGGGATATCGTCCCACGGGTAGTTGTTAAAATCTTCACGGGTTTGTATCGGACCTGCCATCCCACCCATGATTGCACCATGACCGGGTAGAATATCGCAAATCGCTGCTTCAAAGTCGAAGCCGTCATAGGTCATACTTTTCCAGAAACCAATCACTTTCCGGTAATAATCTTCGAGTTCATGATTACTTAAGCCCTGGGATGAAATAGTTTCACCCAAAACTTTTGAGATAAACGGTGCATCAATATGGTGCTCATAAACTGGCAAACGTTCAGGCCGTTGGTTATTCAATACCTGAAGCAGGTGATAATAATTTGGTTCGAAGCTCATCGGTGAATTAGGATTTTGTTTTTAGTACGAAATAATATGCTGTTTTTGCGATTTGGTGGTAGAAATAATCTTCACGATCTTCATGTAAAGTTATATCTGTGAATGAATTACCAAACAACCTTTAAAGTAGTCATTCCATTTGCCGGAACAATTAAATCGTTGTTGACCCTTGGGCCAGCCACCTCCTCTGTTTCGCAAAGGTTCACAGTAGAGGGATTTCCGCCTGGCCACGTCAATCGGATCGTCTCATCCCGATCCGAGACCGATCGAAGGCGAAGGATAGCCGAGTTCTTTCCCGATTGAGATTTAAGTATCGATACTGTTACGGCTGAAGATCCTTCTATGGCAACCAAAGATTTTTGTATTGCATTATTTTTTGCAGCAAAAGCAATAAGTGGCTGTGCCTGTTCCAAACCAAACCGATTTGCAGATGCTGCGTCATAAACTCCGTGAGGAAGAATCCGGTAACGGAAAGTAACGGGCCCATCCTGCGTAAGCGGGAAATTTGTGAACCAGTGATTATTCATTACCCACGAATATATTGAGGAACCCGGGTCAACTTTTTTGAGCCATGGTTTCCGCTCTCCACTCCAGGTCCCCGACTGATTGGCTGTCATCGACCCGCATTCAACGAGAGGCGCATCCAGTGAACACCAGGTAACGCCAGATTCCTTATTAGAAAGGTCTGCCCATCGCTGTATTGTATACCAGTTTCTGTTGGCTGCCGGAAGCTGATCTTTTTCAACTTCCATGATACCCCAGGGAATATCCACCCTGGTTATTGCCTTGGGAATATCAAAGCCGAAACCAAAATGTATACCATCTTTTGCAGGAAGCGGAAGTTTATCTACAATATTCGAAATTTCAAGCCAGGGTAAACCCTCGATTAGACGAACGGAACGAGTTACAGATCTGCATGATGTGGCTTTTGATGTAACTTTTACTTCAATAACCAAAGGACCTTCTTCAACAGTAGAAACTGATATCATCGAATCAGCCCTTGCATTGTCGCTGTCACCCGGCATCCATCTGAAAGCGTTCAGGCCTCCATTTGTATGTACATCCACAAAATCTTTTCCTGTTCCAAAATTCAGAAGTTGGGTTATATTTCCGGAAACAGGGTTAATCTTTACCTGAAGATATTGATTAGACAAATTTAATCCATCCAATTTACACCCGGTTTTAAGTGAACATTTCCCTTCTGTAACTTTGTAGTGAGAAGAACCGAGTGCAGGGACATCGGAGGCCAAAAAGGCCAGCTCCCCCGAAGAGAGTCGTTGTGATAGGACCTCTTTCCCCTGGCTATCGACAACCCGGTCACCTCGTTGGCTTTCAGCTTTCGAAAGCGTTATCAGACCACCATGTGGCCATGATTGTGTATTAATTACAGAAATGCCGCCCTCCGACGGGCCTTCAGCAGGACCAAGTGCTCCTGAGGATCTATCGGTAGCTGGTGCAATTGCCTCTTCAAAAAGAGTTTGGGTACGGTCGTCAGCTGTATGAAAATAACTTTGTTTAACTTTCCATATTGCGTCCTGAAAAAATGGTTCAGTAGGATTTTCGGCGCACCAGGTGTGTTCTGAACCGAGAGCTATAAACCGCCAAGCCTCATCAAATTCTGCTCTTGGAGCCCCTTTTCCCGGTCTCAATAATGTCCACAATGTTTCGGCCTGAACGAGTCGTTCCCTGGCATTGCGGTTAATCGCAGTAAGACCGGCTGCAGTACCCAGTCCGTCAGTCCAGTATTCAGTAAAGTCACCCTTTACCGTTGGAAGTTTATCTCCGTATTGTTTCTCAATCATTTGCATGATTTCTGTTCCTCCGGCAATGACAAGGTGTGGAAAAGCATATTTCTCATTCCACTTTTTAACGGCATCCGGAATGTCGGCGTCAAGAGGACAATTATCCCAGAGACACCATGATACGACATAAAAGTTATAAGGGTAGTCTGGGTGTTCACGTTGCACGAGTGCCTTGACAAAATCAACATTGGCAGTGTCAGTCCTGATAATTGCAGGAACCTTATCCATGTCACGTTGTCCAAACCATGGACGACCAGTTGTTCCCCCTTTTGACATACTTCCGCTATTACCATATCCTCCAGGCTGGAAATAAAGGATTTTTGATTTTCCATCAGGACCAACCCACCAAAATGGCTTTTCATCCACTACGTGTCCGTTACCGGCACGACATCCGTTTGGCCAGTTCATAATATAACGAACTCCCTGCTGAGCCATCACAGGCACAAGACCCCATGATATCCCCGGAATATCCATTTGTTGATAGGTTTGAACCGGTACGCCTGTTAGGTTGGCCATTTCCCGGCTGAAACGGAGAACCTGGAAAAGCTCTTCGCCTGAACAGCTACTCGTATTAAGATTTAAATAACTTGCATCAATGCACAATAAACCAGTCTTTATGGCTTCAATGACCCTCTCTTTTTGTTGAGGATTTGCAGTTTGCCAATACCGCTCCAGTGGCCATGTAATTTCCGGATTCCATCGATATCGCGAACCTTCCGGGTAATTTTCAGTCATTTCAGCCAGTTTAATTCCTTCGTCGATATTGCGCTTGTGAAGGATTTCCACATTGGACTGAGTATTGGTGTATCCAATATCAACATGAGAATGAGGATAAATATAGACCGTCCATTCACGCATTGGAGTTACAAGGAAGGTCTTTTTCACGGAGATTGTACCCTGGTGAATTGAAATTAAAACCTGAGATTCTTTTTTAATGCCAACCCCAGCAGGCAAAATAATTTGAGTTGAAGACTGTCCGGCATCAGGGAAAGATATCTCTGTAAGTTCTTTTACCTTCTCCGACCTGACCTCAAACTGAACCTTCCCGGAGAGTTTACCTCCTATAAAAGTAACAGTAACTTCACGACCAGGTTTCCCATCTGTCCGGTAAAGGTAATAAGGCTGTGGTGTGCAGGTCACATCAGCCGGAAATAATAAATTGGCTTTTTTGGCCAAAATGTTTTGACCAGAAATTTCTATGCTCAGAAGCATTAAGAAAACCAGCTTTATACTATTCATTTTCAATATTTTAAACATATGCAATAATTTATTTGGGTTAGTTGTCAACCCTTGTTACCGGTTTTTCAAATGTCAATTCGATTATTGTGTCGGGAGAATTCCTGTCTTTAGCAGTACTCAGGATTTTTATGTGTCCATTATCTGTCGTCACTTTTATATTCGATTCAGAAAGGACTTTGGCATCTGTGAGTTTTTCGTTAAGCACAGGTAATTCAATTTTATCGGGAGCGGTTTTAAAGAGATGAATATATACCTTGTTTCCTTTGAAGGTTCCACCACCCCATTTACCGTTACGGAACGGACCACCCTGGGTACCGTAAACCGTAAAGCCGTACTTTCTGATCCATTGTCCTATTTCGGCCAGCCGGTTTGCCTGATCTGCCGGGATTTCACCCGATGCATCGGGACCGACGTCCAAAAGGAGATTTCCATCGCCTGTTGCACAACCCACAAGATTACGGATACACTCAGCGAAAGGTTTGACCTTGCCATCTTTACGGTACGACCATCCGCCGTTAGGTGCATCCACAATACACATGCAGGATTCCCAGTTGCGGTTCGTTTGATAAGAGCCAATTCGTTGCTCGGGAGTATCAAAATCAGCCTGCAACGATGGGATATTTTCTCCAAAAAAACTGCACCGGTTATTGATGACTGCTTGTGGCTGGAGGTTCCGTACCAGATCGAGTACTTTATCGGCATGCCAGTAATTAACAGACTCACCGGTACCGAAACTATCAAACCAAACTATATCAACCTGACCATAATTTGTCAGTAATTCCTTAAGCTGTCCGGTCATATATTTTTCATATTTGCTGTTGTCTCCCATACCGTAGTCAGGATGATGCCAGTCTCGCGGGGAGTAATAGATGCCAAATCGGATTCCTGCTTTTCGGCACTCGGAGGCGAGTTCTTTAATAACATCCTTCCTGTAAGGGGAATGCATAATTGAATAATCTGTATATTTTGTATCCCACATACAGAATCCACCATGATGTTTTGAAGTAAAAACCAAATACTTCATCCCTGCATCCCTCGCAATTTCAACCCAGTTTTTGGCATTAAATCTCGTCGGATTAAAACGCTTATACAAATTGTCGTATATCGAATCACCACCTGTGCCGGCAGGGGCACCCCATGAACCATCGAGAGGTTTTGGACCAAGCCGCGACCAGCTGATCTCTGTACCTGCAACACTAGACATATCCCAATGGATAAACATCCCGAAACGCGCCTCACGCCACCATTTCATCCTTAACTGATTATCAGCATCTGTTTGACCAAATGAAGAGGTAAACACCAACGTAGCAACAATTGAGAGCATCAATTTTTTCATATCAATCAGATCTTATTGTTCGACTTAATAAGTTTTAGTTCAATTCTTTCATTGACAGAGGTTTGAAATGAAATTCTTTCACCGGATACTGTTTCCCCGGATCTCCCATTCCTGACCAATTTGATGTTTTTCCCAGGCCAGGGATTGATTAATGTGCAAAGATTCCCCTTCTCGCTAAAAATGACAACATTGGATACAGTCCCATTTTCCAGATCTGCAGAAATCAGGAACGCACCCCAGGCCCTTATATTTTTAAATCCGGTATTTTGATTCCTGGGAAACTTGTTAAAAATACGAATTACATTGCCAACACTCATGCATATCATCTCATTGATTGCATTTGTAACCGTACAGCTATTCTCAATGCCATGAGGATTCCCGGATTGGAAGCCATTCGGGAAAGTGTGAAGTGCGTATTTATGCAATTCTTCTAAGATAACGGAGGAGTCGTAACCGACGCGGATTGCTGCGGCAAAAAAGCTATTGCTTGTATTCTGGTCATGCCACCTTTGCATGATGTCAATTGTATTTCGGGCAACTGCAAGCAAAGCTGGACTACTTGCCAATGTAATGGCGTTACACGGATAAATATGCTGAATTCCAAGGCCATTGCCATCTACCCAGTCCACACCCTTTTCCGTATATCGAAAAACATCCCTGCCATTTCGTTGCTGTACCGGAAACTCACTCAGTTTTTGCAGGATATCCCTCCATATTGCCTGTCTGGCGATATCCCGGTTCAACGTTGAGCTCAAATCAATCATAAGGTCCAGTGAATTTCGGATCAGACCAAGTGAAAGAACCGGATTCATATCTTTTCCCGAGCCCTCATGAATGGCATCACCATAAATCACATAGCGGCCATTTTCAAATTTCAGATAGTCTTCCCAAAAACTGGCAACAGCTAATGCATAAGGATATATTTTTTTGCCATATTCCAAATCATAGGTGCAGCGCCAATGCTGGGCCATGTTAATCAATCCGTAAGCAGCATTGGAACGTTGGCCGTAAAACAATCCCTCAAATTCAACATCATCACTTTTCTGATATCCACCAATTGCAAAGTTCCGCGTGACCTCAATACCCAGCGGACCAATTCCTACCGGGTATAAAATCCCTCTTGTTTTTGTTGCATTTTGGGCGTAGAATTCACCCCTCGCCATAAAATCCAATAAAGGTTGATCATGAGAGGTAGTCTGTTCCAGATGATTTGAAGAATAAAGTCCATAGAAGGGTGCCTGGAAATTATAGTTCAAGTGATAATCGCCATTCCAGGCTGGAGTATCGGTTGTAGTCCATCCAAATAATCCGGGAGGAAATTTTGGATCACGGCTGCAGGCACCCATTGTGTAGAGTCCCTGATACCAGGCTTTCATCAAAACTGTATCCTCCAGTGTTACTGATGATTTATTCCAGTAGGAGTACCACCAATTATTATGCTTAACCAGAAGTGAATCAGCAAAGCTTGATTTCAATGTTTTTAGGCTGTTAAGGACACTGCCCAAAGGATCAGAATTTTGAAATTTACTTTCAACGGATAATGCAAGGACCAATTTCTTTCCTGGCTCGAGATGGACTGCTTCGCCCTGATAGTTGAATATTTTCATAGCTACCGCAACCTCAGTTGTAATATCCACGCTATCATTGAATGCCCTGGTTAACCACATTGTATTATTTGTTTTTCCCTGTTTGACAAGTGCCTGCCTGTTTGCGGGAACATTGATTTTGATCGAAACAGTAACAGGTTTGTTTACTGAATTCAACTCAATATAAATCAGATTTGAGGTGGCGCAAACCCATGATTGGATTTCTACCCTTTGGCTGCCTTTAATAAGCTGACAAGTAGTAATTCCGTTTTTAATAAGCTGTTGTGCAGTAAAATCTGCCTTGCTAAAACCGTCAAATTTAAGATCAACAAGGCCAGCGACTCTTGGACCTGAGAGCCCATCTGCCTGTGATCGAAGTCTCCAGAAATCATTCTTAGACAGATAATAACGAAGCAGGCCATCCTTGAAACCAACACACATCGTGAGATCCCCATTCCCCATCAAGGGCGCGTCAACCGAAATATCGCCGGGAGTTCGCGAGGGAGGTTTATTCCAGTAATTTTTGAATGAAACTTGATTTTTAGACATGCCAACTCTTCCTTGTACTGGCAAGCTGATCCAAACAAGAAGAAAAAGCAGGATAAAGTAGCTTTTTTTCATTCGAAATTATATTATTGAACTCGAATACCTCGGTTAATTATTTCCTTGACTACTCCAAACATCATAGCAGAGAAGTCTTCTTTGAATTCTTTATTATCGGAATAGAGTTTGTAAAGACTGAAATTGGTGGTAATGTGTTTTAATAGCTCTTCTCCAACAATTTTATCACTTGTGATTCGTGCGTTTTGGTCATCAGAGTATTTAAGCGAGTTTACTAATTCATTGCTTTTTGCAACGTCTTGCGCAATATTTTCAGCCATTTGCCGCACCTTGTCGGCATCTTCAAATTGGGTTCCATACCGATCATTAAAGGTTTGGAGAATATTTGAAAGTTTATCTATTTCAGGTTCGCTTATACCACCGCGCATTTCGGTTGGAATTGGTTTTAAATCTTCGCTCTGCTCTAAAACAACATTGGTAGTTGATTCCAATTGTAAACGATAACTGTCCATGTCGATATTATCCAAAACTCCTTTGGCTAAATCAACGGATGTATCACCACCCAGTTTATTTTGCAAGTGATTCAGAAAGATATACAAGCGTTCCAAATATGGATTCTCAAAGGGTACAATCTGGGAAAGAAAAATATATAAGCGCACATATGTCTTCACTTTCGCCCTGAAATCTGCCTGATGTTCTTCGTTTAAATCATTTCTAAAAATTGCCGACGATTCGTCTAAAGAAGCATGTAATTGGTCGATGGGTACGTTTGCTAAAATATTATTTGAAAACACCTGAACTTGTTCTCTTGTATACATTTGGTAGCTGTCTAAAGCGTCTTGAAGATTGAATAACTTGTTTGGATCGGTGGCTTCACCAAGAATCGTACTTTCAAAATAGGGTTTAAATGCTTTTTCTATTTCTTCGACTGTATTCGCAAAATCCAAGACAAAGGTTTCTTGTTTTTTAGGGTGACTCCTGTTTAAACGTGAAAGTGTCTGTACAGCATTAACACCACCTAATTTCTTATCAACATACATGGTGTGCAAAAGTGGCTGGTCGAAACCTGTTTGAAATTTATTGGCAACTAAAAGAAATCGGTATTCACTTTTCTCAAATTCACTTGGAATAGCACTGCTTGAAAAACCGTTTAAACTGGCTTCTGTTTCACCATCAATTTCGCCGGAAAAGGCTACTATTGCTTTATATGGACTATTAATGGATTTCAAATATTTGTCGAATGCTTTTTTGTATTGAACTGCATTTTTGCGACTACTGGTCACCATCATGGCTTTAGCCAAGCCTCCAATTCTTTTTTTCTGGATCACATTTTCCATGAAATGGTTAACCATTAGACTAGATTTTTTCTTAATGGCATGTTCGTGACTTTCAACGAATATCTTCAGTTTCTTTTGTGCTTTTAACTTGTCGTATTCCGGATCGTCTTCAATCTTCTTTAATAACGCATAATAACTTTGGTAAGTGGTGTAATTCTGCAAAACGTCTTTGATGAAACCTTCCTCAATGGCCTGTTTCATCGAATACAAATGAAATGCTTTGAATTTGGTTTTTTCACCTTCTGAATAAGGAATGCCAAACAGTTCCAGGGTTTTGTTTTTGGGTGTGGCAGTGAAAGCAAAATAACTGGCATTAGGTAAAAGCTTTCTCGATTTCACCAATACCCGAATTAAATCTTCACCTGTTACTTCTCCGTTTTCATCCTCGTCGTACTCTTCCAGGTCTTCTTTTAATTCCTCCTCATCATGAAGTTTTGATAATGATTCATTTAATTTCCTTGCCATTTGACCACTCAAACTACTGTGTGCTTCATCAATGATGATGGCAAAGTTATTCCCTGGCAATTCTCCTATTTCCTCAACAATGTGAGGGAACTTCTGAATGGTGGTAATGATGATTTTCTTTCCTTCCTCCAATGCTGTTTTAAGCTGTTTGCTGCCTTCGGTAATGGCTTCAACTACCCCTTTTACCTGTTGGAATTGTTTGATGTTGTTTCTGATCTGAGCATCGAGAACCCGGCGATCGGTTACAACAATCACCGTATCAAAAATATTATTGATACCGGACTTATCGTGTAAACCGATTAATTGATGCGATAACCATGCAATGGAATTTGATTTTCCGGAACCTGCCGAATGTTGTATCAAATATTTTTGACCTGAACCATTTGCCTGCGCATCGGCCAGCATTTCACGAACAGCAGACAATTGATGGTAGCGGGGAAAGATCAGTTTCTTCTCCTTTTTTGTACGCTTTTTCCCAGCCTGACCTGAGCTTGCCGAAGGTTCGATATATTCTTTCTCTTCGGTTATCAGTTGCGAATAGTTCTGAATAATATCTGTCAGGCTGCTTTTGGTCAGAATTTCTTTCCACAAATAATCAGTTTTAATTCCGCCATTTAGCGGATTACCCGCTCCATTATTGTTTCCTTTGTTAAATGGAAGGAAATAAGAGTTTTCCACTTTTAACTGCGTACACATCCATACTTCTTCAGTATCGACCGCAAAGTTGACAACTAAACGGCCTAAACGAAACAACTCTTCGTTGGGGTCCCTGTCTTTTTTGTATTGTTTAATCGCGTGTTGGACATTTTGTTTGGTCAGTTCATTTTTCAATTCAAATGAAATAACCGGAATTCCATTGATGAACAAAAGTATATCGAGCGATTTTTTATCTGTGGGTGAGAAGTACACCTGACGCATTGCAGAAAACACATTGGCATTATACAATGCATTTGCATCGGCATTGTAATTTGATACCGGTTTATCGTAAAACAAACGAAGTTTGGTATCTGTAAATCCATCAACTATACCATTCCGAAGCACTTCAATAACACCTTTCGATTGGATTTGGTCGGTTAATCGTTTGATGATTTTTTGCTGGTATAGTTCTTTGTGGTAATTCTTAAGTTTGGTTAATGCTTTGGGTTGGGTAGCTTCCAAAAACTGAAACAACAACTCTTCATCCAGGCAATTGCTATTGCTATAGGTTTTACGATCTCTTAGTGCATAACCATTATTATTCACTAAATAATCGGAGATGTGCGCTTCCAGGCCTTTTTCGGTGGTATCTGTACTCATCGTCTTTTATTAATTTTCCTCATAGTAATAGGAGTAATCAATTCCTTTCATAAACATTTCCCGGCTGTCGATTTGGTCGGTAAGGGCATTCTTCATCAACTCGTTTAGGGTGCTGCTGTTTACAGCACTCTTTACCATTGCGTTCATATAATCGGTTTTGCCTATTTTGCTCCAATCCACGCATTTTTTCAGTCGTTTTTTCAATATCAAATCCAGCCATATTCGGGTGCTTCTGCCGTTGCCTTCCATAAATGGGTGAGCAATGTTCATTTCCACATATTTTTCGACAATTTCATCAAATGTATTTTCGGGCATTTCTTCTATTTGTTTTAATGTGGCGCCAAGGAATTGTGAAACTGCAAATTGGAAACCGCCTTTCGAAATGTTTTTTTGCCTGATTTGCCCGGCAAAATCATACAAGCCGCCAAACAAATAAGCGTGAATTTGTTGCAAGCCTTTGGTAGTGCCAACTTTGATTTCATCAATCAAATTACTTTCAAAAAGCGTGTATGCTTTTTTCTTGCTTTGCCCGTCAATACTGTTATCGCTGTATAAAAACCAATCTAAGAATTTCATTGCCCTGTTGTTCGGGAAATGTTTAGCCAGAGTAATAATACCTTCACTATCCAATGTGTCGGTTAAGTATTTTTTGCCGTCTGCCGCAGTTAATTTCAGTCTGTGAGTGCCACTCACGAACTGAATATTTTCTTTGAGCAATTTGCGTTTGAGCCAACGCCAATAGTTTCCGGCTTTGATATAATCGGCTTCCTGGTTCAAAATACCGACGACATCAACCACGCAAAACCACCATTTGGCGTTTTGCTCGTCCCAGATGGCCCGCACCTCGCGGTCGTCAAAAAAACGGATGGATTTTTTTTGCTCGTTCATTTTTTAATGATGGTTTTCGTCTGTTTCATATTCAGCTTCACCCTCAGCTGCCAGACTTAATTCCTCCTCCAATTCTTCATAAGTTTCTTCTTCCTTTTCTTCAGGAATTACAAAATCCCGCACATCTATTTTGCCAGTAACTGCTTCGGCGATCAAAGCTGTGCGGTATTCCTGGGTTAAGGCAATTTCTTTTTCGATGGTGGAAATTATTCCTTCAATATTTAGAGATTCAGTTTCTATAAAATTTAGTATCTCCAAACTTTCGTACTCATTTGGGCTATGTGGAATTGCCAAGTTTTTAAGTTGATATGTTGACAATTCCATAAAGGTTGTTCCTCTACCTAATGAATCAAGAACATTCTTTTTGGCTACCAAATAAGCCCTTAAATATTTACCTGAAATGGATGATTTCGGCACCAAAGATTTACAGCCTTGATTGGTGCACATTTCTACTTCTGATAAAGTGACATTTCCAATAGGGGCTCTAGTTGTTAGAATTACACTATTTTTTGGAAGCAATGTCGTTCCACAAGATTCTAACCCTTTATCTGTAATTTTCCTTTTTGTTTCAGAAAGATTTCCACCATTCACTTTACTAATATCTTCAGGAGTAGCCCAATTAATATTACCGTTCCAATACTCTAAAATACTACTTTTTGGAGTGGAACCGTTATAAGTATCAGCGATATATTTGATTTTGTTTATTTTCCAATGCTCAGGAATATCTCCCAGCCACTCAATTCCTGAAGGTTTCATTTTGGCTTTTGGATTTAGCCCTTTGGTAACAGCATTATTTATAATGGCCGCCTTTTGTTCGTTGAGTAGCTTTATTAATTGCTTTTTCTTGCGGATAAAGCGGTCAATCTTGGCAAGTTTGTAATCTAGAAATGCTGCGATTTTAATTTGTTCGTCTATTGTTGGTATAGGTAAAAACGAATCCTTGAATTTCCCGGTATCAATATTTTGTCCTTCTCTAATTCCTGTAACTAATAAAGTCAAACCACTGATGTAATGTTTGGATTTTAACAGATACCGGTAATAATTATGAACGACAACTTCCTGAGGTTCAAGAATTGTATATGCAGGACTAATGATTCCTTGATAGTGGGCGTATTCAATGCCTCCCTGAAAGGAACGAAGACTAATTACAAAATCTCCTTTTCTTACAAATTTTAGAGTTTCAAAATTCTTAGTCGCTGTTACGGTAGTGTTTTCATACAATGACTTTGGTATTACCCCTTTGGTTTGAGTCGAAGCCAATAAAGGTTCATCGGGATGATTCTTAATTGACGTTTCATGAAAAATCCTTTTTGCTTTCACAATTTTCCAACGAGATGGAATTTCATGAAGCCATTCAACCTCAGAATCTTTATATGTTGTATATTTTATTGGATTCTTCATTTACTCAACGATTTCTTTTAATAATCCATCAGTTTCAGCTTCCAGCGCAAGTATGTCTTTTGAAATTTCATCTAACCCTCTTACTTTTTCATATTGATAGAAATATTTGTTGAATGCAATTTCATAGCCTAATTTCATTTTGGTTTTATCGTACCAGGCATCAGGTGCAAATGGTAGTACCTCACGTCTAAAGTATGCATTAATGTTTTCATTCATTGGCACATTTTCTGTATCTCTTAATGCACTATCGGATTTAGGTTTTCCTTTAGTATCTAACACAATATTTCCTTTTTCATCTTTTTCCGGTTGGTGTACCGTTATTTGATAAAATGCAAAATCTCCAATTTTAAATATCTTACTGTATTCATTTTCTTCAAAAGCGAAATACATGTTCTGTATATCAACAATATGCTGTGGAGTTAATTCAACTTTCTTGTCACCGAGCCCTTTTATCATTTTCTTATAATAAATATCCGAAGAAGCGTTGATCAATTGCACTTT
>CAINLJ010000179.1 GCA_903850335.1 uncultured Bacteroidia bacterium | reverse complement strand
GTTGGAGTTTAACAACTCCCGAGTACTCTGCGTAAACCTCTGCGAATCTCTGCGGTCAAGACTTGTACGAAACTCAATTATCCCTTCAATTGTTCCACAAGCTCCTTAACTACCTTAATTGCCTCAGGGATTGCCTTTTCAATTTCGAATGACAGATCCATTCCCATATCCTGAAAGTCCTTCACCGAGATAGCAACAAGATGTATTTCAGGCATATTGCCCAACAGGAAAGCAGCATCAAGCAAATCCTTTAAACCCACTTCGTGAGCACTCAGTTGCTTTGGAAAATCTTTCGCGAACCTTGGCTTCAAAACCCTGATATGACCCGCAGGAAAATTATCCAGTGCTGCATCAATCAAAATTACCTTTTTATAAGACTGGATAAACCCGAGTAAATGAAATCCTCCTGTACCTCCATCCATCAGATCTGCATCTGCAAATCCCTCCTTTTCAAGGCCTGATACCACATGTATTCCTATCCCTTCGTCCTTCATCAGGATACTGCCAATACCAAGGATCAGAATATTATTTTCTTGAGTTGTCAAAATATTGGTTTTATAACGTTGAGTGACCGGTTAACTCTTCATATCCTGAATTGCCAACCGGTCACTTCTGAAATTAATCAATGAAAAATCTTTCTGTTATCCTTTTGTTGATTCACCGGTTTCAGCATCATGACGCTCGATCACATCTTCCTCAATGAATTTCCATCCCCCAATCATCGATGAGGTTACTCCTCTACGCTCGATATAATCATGGTAGAAAACAAGGTATACATGAACTATAGCAAAGATAATAAATCCCCACATCGCAAGATGATGAAGTTGTCGTACTCTCATGTCACCGCCAAGAAATGGGACAATCCAGGCAAATAGCTTTGGAAATGCTGACTTGCTCATCGCCGAATACATCCCAAAGCCTGTCAGGCATTGCAGAAGGAAAATCAGGAAAGTTAAAAAATAGACGAAACTTGCCAGTGCATTATGACCAATAGAGTCGATATTCTTATGGGTAACCTGAAGTACATCGACCCGGATTACGTCGATAATTTCCTTCCATTGAGCACGTTTAAGGGGAATAAAATTAGTCCAGCGCGAGAACTCGTTTCCAGAAAATCCCCAATAGGTCCTAAAGATAAAATTGAAGAAGAACAGAAACGCTGCAATAAAATGAACAAATCTCACGGTTCCAAACCAATAGTTAAAATATGCTTCAGTGCCATTCATAAATGCGGGTGGATTACCAATTATAAAACCGGTAATGCACAATGCAATAACACATAACATATTAACCCAATGAAACATCCGAACAGGTAGTTCCCATACATACACTTCCCGCATGGGTATGGATCTGCTTCTCATGGCTTAATAGGTTTTAAGATCGTGTATGGTTGTCCCGTTTTCATCGTAAACATGCACTGCACAAGCCAGACATGGATCGAATGAGTGTATCGTGCGAAGTACTTCAAGAGGCACTTTTGGATCTGCAACCGGAGTTCCGATTAAAGACTCTTCGAATGCAGACCTTTTGCCCTGAAGATCACGTGGTGAAGCGTTCCAGGTAGTTGGAACAACAAGCTGGTAGTTTAAAATTTTCTTATCCTCGATGACGATAAAATGGGATAACGCACCGCGTGGAGCCTCTACTAAGCCAATCCCTTTGGCTTGTTTTGGCCAGGTTGAGGGTTCCCATTTTACATTATTCTGAGTCCTTGAATCACCATTTTTTATATTAGCCAGTAACTGCTGATAGGATTCCAGTGCCCAGCCACAGGTAAGTTTGCTCTCGAGTCCTCTTGCTGCAGTTCGACCAAGCGTTGAGAATAAGGCTGCTACCGGAACATCAAGAGCCTTAAGGGTGCTTTCAATTACCTCCTTATAATCGGCTCGTCCTGAAGCATAACCAACAAGCATTCTGGACAATGGTCCTACTTCCATCGCGTTACCTTTCCATCTTGGTGTTTTGACCCAGCTATATTTCTGAGAAACATCCAGATGCTCATAAGGTGGCTTTGGACCTGTATAATTCAGATTTGTTTCGCCATCCCAGGGATGTAAACCAACCTTATCACCCTTTGAATAATTATACCACGAATTATTCACATACTCCTGAATCTGCTGGGGATCGTCGGCTTTAATCTCATGTATATGACTAAGGTCACGGTTTAATATCGCACCGCGAGGCATTTTAAAGCTGTCCGGATTATTATATCCATTCATTGGGAAATCACCAAAGGAGAGGTAATTTGTTAATCCACTACCTATTGCACCCCAGTCGCTCTTATAAAAAGATGCTATTGCAAGCAAATCCGGTATATACACCTGATCGACGAAAGTCTTTGCATCTTCAAAAAGTTTACCTACCATAGCAAGGCGTTCGGCATTGACAGCGTTAGCCTCCTCAATATTTATCGAGCACGGAACTCCCCCAACAAGATAATTTGGATGCGGATTTTTTCCACCGAAGATTGTATGAACTTTTACTATTTCCTTTTGCCATTCCAGGGCCTCGAGATAATGTGCCACTGCAATAAGGTTAACCTCAGGCGGAAGTTTGTAGGCTGAATGTCCCCAATAGCCATTGGCGAAAATTCCAAGCTGACCACTTTCGACGAAATTCTTAAATTTCTTCTGAATATCTGAGAAATAGCCCACTGAACTTTTTGGCCACGGTGAAATGCTTTGAGCAATGCGCGAAGCCTCCGCAGGATTAGCCTTAAGTGCTGACACCACGTCTACCCAGTCGAGCGCATGCAATACATAAAAATGTACCACGTGATCCTGAATATACAACGCCTGAGCCATCAGGTTGCGGATGAGCTCGGCATTCGGTGGCACAGCAATACCAAGGGCATTTTCTACTGTCCTTACCGAAGTGAGTGAATGTGTTGATGTGCAAACGCCACATACACGTCCAACAAAGGCCCATGCATCACGCGGGTCACGTCCTTTTAATATTGTTTCAATACCACGTACCATTGTGCCCGCACTAAAGGCATCCGTGATTTTTCCATTATTTACTTCAATCTCAACCCGCAAGTGACCTTCTATCCGGGTGATGGGATCTATAACGATTCTTTCAGCCATGACTATTATGCTTTAGGGTTTTCAGTTGATTCGGGAAGATTTGATAACTCGCGTTTCTTACGGATATTTGTTACTATTGCGTGACCTGCAACACCAACAGCTGTTGCAATGCCAAGACCCAGCCCTACCTTATCGGCAGTTGTTTCAATTCCGAATCCTGCAACGCTCGGGAGATGCTGATAGAATGGCCCGTTATCCCAGAAACCTTCTTCAGAACATCCGATACAAGGATGACCTGATTGAATAGGATAACTTATACCGTCATTCCATTTAATAATTCCACATGAGTTATAGGTAACAGGACCCTTACAGCCCATTTTATATAAACAATATCCTTTTTTAGCTCCTTCATCATCAAACGATTCAACAAAGAGACCTGCATCAAAGTTAGCCCGTCTGTAACAGGTATCATGAACACGCCTGGAGTAGAAAGCCTTTGGTCTGTTCAATTCGTCGAGCTGAGGAATGCGGTCGAAAGTCAGCAGGTGCACGACAACACCAGCCATAACGTCTGCTATCGGAGGACAACCCTGAACATTAATAACAGGTTTTCCACTGATTACCTTATGTACAGGCTTAGCTCCAGTGGGATTTGGTTTCGCAGCCTGAACACATCCGGCAGATGCACAATTACCCCAGGCTACGACTGCCTTGGCATTCCTTGCCGCTTCCGTAAGAATCTGATAGGCACTCCTTCCTCCAATGCAACAATAGGCCTCGTTTTCAGTAGGTATAGAACCTTCTACCATAACGATATATTCACCCGGATGTTTAGCCATCACTGTTTTATAAGCTTCTTCAGCCTGAAAACCGGAAGCGGCCATAAGGGTCTCCTGATAGTCGAGCGAAATCTTATCCAAAACAATAGTAGCTACGATAGGATGAGATGCCCGGATAAAGGATTCACTGCAACAGGTACATTCCTGAAAATGAAACCAGATAACAGGAAGCCGGGGCTTAGTCTCAAGCGCTTTAACAATCTGTCCAACACCACTGGATTCTAAACCCAGAAAAGCAGCCATTGTCGTGCAAAACTTAAGAAAATCTCTTCGGGATGTTCCTTCCCCACGGACTTCCTCATAAAATGAGCGTTGTTTTTGTTCCATAAAGAGAGTCGTTTTAATTAGTTCACTGACCGTAAATGTAAAAATATATTTTTCCCGTTTATCAATTATCTGATACTTAAACAGCAATAAATATTCTTTCTAAATAAGTGATTATTAAAAGACTAAGTACTCTTTTTTTGAAAGTTTTGATAATGTAGAAGTTGCACTAAAATGCAATGCTGCTTTAAATTACTGATTTTGATAAATAAAATGTTAGAATATTTTGGTAAATAATTCTAATTTATTATAAACTTATGAAATATCTACCGGATTTATAGCTATCAGTTTTAATTATTAGCTTACCCTTTATTGGATCAAAATTGTAATTTACAAATTCAGTAAGAACGATATCATCCAACCTAACACTCTTTGGCTTCGACAATATATTAACATTCATGATATGGGGCTTATGTAACCCCTCTAAAGATATTACTATTTGATTATCAAGCTTATCTGAATTAATTGTAGTACTTCCGCTCTTATCCGGGTAGTAAACAGTGAAATCACTTTTTCCTTCAGGATAAATCAGGTATGTGATATACCCTTCGGAATTTTTATCACCAATCCCTGTATAATTCCTTTTTATGTCAAGAGGGATGATAGAACCTTCACGAATATAAACAGGATATTCATCCATTGGAAACTCCCTTTCAAATGTAACGGGACCCTTAATAACCTCCTTATCGTCAAAGAAATAACGCCATCTACCCTCTGGAAGCGTAATTTTATTCCTTAGGTCATCACGGTAAACAGGAGCTATGAGAAAATTCTCACCAAAAAAATAGTGATATTTTCCCTCTGCCTGCCGTTGTAACCTAATTCCTCCGTTATGGGCTTTTACAACATACGTGTACATATATGGAACGAGCTCGGTGTGCAGCCATGAGAATTTCCTGATAATTTCGAGTTCCTCATGTGTTCGTTTCCAAAGTGCCCGTTCCCCGTGACCTCCATTAAGGAATAACCCGCAAAAAGTCGAAAGCTGTGTCCAACGAATATATAACCGGGGAGGTATGATCTTCCCCGAGAATCCGGCAACATCAGAACCTATGATATTATACCCCACTTTAGCACTTGCCAGTATATTTTGTATAGCGAGTTCGATCCCATCAATACCATCCATCGCGATATCTTTATTCTGCCGGTCTTCATCTGTTATTACTCCCTTCGATTCCCAGGAGTGTTTCTGGTCCCCGACCCAGTTTACAGGCGAAGCATCGACAGGCGCAAAACCTTCGGGATGATACCACCGGTCAATGGCCCTTGACATGGTAGCAAACTCGGGATTCTGAGTCAGTCCATGTAAATACTCATCACGGTAGTAATGATCCATGTAGGTTCTTGCCGTCATCAATCCGTCATTTGTCATCTTATAAAAAAGAGGAACCGGACCTAATTTAGTATAGAACATTGTTGCGGTACCATCCAGTTTCCACCCATCAATGCCATAGTCAAAAACGGTTTGCTGTAATCCTCGCCACCACTTAACGGCTTCAGGATTTGTATAATCGATAAATCCTCCCTCTCCTTTCCACCAGTGTATCTGGTCTCCGTGTGCCGCCAAATAATCTTTATCCACAGCGTTTTTATACCAATCGTCCGATGCTTTAATGCGGGTATCCGGGCTTTTACTGTTTACCATTGTGGTCATCCACATAACGACCCTGTAACCATTATCCTGAACCTTTTTAAACCACTCTTTTGGCTTAGGGTACAATATAGTGTCAATTTCAAAATCGTTGTATCTCATACTCCACGGACTGTCGAGGATAACGGTACGCACAGGTACATCGTATTTTGAATAACCGGCAAGAAGGGTATCAACCCGCGCTTCTGTATTATAGTCATCTTCCCACAACCAGCATTCGAGTGCCCAGGGTGGTGTTAAAGGTGGATTTCCGTGACGTTTCGCATTGAAAGGTTCACCACGAAAAGGGTATGCAAATCCAAAATAGTATATCAGGGACAAAATAGATCCGATCAGAATAAAATATTTTAAAACATTTCTTAGTAGGGAAGGTCTTTTCATGATAGTGGTCTTTTTTTTGATTTTGAAATGGTCAATCTAAATACAGGGCAAAATTAAAAAGGTAAAAAGCAAAAGGTCAAAGTGTAAGGTCGTTTCATCACAATTTACATTTTGAACTTTGCATTTTGAACTTTAAATTGTTTTCTATGAGTAAGGATATTTATGAATTTGATCCTTTTCCCCTTCTTATTTAATAAATTCAAACCCGAATATTAGTACTGATGTATTTACAAGTGTATGAACGATAGCACTATAAAATACATTTTTTGTTTTAAGGTACGTATAACCGTAAGCCCATCCGGCAATACAGGCAAAACCAATGTAGATGATTGCATGCGAATGGTAGTGGACAAGTCCGAAAATCGTGCTTGTAATTGCAAGACCCGTATACATTCCGGAAGGATGTTTTTTTGATTTTTCGATAAAGAATGCAGCAATAAAAAGTCCAATTGTCATTAGGGCTGGAAACCATTGCAGCCCGCCTTTTAAAGTATATCCGACAAGCAAAGCTGCCGGAATGGATAAAGCAAACCCCCATTTCCAGAATATTTTCCAGCTTTCTGACTGTCCAATCCGCTTTACGAGCATGTTCTGTAATATGCCTCTAAAAAAAAGCTCTTCAAAAATAGCAGTATGTAGAAAAGTGGCGATAACCGTCACAACAATTTTGTTAATCAGGACCTTATCAATTACATCGTGCCCAACAAACCGTATAAAATTGACATTAAATCCTATAATTAGAACAAATACGTAGAAAGCAAACCATACCCAAATAGCTGTCCATAAATTTTTCAAATTTATTTCCGGGTAAAACCCGATATCTTTTAATCCGCGAACTGTACCAAAAGCGTAAACGGCCGACAGAATCAGGATGATCCTGTAAAGTGAATCAAATCCCTCTCCTTTAAAGGGCAATTCACCTGTTGGATTCACTTCGATCAGTGTAGTTGGCAGGAGATAAATAACGAAGGCTGTGAAGTCAAGCCAGTCTATTTTCCCGGTTGTTCGTCTGCTTGCTGCAAATATAAGTACGGGAAAAAAAATAAGATAAGGAACCAATGCAAGTGTTCCATGGTAAGGATTTTCACCATTAATAAGAACATACAAAAAATAGAGTATAAGCAGAAATGCAGGGAAAAGGATAACTTTCCTGATATCTGAGTCGATCCGGTTTCTCATCCATATCGTGACTTCCGGCTTTCCAATGGCGAAGAAGGAAAAATAAAATACGAGGAAGAATGGGAGTGCAATTGCCATATCCAGG
The DNA here is from genome assembly GCA_903850335.1 of uncultured Bacteroidia bacterium. Lineage (GTDB taxonomy): Bacteria > Bacteroidota > Bacteroidia > Bacteroidales > Prolixibacteraceae > JAAFHB01. The sequence continues at coordinate 13,712 of CAINLJ010000179.1, read as the reverse complement.
ACCATATTTTTCGGTCCGTAAAGCAACAGGAACACAAGAGTGAGTGCTACTGTCCATAAGGTACTGGTCTTAAATTCCCGAACAAGTTCTTTATTTGTTTTCATCAGCTTTGAACGATTTGAGGATTAGTTTCCAAAATTACTTGAATTTTAATTCGATACATTATAAGGTTAATTTTCTATGTAACACAAACAAATTTCTATCTGTTTGAAACTATGAGAAATGTTAATTTTATATCTTAGAGGTTAAAAAATGTAAATAAATATTTAGAGTTTTGCTCATCTGTATATGAATTGAATCATGGCAGATTGATTTGGACATTTTTTTCTAAATATTAATACTAAAGGCCTGATAAAGAAAGATTAAATACGAAAATAAATATCAATCAATTATTAATTAACTAAAACACAATCATGAGAAAACAATTACGTTTGTTATGCTTAATTCTGGCTAGCGGGATGCTATTATTCCAGTCGTGCAAGAAAGAGGCGGTCTCTACAGAACCGCCTCAGGTAGGGATTTTCTACAGTATTGTAGACAAGCAGGTGGCATTTACTGCCCTAACGCTGCGTGCCACATCATGGAAATGGGATTTTGGGGATGGGACAAACAGTATGGACAAGAGTCCCGTTCATATTTACAAGGAGGGTGGTTATTATAAGGTTAAGCTCATTGGTACCGGTGCAAAGGGTGATACTGCCTCCGCAATAGTTACTGCAGCAGTCTCATTAACACCTTATTCGTTACTTACAGGCGACAATACTGCTCCTGGCTATAAAGGAAAGACCTGGAAGCTTAGTTCATCCTATTCAGGCGATGAATTTGTTAATGCAGATGCAACACTTTCAGATGCTGGTCCGGGCTCGCTCTCTCCCGGAATTTTCGGTCAGGCTTTTGGGATGGCTGAAGTTTATGAAGACACCTATACTTTTCATTTTGATGGCAAATATGACCATGATGTAAAAGCTGACGGTGCTTCCTTTGGTGGAATTGTTTTTGCTTATGCTACTACAGGTGGTGCCGGAATTGTGAATGCAGGAGGCAAAGATTACGGCTTGATCACTTGTAAGTACACCCCTCAGGCAAATGCAACTTTCACGTATGTTGAAAAGGAAAATTTTGCTGTACCATCTGTGTACGGAGCTGGTGGAATTGTAACCTACCCAAATGTGAGTACCCTGGATTTTTCCGGAACCGAATTTATTGGTTTTATGGATTTTGAACGCAAAGTTATCGTTCAGGAAATTACAGACAATACAATGAGGTTGGTTTGTTTTGCATCTTTATCACCGGACTACGCCCCGGCGAACACTCATGCGCTGATACTGACTTTTGATGCAGTTAAATAATCAGGCTACTAACGCATTGATAATTAGGATTATAATTTCAAAACCGAATAAAAATCAATTATGAAATATAAAAACTTATTTAAAACAATAACAAGGCATTTATTGTCTGTTATGTTGACATCAACCCTGCTTATCGGAGTCAATTTGTCTGGTTTGGGATCGACGGATCAAAGCGGGATACAGGGGAACTCTCAGTCTCAGCAGGGAAACTCAGTGAGTGGGAAGGTAACATCGGGTACTGACAATACTTCAATGCCAGGTGTGAGTATCCAGCTTAAAGGAACCACAAAGGGCACAGTTACAAATGGTGACGGGAATTTCAATATTGAAGTTCCGGCAGGCAAAGCCGTTCTGATTTTTTCATTTATTGGCTTCAAGACTCAGGAAGTACAGGTTAATGGACAGAAGTCTCTTAATGTAGTTCTGGCTGAGAATATTCAGGTCGTCGATGCGGTTGTTGTTACAGCCCTTGGAATATCGAGGAAAGAAAAATCTCTTGGATTTGCTGTTGCCAAAGTGAGTGGTGAAGACATGTCAAGAGTCGTACAGGAGAATGCCATTAATGCACTTACCGGCAAGGTAGCAGGTGTACAGATTAATTCAACTGGGGGTACTGGATCCTCAGTAAGTATGGTCATCCGAGGTGCCAAGTCATTGAGTAACGATAACCAGCCACTTTTTGTAGTGGATGGTGTTCCGGTTTCAAATACTCTTAACAATGTGTCAGGATTCGGCAGTGACAACCAGGTAGACTATGGTAATGCGATTTCAGATATTAACTCCAATGATATAGAGAGTGTTTCTGTTTTGAAAGGAGCCAGTGCAGCTGCATTATATGGTTCACGCGCAGGGAACGGTGTTGTTTTGATAACTACTAAATCCGGCAAGAAAAATAAGGGGATTAAAGTTGATATCTCCTCGAATACAGTTTTTGACAATCCTTATAAATTCTGGGATATATCCAAAGAATTTGCCAATGGATATTTGCCTTATACTCCGCAGGATTTGCCAGGTCAAACATTGGTTGTCGATCCTTCTTCAACTGGAGGTAGTGGTATTCCATTAGATAGAGGTTATTTCGCTGTACAGTGGAACAGTCCTAAAGATGCCAACGGTGTCCAGATCCCAACTGAGTTGGTTTCGCATCCAAACAACGTTAAAAATTTCGTACAGACTGGAATAACCACTTCCAATGAAGTCGCTGTGTCTAACAATACTGAGATGCTAAACTACCGGATTGGTGTATCGAATATGACAAGTAAGGGTATCATTCCAAATTCCGATCTGTTTAGAAATAACTTAACCACCTCGGCATCATTAAAAGTTCGTGAAAACATAACAATTAGTTCCAATATCAATATCAATAAATCGTGGTCTAATAACCGTCCTGCCGGAAACCGGGGAGCAAATCCTATGCAATGGGCCTATGCTGTCCCTCAAAATACGGATATCAGGGAACTCAAAAAATACTGGGCACCAGGAAAGGAAGGCGTTCAACAGTACGTACCCTATGTTGATTATAACAACCCGTACTTCCTTGCATATCAGGTTAATAACAGTTTCAGCAGGGATCGTGTCTATGGAAACATAAAGGCTGACTGGCAAATAACCAAGGAGCTTAGTGTATTTGTAAGGTACGCAATTGACCAGTTTAATGAAACCCGCGAATCTAAAATTGGCCCCGGGTATACAAACGAACCCAATAATGGAGCGTATGGTATTTCAGAATCAAAGAGTTATCAGCGAAATACAGATGTCTTAGCTACTTATGCCAAGCAGCTTAAAGATTTTAGTGTTTCTGTTTCTGCAGGTTCAAATGCCTTATATACAAGCGGTCAGGCAATCTCAAATTCATCGACAGCCGGACTTATCGTTCCGAATGTTTTTGCTGTAGGGAATATCAAGTCAGGAACCTTATCTTATGGTAGCGGGTATTCACAAAAAGCAATATACAGCGTATACGGACTTGCAAATCTGGGCTGGAAAGACCGGATCTATCTGGACATCACTGCCCGTAATGACTGGTCGAGCACATTACCAGTTGCGAACCAATCCTATTTTTATCCTTCTGCATCGTTAAGCTTCCTCGTCGATAAGATCGCTAATCTTGGAGAAAATGTCTCCCTGCTAAAAGTTCGCGGTGGTTGGGCAAAGGTTGGTAATGATACTGATCCTTATCAGCTTGTGAACACCTATGGGAATATTGGTCAATGGGGTGATGCAATTCGACTGGCTAAATCCGGAACTCTTTTGACACCAAATTTAAAACCTGAAGAAGCAACTTCTGTTGAAGGTGGTATTGACCTTGGTTTATTCCACAACAGACTACGATTTGAAGGAACTTATTATCAGGCAGATAACCGCAATCAGATATTAAGAAATATTCCTATTGCCAGCTCCACGGGATCGGATGCAATCAATATCAACGCAGGTCTCCTTCAAAGTAAGGGATGGGAATTAACATTGGGCGGTACTCCAATAAAGACAAAAGACTGGTCCTGGGATATCAGTGCCAACCTTACCCGCAACCGCACAACTGTCAAATCTATTTCTCCGGGGATCGAGGCAGTTAAATTCTGGGAACAGGCAAATGGTGGTGCCTGGTCTTATGTTGGTGATGAAGTCGGAGCCATTTATGATGCGTCCATGCTTGTTGTGAAAGACAAAAGCTCACCTTATTATGGTTACCCTATCATTTCGCAGTCACTCGATTATGAATGGCAGCGTGATAAACAAATCCAGGAACAAACAGCCGGAGAAAGAAATAAAATTGGCAATTACAACCCGCGATTTATTCTTGGTGTAAATTCCACTTTGACTTACCGGTCTTTTGCCTTAAATTTCACGATTGACTGGAGATGTGGCGGTCAGTTTATTTCACAGACCGAACGTTATGGACGTGATGACGGATTGTCAGGATCATGGTTAAAAAGTATGATCAATCCAGGAGGTAGAACAGGAAAAGATCTTCGTGATTGGTTAGTTGCAAATCAGGATAAGTATATCCGTAACGGATTCCATGTCGTTGGAGGACCAACCAGAGAGTTGGGTGGATTTGCCGAAAGTGTTACTGGTATTACTTTACATGATGGAACATTTGACCCGGGGGTACTTGCAATTCCGGATGGTCACGGAGGATTTACCTATAAGGAAAACCTGGGAGAGGCCGGAACCCTGATTCAGCCTTACGCGATAAGTAATGGTTGGGACTTTGCCAAAGATGCTATGTTTGATGCAGATTTCGTAAAACTTCGTGAGGTTTCCCTCAGCTACAAATTACCTGGATCATTAGTTAACAGACTGGGTGGAATTAAATCGCTGGCCGTATCTGTATATAGCCGTAATATCATGATCTGGACAAAGGCAAAGATTGGCATTGATCCTGAACGTGCATTCCAGGTTGAACAATCTACCGAAGGCAAGCGGGGTACACAATTTAAACAAGGGATCGAAAGATACAACCTTGATCCATGGGTAATTCCTGTAGGTGTTAAATTTGACCTGACTTTTTAAAACTTTTAAAAATTCAAAACTATGAACACTATAAAAAATAAAATCGCAGCAGCACTGGTATTGCTTGCCTTTCTTACTTTTTCCTGTAAGAACCTGGCCGAGATGAACATTAATCCCAATGGTGTTGACCCTGCAAATGCATCTCCAAACTTTCTGATGGCAACTGTAATTACTACAACTGGTGGCAATGTAATCAATATGGGTTTTGGTGATATCGCAGGAGTTATGCAACATACCCAGCACAACGGTTGGGCAGGAGGTCATAACCAATACGACTGGAGTGATCAAAGCTGGGCTGGAAATTATGGTATTCTGCGTAATGCTGAAGAGATGCTAAATAAATCAAAAGCCGCAAAACTGGATTTTCAAACTGGCGTTGCAATGGTTTTTAAGGCATATAATTTTGGTATGATCGCTGATTTATGGGGAGATGCTCCATTTAGACAAGCTCTTAAAGGAGAACAAGGCTCTGACTATTTCAAACCGGCTTTCGATACACAGAAAGATATCTATTTGGGCGTTATCGCTATGCTCGACAGTGCAAACACACTGTTCTCAAAACCTGTGGCTGACTATAAGGAGATTAACCCAAGTCAGGATGTGTTGTATTCGGGTGATGTTACTAAATGGCGTAAGTTTACAAACTCCCTTGCGTTGCGTTATTACTTAAGGATTTCATCCAAGGAACCGGCAATTGCCAGAGCTGGTATTGAGAAGATTACCGGATCCCCGGCCAATTATCCGCTGATTCTGGACGCTGCCGACGATGCTAACTATAGTTTTATCGGATTAAGCCCTGCAGATTCATGGCCAACATCAACTCAGTTTAGCTCTGATTTATCCAATTTCACACGCGACCAGATGTGCTCTACTCTAGTCGAAAAACTTGAAAGCTTAAATGATCCAAGGTTAGGCGTATGGGCAGCGAAAGTCAAAATACCATTGGTTGTTGATCCTACTAAACCAGCAGACTACGATGAGATAGTAAATGGGAAACGGATCATATCGCAAAAAATAGCAACCGACTTTGAGACCAACTATAATGTTAAACTTAATCTTGATCAGAATTATGTTGGATTACCGCCGGCCTGGTCGACATTTATGTTCTTCTATAATCTCAATCCATCCCAAATGCAGGGTAGCGCAAATCCACATGTTTCGCAGCTGGCCGACATGTATGCTAATTCATCAGGTCCATTGCTCAAAGTAAGATTGCTTTCTGCCGCTGAAGTTCACCTGGGACTGGCTGAAGTTGCCCTTAAAACCTGGAATGCAGGAGGATCTGCTTCTGATCATTACTATGCAGGGGTAAAAGCTTCCTTGCAGACCTGGGGATTAGGCAGCTCTTATGATTCCTATATATCAAACAGTGGCGTTGTATTTAACAACTCGCTGGCACAGATCATGGAACAAAAATGGATTGCCAGCTGGTCTGCCGCTACAGAAGCATGGCTCGATTATATCCGGACCGGATTACCCGCTTTTAAAGCCGGTCCTGCTGCAAGAAGACCTGGATTACCTATCCGTTTTACATATGGAAATAATGAGACCCTCTATAATCCGGATAATTCCAATACAGCTATCAATAAGCTCGAACCTACTACCTATTCCGTTGAAGGAAAAAATAGCAATTGGTCTAAAAACTGGTTACAGCAAGGTACAAACATACCGTGGTAACAGTTAATTGAAATATATTTAAGCAGGTGATATTGTAAAATATCCCTGCTTATTTTTTAAAACTGGTTTCAACATAAACATGATTTTCACTTGAACCTCATTAATTTATTGATATAAAGCTGTAAATTTGGGATTTGAAAAATTATATTTGATGGAGAGCATAAAATTCATAGATCTATTTTGTGGAATAGGAGGTTTCAGAACAGCAATGGATCAAGCTTGTATCGAAAATAATCTTATTCCAGACTGCGTTTTTTCATCAGATATTGATACCTACTGTCAGGATAGTTATGAAGCAAATTTTGGACACAGGCCTTTGGGCGATATCACTTTAATTAACGAAAAGGATATTCCTGACCATGATATATTATTTGCAGGATTTCCATGTCAGCCATTTAGCATAATTGGGCAAATGCAGGGTTTTAACGACATCCGTGGCACCCTTTTCTTTGATATTGCAAGAATTATAAGATATAAAAGACCTAAAGCCTTTATTTTAGAAAATGTAAAGCAACTGGTTGGCCATAATGGTGGCAAAACGCTTAAAACGATAATTTTCACATTGGAAAAGGAATTGGGATATTATGTTCAATTTGCAGTATTGAATGCACTCGATTATGGCCTTCCTCAAAAACGTGAACGAGTAATTATTGTTGGACATAGAGAACCTGTGTTTTTTAGCTATCCTTCGCCCAACAGACCCTTTAAACCACTGTCAGAAATACTTGAGAAAAATGTTGACAAAAAGCATTTTGCATCCGAATATATTGTAAAGAAACGCAAAGAAAGTCATCAACCTGCTTTTTACCCTTCTATTTGGCATGAAAACAAGGCAGGTAATGTTTGTTCTTATCCATATTCCTGTGCTTTACGTGCAGGAGCGTCTTACAATTATTTGCTTGTAGATGGGGAAAGACGATTAACCCCTAGAGAAATGCTTCGTTTACAAGGCTTTCCGGAAAGCTTTAAAATTGTAGTCACCGATGGACAAGCAAGGAAACAAGCTGGGAATGCGGTTCCAGTAAACATTGTAAAAGCCGTCATTTTAAAATTACTGCCTTTCGTTGCAACATCATTGGATAAAACAATTGTTTTAAGAGAGTATGAAGAAATCTATGGAAAACAATAAATCACCTAGATTAAGAACTGTAAATAAGTCAATTTCAGCATTTCCTTTAAACGAGTTTCCTAAAGAATTTCCTTTTCTACTTGGCAAAGAGCTAATTTACCTCCTTGCGTCAAAAGGAAAGGGAGAGCTTGAAGGATCTGAATGGGAAAATATCTTTGCAAATTGCATTGGAGCTGAATGGAAACCATCAAATGTTGGACTTGACGATGTCGTTATGGGTAATACAGCCTGGGGAGCAAAAACGGTAAAATCGATCAATCCATCAGCACAAAAAAAAGTAAGATTGATTTCAGGTCGAAATTCACCAAATTATTCATTTGGTGAACGCAGTGACCAAGAAGCAGATGCAATTTTAATTGGAAAACTTGTTCTTGAGATTTGGAATGAAAGAGTATCCTCAATTCGTGAAAAATATAAACATCTGAGAACAATCGTGCTAATCAAATCAAATAATCTTTCAGAAGTTGTAGTTTTTGAATTCAATACTATTCGTTATGACCACGAACTCTATAATTGGGAATGGAACAAAAACAATAACCTTATTGGAACTTATATAAAAACAGGCGAACATTGCTTTACATGGCAACCTCATGGTGCGCAATTTACAATTATTGAAGATGTTCCGGTTAAAAGCTTAATAATTAAAATCAAACCACCTCCTATTTTAGACAAAGAGCAAATCCTAAAATCACTCGGATTTGATAAATCGTGGATTACAATAATTCATAAAAACAACTAGAATATTCTAGAAAAATCAAAGTTATTTGACACTCAATATTCAATTCATCACATCTTTAAAAATAAACCAAGTATTCATATAAATTTCAAATTAAAATGAAAAAATTAGTTTTAGGTATTTTCGTGATTTTTTGCTCAGTGCTGACTGTCTCTGCAACTACAAAAGCGGTCATAACGCCGGAAACAGCGCTCCAGGCATACCTCCACAATGGTGACAAATCTTTCAAATGGGAAGTAAAAGAGAAATTAAAGGGTGATGGTGTGATGATGTACCGCCTTGAATTCACCTCTCAGACCTGGCGTTCAATAACCTGGAAACACGAAATGTTTATAATGGTTCCTGACATTTTAAAATATAACGACGCCCTTCTTTTCATTACCGGAGGACATAATGACAATACCGTACCAAGCACACACAAATGGGATGACGACCTGATTACTTCACTAAGTCAGATCGCCAAAATAAACATGTCAGTTGCTTCATTAATCTATCAGGTTCCGAACCAGCCGCTTTATGGTGACCGGACAGAAGATGCACTGATCTCTTTTACATTACATAGTTATCTTGAGGATCATGACTTCTCGTGGCCGTTACTCTTCCCAATGACAAAGAGTGCAGTCCGCGCTATGGATGTTGTGCAGAAATTCTCTCAAAAGGAAATAAAGAGAAATATCGGTCACTTCGTTGTTTCCGGTGCTTCAAAACGCGGATGGACTACCTGGCTAACCGGTGCAAATGATAAGCGCGTAAAAGCAATCGGACCAATGGTGATAGACATGTTAAACATGCCGGTAAATATTGACTACCAGAAAGTTGTATGGGGTGATTACAGCATCGAAATTGAAGATTATGTCAAGCTTGGTATAGCCCAGCAACTCAATACCCAGGGAGGTAAAGATCTTGTTCAGATGGTGGATCCTTATTCATACCGTAAGACGTTGACAATGCCTAAGATGCTCTTCATGGGAACTAACGATCCTTACTGGCCTGCCGATGCTGTAAAGAACTATATCGACAGTATTCCCGGCGACAACCATATTTGCTATTCACCTAATGCCGCACATGATCTTGGAGATAAGAAAAAAGCCTTGTCAACACTTAGTGCATTTTTTGGTACAACGGTTTCAAATGGGAAATACCCAATCTGCAAGTATACTATCGCTCAGGATGGCAGAACCGTCACATTAAAAATCAAATCTACCCCGGAGATTCTGCTCGATGCACTGATCTGGAGCGCAGACTCAAAAGATCAGGATTTCAGAGATGAAAAATGGGCAGGTACAAGCTTGAATGCCGCGAATAAGGGAGAGATTACCGTTCAGGTGCAGATACCTGATTCCGGATTTAAAGCCTTTTATGTAGATTTAAAGTATAAAGCACCATTCAAAGGTGAATATACCCAAAGCACACGGATGTTTGTGTTGAACGATAAAAAATTATTGCTAAAAAATAATTAAGAGACCTATAAAACAATACCAGTAAGTGGGTTATCCCACGAATTAGTCAATTATGATGAAAACTTATTTATTCTGTTGTATTTTAGCAACTTACCTATTATCCTCAACATCATGCTATGCGAAAAAAACAGAATTGGTACGTTCAATCCCGGTTGAAGTTTTAAAAGATAAGATTGCCGGAGGATGGGCGGGAAAAATGATTGGTGTAAGCTATGGGGTTCCCACAGAATTTGAGGCGCATGGGTTTACCTTCGAAGACTCAATCAAATGGACATCCTGTGATATTTGTGGTGCAGGATCAACCTATAACATTGATGCAAAACTCAATGGAGCATACATTGTTATTGGTCTGTTATATGGGGAAGGTAACCCTTTGAAGACTATGGAGATTGCCACCCGATGTGGTCAGGATTCAGACTGCAACCCTTCGAGCGCCATGGGGATCCTTGGTGTCGTTAAAGGATTTAAAGCATTTCCTGCTGAATATCGCCGGCATGTTTTAGAACTGAGCGATTCACTCTTTATCAATACAGACTACAGTTTTAATAAGGCTATCCTTAGATCTGTTGATTATGCCAAAGCAAGTACAATTAAAAATGGGGGTCAGGCGTCGGATGTTGTGTTAAGAATTAAAACGCAAACTCCAATTCCCGGCACTCCCGAATTTTCATTTCCATCTCTTATTTTCGACCGGCGGGTAACGCCGTTTGTGAATGGAGGATGGAAATTTAAAGGAAACTGGGCAATAAAAACAAGAGAAGATACTATACCGCAATCGAGATTTAGCTCAAATGCAGGTGACGAGGCTACCTTCACCTTCGAAGGAACCGGGGTTTCAATAGCCGGAAACTGGGATAAGAATTGTGGCAAGGCAGATATTTATGTTGATGGAAAATTTAAAAGAACCATTGATTGTTATTTCAACTTTGCAGGCCAGTCACCCGGTAACACATCTGTTTTTATGATTACCGGCCTTCCTGAGCAACAGCATACTGTCAGGATAGTTGTAAAAAACGAGAAAAGAGCAGAAGCCGAAGGGGCAAACATCTATCTGTCGGAGGCAGTAATCTTTAAAACAGGCGATAAAATTAAAAAGGACTATAAATTCTCTTTCCAGAAATAAACCGTGAAACTAAATTTTGCTATGAGAAAAATGTACTTCAAACAACCAATGTTCTTCATAATCGGGTTTTTCCTTTTCACTGCAACAGGTTTTGCTCAATGGATCGATTTTTCAAAGTCGTCTGTGTTTCTCTCCGAAAAGAAGAATGTCCAATTGCTAAAAGCCTGTCAGGTTTTCCGGGAGGAGGTCCAAAAGCGAACTGGCACCTCACTCCCACTTGTTACGAAACTACCTTTAGATTCCAGGCAGCTTATAATAATTACTCTTGAAAGTCAGCAGGAGAAGCTTCCTGAAGCTTACCGCAAGGCAATCGGAAGTCTTGACGTCACTGGTAAAGATGGCTACAAAATTCTGTCTCCAAACAACAACACAGTTATTATTGCCGGTCACGACGAACGCGGTACCCTTTATGGAGCCGGATACCTGCTACGTAAGATGGGACTCGGTAAAGGAACTGTACTGATTCCACAAAGTCTGATTATCTCTTCAACACCCGTTTACCCAATTCGGGGTCATCAGATGGGATATCGACCCAAAACCAATGCATACGACGCGTGGACTGTTGCGCAATATGACAGTTATATTCGTGATCTGGCAATTTTTGGAGCCAACAGCATAGAAATAATGCCACCGCGAACTGACGACGACGCTACCAGCGTAAACATGAAGTTGCCAGCCATTAAAATGATTGCCGAACAATCGCGAATTTGTAAATCGTATGGTCTGGATGTGTGGATGTGGTATCCGAATATGGGCACAGATTATACCTCCCCTGATTCAATAAAGGCAGAACTTGATGAGAGGGATAAGATTTTCAGCATACTTCCAAAACTGGATGCCTTATTTGTCCCGGCGGGTGATCCGGGTGATCTGGAACCTGATGTGCTTTTTAGCTGGCTTGCAAAAGAAGCTGAAGTACTTCACAAATATCACCCAAATGCCAAAATATGGGTCTCCCCCCAGGTGTTCAAACCCAGCAAGGAATGGTACAGCAAATTTTATGCGCATGTAAACCATCAATACGACTGGTTTGGTGGTGTCGTCTATGGTCCATGGATAAAAACACCGCTTCCGGAAGTTAAGACGCTGATCAAACCGTCCATCCCAATCCGGTTATATCCTGATATTACACATAGTTACAGTTCACAATATCCTGTTCCCGACTGGGATATTGCCTACGCGATGACGTTGGGCCGCGAATGTATCAATCCACGCCCTGCAGACGAGAAGTATATTCACAATTTTTATGCCAGCCTTGCACAGGGAAGCATCAGCTATTCGGAGGGGACTAACGACGATGTGAATAAATTTGTCTGGAGTGGTCAGGACTGGGATCCGGCAACACCTGTTTTGGAAACCTTAAGGGATTATGCCCGGTTTTTTATCGGAACTGAATATACAGAGGGAGTCGCTCAGGGACTAATATCTCTGGAGAAAAATTTCCGCGGACCCTTACTTTCCAATGAACATGTTCAGCAGACACTTCAGCAATGGCAGGATATGGAGGGCGGTGCCCCGGATAATGTTTTAAGCAATCCCCGTTTTCAAAGTGGACTCATAAGGGCCTATTTTGATGCATACACGCAACGAAGGCTCATTTACGAAACCTCCCTGGAGCGTGAGGCTAGAAATATTCTCGAAAGAGCGAAGATAACAGGTTCAAAAAAAGCTGTCGTTGATGCAAGAAATACACTCCTTCTGGCGCACGAAAAACAGATTTCTCCGGAATTAAGGGAACGTTGTTATGCCCTCGCCGATTCACTTTTCAGGAGTTTTGGGGCCCAGCTAACTATTAAAAAACATCATGCAATGGGTGGCAGGGGAAATTTCATAGACAATATCGATATCCCGCTCAACGATGCACTTTGGATTCTCGATCAGCTTAACTCTGTTGAAAAACTAAGCAGTGAATCGGAAAAACTGGCTGCAATCGATAAAATGCTCCATCGTACCGATCCGGGGCCAGGTGGTTTCTACGACAACTTTGGAAATCCGGCTGCATGGAAACGGGTAATAGCTAAAAAAACATGGGCTGAGGATCCGGGAAGCCTTGAATCTCCACGTGAGAGTTTTGGCGTTGGATTAACGGGGGTCGACTGGGTTCATGAAATCGTTGCTAAAGGCTTCGAAGGACAGACCACACCACTGGCCTGGATGAACCAGATCAACACTCTCTACGATACACCACTTAGAATTGAATATGACAATCTGGATCCTGATGCAACCTATACGTTAAAGATTGCATACACGGGCAGGTTTCGCTCGAATATGAAACTGGTAGCCAATGGAATATTAATCCACGACTATATCAGAATGGGAATAAAACCATTGTTCGAATTCCCCTTGCCAAAGGAAGTTACGGCCAAAGGCAAAGTGCTGTTTACCTGGACTTGTGGTGATGATGACAAGGGAGAAGGTGAACGTGGATCACAGGTAGCCGAGATTTGGCTTTTAAAAAAATAAAAGAAGTTTAATCAATTAACTGTAAATAATCAGAGAGACTTTATCAAAAGGAAAAAATATAAACGTAAAGATCGCAAAGTGAAAATGAAAAGAATCGCAAAGCATAGTATTTCAAAAATTAACTCTGCGCTCCTTCTCTGCGTTACTCCTATATAACTCTTTTTAATTGCTTGATATTGCTTGAAAAAGTTCTGCCTCATAATTTTAAATGAAAATATCTGACTTTTAACGTTCAAAGGTGCAGAGCACCGTTTATATTTGT
>CAINLJ010000178.1 GCA_903850335.1 uncultured Bacteroidia bacterium | reverse complement strand
ACCTCCTAACAACGCATATTCATCATTCCTACAAATCTTGCGGTACTCTGTACCTTATTATTATTTAATCATGTTCCAATGTTATCTGTTTTGAGGTTGGAGTTTCACAACTCCCGATTACTCTGCGGTAAAATTTTTTCCTTTTGATACCGCCTCTTCTATATAGCCTTGCATATCCTACAAACATAATCAGTGCTCTTCACCTTCTATATCTTTGATAACCAAATATCTGTAAATCGCTATTTGTTAGATAAAATTCAATTTCACACCAATCTCCACAACTTTTAAATCTGATCCATTTTTACACATGGAAATAGCAATCCGGATTAAGTGATTTTTCCCTTTACATTAGTGATTCTCTAACACAAATTTTTGAAAGACCAGTCTACTCAATCAGCTCCCCTTTTCCAAATCTGGTAATTACCGGTTCCGGGCCAATACAGTCAATTACAGTCGAAGGAACATTTCCGCCAAACCCACCATCAATAACCAGATCGACCAGATCACCAAATTTCTCGTGAATTAGCTCCGGATCGGTTGAGTATTCAAGAATTGTATCATCATCCTTAACTGAGGTTGAGAGAATGGGGTTTCCCAGTTCTTTGACTATCTCGCGGATTGTATTATTTCCCGGAATCCGTATTCCTATGCTTTTCTTTGTACTGCGGAAGTGCTTTGGAATATTGTTGTTTGCATTGAGGATGAAAGTAAACGGACCCGGCAAATTCTTCTTCATTAGCTTGAAGATACTGTTTGATATAGGTTTACAATAGTCGGAGATATTACTAAGATCGTAAAAAAGGAATGAAAAGGCCGCTTTTTCGGGTTTGACATTTTTAATCCGGGCAATCCTTTCAATAGCTTTTGGCTTTGTTATGTCGCATCCGATGCCATAAATAGTATCAGTGGGGAAAATGATTACCCCTCCATCGCGCAGGATTTCAACAACTTTGAGAATTTCCCTGGGATTCGGATTTTCGTCGTACAACCGGATGAGCATTTCCTTAAAAGCTAATTATTAGACATTCATTTCATAAGCAAACGAAAGTATGGATATTTCACGGTATTTTTGCCTTAAGTTCAGAAAAATTACCAAATCCAATTTTCATTGTATGCCTAACCAAGAAATCATTAAGACAGAAGATGGATCTGACACCATTTATAACCAGGATATTGGCGAGAGCTATCATTCAAGATTTGGTGCGCTTCAGGAATCGATGCACGTATTTATCACGGCAGGCTTGAGACAAATAAAATATTCTTCAGTCAATATACTCGAAATTGGCTTTGGTACGGGATTAAATGCATTGCTTTCCCTTGCTGAATCGATGAGATCCGGGCAAACCATGCAGTATATTACAATTGAGAAGTTCCCCTTACCACGAAAGATTTGGAACCAACTTAATTATACACATATCCTTCCTGATATTGAACCGCACCTTTTCAATTCTCTTCATGATGCCGAATGGAATATGCAAACTCAAATTACAGACAATTTCTCTATCTTAAAGCTTTCATGTGATTTGCTGGAGATTGACTATTCAACTTTCGCCCCAGTGGACCTTGTTTATTTCGACGCATTTTCTCCGGAGAAACAGCCTGAACTTTGGGAAACATCAGTCATTAAAAAGATTACTTCGTGTTGTGCTCAAGGGTCAAAATTTGTAACTTACTGCGCCAAGGGTGC
Organism: uncultured Bacteroidia bacterium; assembly: GCA_903850335.1. Taxonomy (GTDB): domain Bacteria; phylum Bacteroidota; class Bacteroidia; order Bacteroidales; family Prolixibacteraceae; genus JAAFHB01. The sequence continues at coordinate 5,070 of CAINLJ010000178.1, read as the reverse complement.
AGTAAGGAGGTCATTAATCGAAGCCGGATATACAACAGAAAGAATCGCCGGTCCTCCTGGAAAGCGGGAAATGTTAAGGGGAACTAAAAATTCCAGGAAAGAAGTTTAATACGGATTTTATTATCTGTCAAAGTCTTAGAACTAATCTCAACATCTGTTTCAGCAAATATCTGGTCCCATCCTCCTCTTTATAAATTCTGTTTTATTAACCCATTTAAACAAATAAACAGTTACTGAAATCATAATAAAATTTCTATCTTCGCACCTTTTAGAATAAACATTAAAATTTATAAGAAAACGGTTATGAAAATCAAAACTCTCATTGTTACCTTAGTTGCGGGTACTTTCTTTTTTGGATCGTGCAACAACTTCAAAAGTTCGAAAGTTCAGCTGAAAACGCTAGCTGATTCTGCAGCCTATGCAATTGGAATTGATATAGGTAACAACATTAAGAAAAATCTTCCTACAGCTCCGGGAGGTAAAAATCTCGACCAGAAAATTATTTTGGCTGCCTTTACAAGCGCCTTAAACGGTGATTCTTCTCAGATAGCAGCGGCAAAAGTTACTGGTATAACTCAAAGCTATTTTATGAAAGCTCAGCAGGTTGAAGCTGGTAAAGCAGCCGAAGCAGGGAAAAAATTCCTTGAGGAGAATGGTAAAAAATCAGGGGTTAAAACTACTGCAAGTGGTCTTCAGTATGAAATTCTTAAAGAAGGCAATGGTCCTAAACCAGCTGCTACAGATACAGTGGTTGTACATTATCATGGAACAACTGTTGAAGGTAAGGTATTTGACAGTTCAGTAACACGTGGCAAACCAGCTACTTTCCCTGTTAACCAGGTTATTCCGGGATGGACTGAAGCATTGCAACTTATGCCTGTTGGTTCAAAATGGAAATTGGTTATCCCATCTGCCCTTGCCTATGGCGAGCGTGGTGCAGGAGCTGATATTAAACCAAATTCTGTATTGGTTTTTGAAGTAGAACTTCTTGAAATCAAAAAATAAATTGATTTTTTAAATTACTTTTGGGGAATAACCCCGCTTACTGAATCCGGGATTAATAATTCCGGATTCTTTTTTTATAAGTAACTTAATAACAAACAGTATGAGCTTTAAAACAACAGGAAGAGTCTTACAGATTCTGCCCGAAGTAAAAGGGACAAGCGCACGCGGCGAATGGAAAAAACAAGACTTCGTGATCGAGACAGCTGAGGAACAATATCCAAAAAAAATCTGCTTCACTCTTTTCAACGACAAAAACGGGACTTTCGATAAGATTAAGCCCAACATGGAAGTCGAGGTATCATTTAGTATCGAATCGCGCGAATACAATGATAAATGGTTCAGTAACATCAATGCCTTTCGTGTAGATCTTGTCCAGCAAGGTGGTGGTACGACAGGTGGCAGCACCCATGTCCCTCCCTATTCACAATCTGATATACCGCCACTAGGTGGAGATCAGGACGATAAGGATGATCTTCCCTTCTAACCTTCATCCTTCAAACTAACAAAGCCTCCCTGAACAGGAGGCTTTGTTAGTTTGTACACAATTGTACTAACTATCGGATTGGAATCTGACGTTTGAAATCCTCTTCAAGTGAGATAAATGTTTCAGTTCTCGCTATACCATCAATAGCCTGAAGATCAGTATCAATAATCTTCATCAGATGTTTATTTGTCTTGGTTTGAATCTTAATAAAAATCGCATACTGACCGGTAGTATGGTGACATTCGACAACTTCAGAAATTTCGCGTAATTGTTTTAATACTTTCTTATCGTAGGTAACCTTTTCAAGATATATTCCCATATACGCAGTTGTGTTATATCCAAGCTTCTGAGGGCTTACAATAAATTCGGAGCCAACAATTACTCCAACTGAAATCAGTCGTTGCACCCTTTGGTGGATGGCTGCCCCTGACACACCACATTCTCTGGCAACCTCAAGAAACGGAATACGGGCGTTGGCAGTAATAAGTTTCAAAATCTTCCTGTCAAGATCATCAATATGAACACTTTGCTCCTTAAAATCTTCTTCTAATACAATATTGTTCTTCTTCACAATGCTTTCAATTTGATACAAAAATCGCTAATATTTTTCACTTTTCTAACTTTTTATCTAAAAAATTAAACAAATCCATTTATTCATACAATTTCCAGACCGGGGAATACCAATTTTAAACATTGTATTACCCTTATTTGAAGGCTTAAAATTGCTATTATTTACAAAAGGGCGTTATCATCGGATGGATTCTGAAAAACCCTTAATCCGAAATCCGGCAGGATCGCAAAAATGTGGTCGAAAAGCTCAGCCTGCAATGCTTCATACAAATTTAACTGCTGAGCCTTGCTGAAGACTATTATCTCTACCGGCAGACCTTTTTCAGTGGATTGAAGGAATCTGACTATCCGGGTCATGTGTTCGTGAATACCTGGATGAGATATGAGATAACCCTCAAGATATTGTTTAAAAAGTGAGATATTTGTTGGTGAAGAAAACAAATTCAGTTTTAAAGCACCTACATTCATGTCATTCCCGTAATCATCCGGATTTGATAAACCCGCATTTATAAATTCGCTGAACATCGGTAGTCTTTTTATTCGATCAAGCATGGGTTCATCACATTGCCTTATACTTGTAATATCAATACTGACAGACCGCTTTATTCTGCGACCACCCGATTCAAGCATTCCTGCCCAATTAGTTACGCCTTCAGAAACCAGAGAATAGGTTGGGATTGTCGTGATCGTTTTATCCCAGTTTTGAATTTTTACTGTAGTTAGCGAGATATCATGCACCGTACCATCGACATTAAATTTTGGTACAGTAATCCAGTCACCCGGCTTTATGATTCTATTGACAGCGATTTGAATACTGGCGACAAAACCCATGATGGCATCGCGAAACACCAATATCAGAACTGCCGCCATTGCCCCGAGGCCGGCAAACAAACTCGCGGGATTTTTATCAACCAGGACAGCTATAATAAAAATAGATCCAAAGAAATAGACCAATATTTTCATCAACTGGATATATCCTTTAATAGGGCGCTCGTTTGAGTAGGTATATGTATTGTAAATCTCATGAGCTGCATTTAAAAAGCGGAGTAATGCGGCCATAATAATTATGGCAAGATAGATATGAGCAAGTCCGGTAATGAATTCCGGGAACCAGGTAATGTCTTCGCCGGCGAACCCTGAAGAGCTGTAAATTATGATTACAGGTACGATATGAACGAGAACATGAAAGACTTTGTGGTCAAAAAGTGAGTCGTCCCAAAGTCCTTTTGTACGCAAAACAATTCTGCCAATAATCTTAATAACGATCTTTCTTACTATCAGAAAAATAAGTAAGGCGACTAAAATAAGTATCGAAAGGGAGATAAGAGCAGCAAAATGCACGGCCAACCTATCTGATAAACCGTAATTCAACAAAAAATCCTTGATATAATCGTATAATACAGACATAACCTGGAAAATATATTAAACAATATTCATTAGTTTTGAGATTCATTACAAAAGTAACCAAAGATACTCATCATGAAGAGATTTTTAGTCAGGATTATTCTCCTTTTAGCCCCGCTATCACTATTGGGATCGCCAGTCTATGACAATTATTTTACAAATGAAGTACTTCGGTTTGACTATCTCCTTTCCGGAAACCACACTTCTGTAACTGTTCTTCCTTGTGAATTAAAAAGGGAGAAAGTTTGGGGTGGTTCTCATAACAATTTGATCGACAATCTAAATCTTGGTACCTATCGGTTTCAGGTTTACGATCAGCAGAGTGGAATCCTTATCTTCTCAAGAGGCTTCTCACCACTCTTTCAGGAATGGCAATCAACACCCGAAGCAAAAGAGATAAATAAGGCATTTTATCAGGTCATCAGATTCCCTTTTCCACAAAAAAGTGTTCGGCTTGTCATCGAAAAGAGAGACAGAAATGGGCATTTCACGGATATTTATTCGAGGAGTATTGATCCGGAGAGCTATTTCATCTTAAGTGAAAATGCACCTAAGGTTTCAGTTGAGAAGATTTACGATCAGGGTGACCCTTCACATAAGATTGATATCGCGATTCTGGCTGAAGGTTATACAACGGGTGAGATGGATAAATTTGTTTCTGATGCCAAAAGACTCGTTGATTCCCTGTTCGTTGTCCCTCCATTCTCAGAAATGAAGAACTTATTCAATGTTTATCTTCTGAAAACTCGCTCTGTAGAGTCAGGCACAGATATTCCAGGGGAGCATATTTATCGCAATACCTTATTTAACAGCACATTTTACACGTTTGATATTTCACGTTATTTAACCACATCGGATATGAAGAGTGTTCACGATATGGCAGCGGATATCCCCTATGACCAGCTTATCCTGTTAGTTAATTCCTCACGTTATGGTGGTGGTGGATTTTACAATTCGATAAATGTTTGCACTACAGACCATAAACTTTCGCCAAATGTTTTCGTTCATGAATTTGGACACGGTTTTGCAGGTCTGGCGGATGAATATTATACCTCTGAGGTGGCTTTTGATGAATATTATAATCTGAAGGCTGAGCCTTGGGAACCCAATATAACTACTCTGGTCAATTTTAATTCCAAATGGAAGGATATGGTAAAGGAGTCAACCGTGGTTCCGACGCCCAGAGAAGAAAAATATGAAACTTTAATTGGAGCCTTCGAAGGAGGCGGCTATGTCCCAAAGGGAATTTTCAGTCCGATGCAGGATTGCAGAATGAAATCGAATAAAACGACTGACTTTTGTCCGGTTTGTCAACGTGCTATCAAGGCGGTAATCCTTGAAGGAACAAAATAAAAAAGAGGCTGTATCAAAAGAAAAAAAAATAACCGCGGAGAGCCGCAAAGGAAAACCGCCGAGGATCACAAAGCATTAAATTACAGCAAAATATCTCTGCGCAACTTTGCCCTTTCTTTGCGTTGCTCCTATATAACTCTTTTTAATTGCTTGATATTGCTTGAAAAAGTTCTGCCTCATAATTTTAAATGAAAATATCTGACTTTTAACGTTCAAAGGTGCAGAGCACCGTTTATATTTGTAGAACAGAAATT
>CAINLJ010000177.1 GCA_903850335.1 uncultured Bacteroidia bacterium | reverse complement strand
GGGTGCCACAGAGAGGCAGTCAGGAAACATGGAATACCGGAATAAGCACAGGGAGTGAGGATATGCCGTGAAAGTTCTTTACTGAAGGGACTGGTACATGAAGGGGTGCCCCACCTTTGCAGGGAATTTTCCTTTAATGCTAGTATGAAATACGATTACTGTTTATAAGCCGGAAGTGAAAATTGAGTTCTCTGAGTGGAAAGAAATCACTCAGCAAGAACTGGAAAAGTAAAAATGACAAGATGGTTTACCGATATGGCAATCAATTAATTGCAAAAGAAAAGATGAGGCATAAAAGCAAAATTTGAGTTTTAAAACCAATCTTTCTTAGCACTCGGATTGGGGTAAAAAAACAAAGCCAGCCTGTTGGGGTGGGAAATGGATTTTTCAACCTTTTAAGATGTCATATTCCACTAAGATATTACAAACTTCATATACTCCTGATAACATAGAAATATTGCTAAAAGTACCTTCATGTGGTACTTTTAGCAATAACTCTATCTGTATATTTTGATTTTTTAAATCTATTCCTAAAATAGGAATTGTTGTTTATTTAAGACATTATTTTCACTTTTGTCGATAATAATCATCAACTCATGCAATCCAAGAAGCAAATCTTACTTCCAAAGTTTCAAAAAATATTTGAACAGATTGGAGAAAATATTAAGCTGGCCCGAAAGCGGCGGAAACTGACGACCATACTTGTGGCGGAACGGGCAGGAATTGATCGTTCCACATTATACCATATTGAAAAAGGAAATCCAGCATTTTCTATACTCGAGCTGTAACTCGGGCTGCTCTGTTTGTAACTCTGGCTGCACCTTTATTTTCTTGATAAACTGTAACTGAAATTGCAATCCTTTTCGACCCATCTGAAATCAATTTCGGGATCTTCTTTCAGCTCATCAGCAATAAGTTTCAATCCATCACCCCACTGATCAATAATCCTAATATTCTTAAAGATAATAACTAGTCATCATCATGAATCCCAGTATTAATATAGACCCCATTGGTCAGTTGATGGTGTATTGGGTCTGGAGAGTTTGTAATTTTTAGACGCTTTTTAATAGTCATTATTGCTTATTTTTTATAGTCAGCAAGAAAAGTACCTGAACATAGTATTTATGGATGGTAAGGTTAGGCTAGTCGAGAATATTCCCTACTGATTGATGTTGATTAGCGTAGCATTTATGGCATCTCTAAGTTTGGGACTCACGCTGGTTTCTTCGGCATAGTGTGGCCACTTATTCACAACTTCATTAATCTGGTCCACAATGTTGGCGCCCTTTTTTATATTCATTTGCCTGGCAACAGACAATAAATCGTTTCGGGTAATGTCATTTCTTTTACCATTCACACTAAGTGACTGCTGGCTTACCCAGGCACTTTCAGGTCGGTAAGAGTGGCATACATCAAAAGCCGGGGAAAGCGACCATACACCTGTTTTATCCATCAAAAAAGCAAAGTTCTTGGTATGGTCATCGCAATTGCGCGATAGTACATTAAATACCATACGCCTGAATAACTGTTCGGCCTGCGGGTAAGGCAGCCCAAGGGAGCGCATCGTTTCGAAGAGTTGCTCGTAACTGTACGAGTTTATATCATTGAAGTCGTAATGCTGCAGGGCACAAAAACTCTGAAGGTGTATTTTCCCTTTGCCTGTCTCTCGGTCGAATCTTCGGGTCATAAAATGTGCTCTCCCATGTTCCTCAAAAAGGCGGCATTCTGTCATCTCAATTTCAGCGGCTTTTGCCATCAGGTGGTAAGCTATTTCGACGCGGCCATAACCATGGGCTGCCCCAAACTGGCTGTCGGTAACACCATCAAATTTGATAAGCCAATGCGAAAAACCGTTGGGAGCATCGGCCTGACCACTGCGCACTTCCCTGGTATCAGGATTAAACGCGATAACTGCCTTTGCCCGGGCTCCTCCGGCGGAAGTGCCAATTTTTAGGATATCGAGTAAAGCTTTTTCCTGATCGGCAGAAAGATTGGTTGAGAAGTTTTTACGTCCGGCGAGAATATCATTGGCTATTTCAACAAGGTCATCCACTTCAACCTTTGTTGCAGCGTTTACCCCTTTGGGTTCAGGAGGTTCAAATTCCAAAGCACCCATGCCGCGCCTGCCAATAAAACAGAGTGTTTCAACCGGGTTCATACTTCCCGAAGGACGGCCACTTCGCGATAACCAGGCATCTATTACGGCATTACCATATTTATCGGGCAATACATCTGCAACTAAGCCCGGCAGCCCTTTAAACGTCTGACTGTTTTTTAGTTCTGTGAAGGTAAAGATACGTCTTCCCGCTTCTGCCAAAGGCATTTTTAAGGGTGCAAGGTCCCAATTGTTTCTGAGAAGGGAGGGCTCATATTCAAAATCACCAATTCCAGCAGCATCATCCCATGCAATAGCACCAACTTTGGTGTTCCAGATTTTTACAGTTGCAGTTTTTGCCATCACCAATCGGATTTAGGTTTGGATTCAATTGGATTTTTACTCCTTGCCCGAAGGCGTTCTGATCGTTCAAGTTTGGCTAATTGAATCGGGCTGATACGGGGTGTAATCTGAAATTCCTGCAGCAGGGACAAGAGTTTCAATGCTCTTAAAAGCTGAATAAATATAAGTAAGCTCGTATTCTCTCCTCTTTCAAACAAACTTAATGTTGAACGGACTATTCCAGCTTCTTTGGCCAGCTGCCCTTGCGTTTTATTTTGCAATAAGCGATTATGCCTGATGAACGATCCAATCGATTTTAGCAATACTGAATCGCTTGAAGCCATCCATTTATTGTCTGATATATCAGTCATTATGCAACTATTTAATTTTTAATGTATGATAATTCATACAAATATAATAAATTACAAGGAAGTTCCAATAGCTTTTTTAAAACTTTCACTTCTTTTTTAATCTGACATTATAGTTACCCTATTTTTCGTATGCGTAAAAAAACTATTTTCGCAAATATGAAGTTTAAAATTATTATCCCTCTTTTGTTGCTTTCCTTGTTCCTCAAAGGACAAAACAAGCAGGATTCGATAATACTCAAAAGTATTTTCGATGAAGAGTTAGGTCATGGCCAGTCTTATGATAACCTGCGTGAATTGTGCAAAGGATACGGGAAACGACTCAGCGGTTCACCAATTGCTGCAGGTGCTGTGAAGTGGAGTTATAGCAAAATGAAGAGTTATGGTTTTGATACAACTTTCATGCAGGAGGTTATGGTCCCACATTGGGTGAGAGGTGCAAAGGAGACAGCTTCGTACCATATCACTTCGGGCTCAAAAGCAACATCTGTAAGTGTTTGCGCATTGGGCGGCAGTATTGGTGGAAAGATCAAAGGAGAAGTGATCGAGGTGAGGTCATTCGAGGAACTCAGGTCATTAGGCAAAGATAAAGTGAAGGGACATATTGTGTTTTTGAACCGTCCGATGGACGATACTAAAATTAACACTTTCTATGCATACGGTGGGGCAATAGATCAGCGTGAACTTGGTGCAAACGAGGCTTCCCATCTAGGTGCCACTGCGGTAATCGTTCGAAGTATGAGCCTTGGGATTAATCCTTATCCGCATACTGGTATGATGATGAATTATACTGACTCGGTAGCAAAAATTCCGGCCTGTGCAATCAGTACAAAGGATGCAGAAATGCTGAGTAAGGATTTAAAACAATCTGCCGGATTATCTTTTAACCTGGAAATGCATTGTCAGTGGCTGCCTGATACTCTTTCGCACAATGTGATTTGTGAACTGAGAGGTACTGAACATCCGAAAGAAATAATTGTTGTCGGTGGACATCTCGATGCCTGGGATATGGCAGAGGGGGCTCACGACGACGGTTCGGGCGTGGTTCAAAGTCTGGAGGCATTGCGTTTAATGCAGAAGTTAAATATCCGGCCTAAACATACAATCCGTTGCGTGTTTTTCATGAACGAGGAAAACGGAATGTGCGGTGGATTAAAGTATGCCGAAGTAGCGAAGCTGAATAAGGAAAAACATATTGCCGCTCTCGAAAGTGATGAAGGAGGTTTTACACCTCGCGGCTTTGGATTTGAAGCCCGGGGGGATACTCTGAAAAGATTATTCGCTTACAAGAACCTATTCACCCCATATTATATGGATCATTTTCAGGAAGGAGGCGGTGGCGTTGATATTGGTCCCTTAAATGAACTGGGTACCCTTCTAATAGATCTGAATCCCGACACCCAACGCTATTTTGATTTCCATCATGCTGCCACAGATGTTTTTGAAGGCGTGAATAAAAGAGAACTTGAAATGGGTGCTGCCGGAATTACAGGAATAATCTATCTGATTGATAAATACGGGTTATAAATAATCCAGCTAATTGGCAATACTTCGCTCTTAACAGTATAAACCATTTTTATATTCCGCACGCAAAGGGTCTTAATTTTAATCCGGGACTTAGTTTAAACTCTGTTTGGATATACATATTAACACCAGATACAAAAATATTTGCTTACTAAAGTTTATTGACTAAATCATAAATAGATATATAGATCCTATCAAAGGATAAGCATTACGGAGATTTCGGCACTACCTGGCTTGATTTCCTGTTATATGGATTATTCTACAAAGATTTTCTTATTCTATTCAAAAAAACTGTTAATAAAGGCATAGAAGAGGCTGTATCAAAAGTCTTCTACCGCCAGGTTAAATAATGAAAACAGAATGTTGCGAAAATTTAACGACCTAATATGCAATGCTTTGAGATTCTTTGCGTTTTCACTTTGTGCTCTATTATATAACTCTTTTTAATTGCTTGATATTGCTTGAAAAAGTTCTGCCTCATAATTTTAAATGAAAATATCTGACTTTTAACGTTCAAAGGTGCAGAGC
>CAINLJ010000176.1 GCA_903850335.1 uncultured Bacteroidia bacterium | reverse complement strand
GAGACAATAACCTACCTTATCCGGAAAGCAACTGAAGCCGGGCTGGAAATTTGTTTTGTCACAAATGGGTACACCCTGATTGAATACATCGATATTCTTCGAAACGGGCTTATCCGCGAAATTCAGGTCACAATGGATGGGACCGATTCGGTCCATAATACCCGCCGGTTCCTCAAGGGGGGCGGTGGGACGTTTGATAAAATTGTCGAAGGAGTGGATGCCTGTCTGGCCAGTAGCCTTACAGTTAATTTAAGGATGGTCATCGATAAGGAAAATATTGAAAATATTTCAGATTTGGCGCAGTTTGCGATTGATAAAACCTGGACTTCGAGCCCATATTTTAAGACGCAGCTTGGTAGGAATTATGAATTGCACCATTGTCAGTCGGCATCAGATAAGCTTTATACACGTATTTCAATGTACGAAAAACTGTATGAACTGACAAAAACACACCCGCATATTCCGGAGTTTTATAAACCGGCCTACTCAATTTCAAAATTCCTGGCGGAGAATGGGAGTATGCCCGAACCATTGTTTGATTCCTGTCCTGCCTGCAAAACAGAGTGGGCATTTGATTACACAGGCAAGATCTATCCGTGTACGGCAACGGTTGGAAAATCAGATGAAGAGCTGGGAACCTTTTATCCTGAGGTTACACTCAAAAAGGATCTCGTTGACTCCTGGGAGATGCGCGATGTCACCTCGATTACCGAATGCAAGGAGTGTGCAGTTCAACTGGCTTGTGGTGGCGGATGCGGTTCTGTAGCAAAGAATACACACGGAACCATTTGTTCAACAGACTGCCGCCCGGTTAAAGAGTTATTGGAGTTGGGCTTTGGTGCTTATTTTCATGAATAGAATTTCTTCTACATAAAACGAATTATAAAATTAGACATGAAAGAGATCGTAAGTTCAGAATTTGATCAGGAAGTTTTGAAAGGCGGAAAAGTAGTCCTCGATTTTTACTCCTCTGAGTGTCCTCCATGTGAGGCACTGGCACCTAAGTTTGAATCTCTTGCCAGTTTATATGGTAACGACATTAAATTTGTTAAGATTTTTCGTCAGAAAAACAGGGAACTGGCCGATCAGCTTGGTGTAAAATCCTCTCCAACACTGTTATTCTATGATGAGGGAAAGGCGGTTGGTGATATTCTGACTGGTGGAGTTAAGCGAAAAGACATTATCACAAACCTGAACAAACTGATTTCGTCAGATAAAGTTGCAACCATTAACGACAAGATTAAGCCCAGTGTGACCGAATATGATGTAATGATCTTAGGTGCCGGTCCGGGTGGACTGACTGCCGGACTTTATCTTTGTCAGGCTAAAATAAATACAGTGCTCATTGATATTGCCCTGCCCGGAGGTCATGTTGCTACAACCCATGAAGTCTCCAACTATCCCGGATTTATTGAACCACAGGCTGGCTATATGCTTTCACACAATATGTCTGAACAAACCAAACTTTGCGGAACGGCCTATAAGGTTGCCGTCGATGTTTCGAAGGTTGATCTTGATAAGAGGGAGGTTATCCTCGATGAATATGAAACTGTAAAAGCAAAAAAGATCATTATTGCAACGGGTACTTCTCCTAATCTTATGGGCATTCCCGGGGAGCGTGAGCTAAAAGGTAAGGGGATATCCTACTGCGCCACCTGTGATGCCAAGTATTACGGTGATAAGGAAGTTGTTGTTATTGGTGGTGGTAATTCTGCCGTTGAGGAGTCTGATTTTATTTCCAAATTTGCCGGAAAGATCACACTCGTTCATCAGTTTGACGCTTTAACGGCCAATAAAACTGCCCAGGAGAAACTATTTGCCAATCCGAAAATCAGCACAATGCTTGAACATGAACCCCGGTCGTTCAAACGTGAAGGAGATAAGCTTATTACTCAGGTAGAGGATCTTAAAACAAAGGAGATCAAGACTTTGGTAAGTGATGGTGTATTTATTTTTATCGGGATGAAACCTAACGTACAGTTATTCAAAGATAAGCTCACCCTTGATCAATGGGGTTATATTAAAACCGATGAAGATATGCGAACAAGCCTGCCTGATATTTTTGCTGTTGGTGATGTGATCAGCAAAAAATACAGACAGATCACTACTGCTGTGGCAGATGGGACAATTGCTGCAATTGCCATTGCAAAGGAACTAAATTGAAATAGTCCAATAGTGGTAACTTTTATTGCAATCCTTTTTGCCGGTGCCTTATTCGCTGGGTTTATCGGATCACTCACTGGTCTGGGAGGAGGAGTTGTAATCGTGCCACTTTTAACCATAGGTTTTGGAGTTGATATCCGCTATGCCATTGGCACATCTTTAATTGGGGTAATTGCTACATCATCTGGTGCGGCATCTGCATTTGTGAAAGAGGGTATTTTAAATATCCGGATTGGTATGTTTCTTGAAATTGCAACCACTTTGGGAGCAATTGCAGGTGCCGCAATAGCTTTCTTTGCACCAACTCATACCATTGCTGTAATTTTTGGTTTTGTACTGATTTACTCTGCATTGGCATCTCTTAAACCCAAAGACGAAATTCAGAATACAAATATTGAGCAACAGGGAAAAGCAAGCCGATTGGTTGAAGTACTCAAGGTAAAAGGATCCTACATGACTGCTAATGGATTGAAATATTATACATTACATAATTTAGCAGGAGGTTTCGCAATGATGATCCTGGCCGGAATTCTTTCCGGTTTATTAGGAATTGGTTCAGGTGCTTTAAAAGTAATAGCCATGGATTCTATAATGAAAATGCCTTTCAAGGTTTCGACTACTACCAGTAATTTTATGATTGGTGTTACAGCTGCAGCCAGCGCAGGGATTTACCTGACACGGGGATATATCGATCCGGTGTTGTCAATGCCAGTCATGCTTGGTGTTTTAATCGGTTCTCTTTTTGGGGCCAGGATTCTTATCAAGTCCCAAACCAAAAAAATTCGTGTTGTATTTGCAATAGTTGTATCACTTCTGGCACTTGAAATGATCTATAACGGACTCGCAAAAAACATCTGAGATGATTGTTGACTATAAACAGCTGGATGACAGACGGATGAGGGATATCATGGGATCGTTATTGCGTTATGGAGTAGTAGTCGCCGCCTTACTCGTCATATTCGGAGGAGTATTATTTTTCATCCAACATCCAGGGGAGTATTTTGATTATAGTACATTTAAAGGAGAACCTCTCCGTTTCCGGAAAGTGCACCTGATCATTCAGGAAGCATTTAATTTCCGGGGAAGAGATGTTATCCAATTAGGACTTTTGGTATTGGTTGCCACACCCATTGCCAGAGTAATCTTTTCACTTGTTGGCTTTCTGTTCGAAAGAGACTGGATCTATGTCGCGATTACCTTTATTGTATTAGTAATTCTATTTATAAGCCTGTTTAGTACCTACTTATTTTAATTAAAATATTTTGATTACAATATTTATTCTTGGATTTCTGTTTGGTGCCATCCTTCAGTATGCCAAACTTAATAAATTTGATACCATCAGTGGTCTGGCAATCCTGAAGAATCTGGCGGTTGCCAAGTCCATTTTAATTACCATAGGTGTCGGGGCAATTCTATTGAGTATTGAAATTGAATTGGGTTTCGCCTCCTACCATATAAAACCGCTAATCCTCGGAGGAGTTATGCTCGGGGGACTCATTTTCGGTACGGGAATGGCCATATTGGGTTATTGCCCCGGAACACTTCCTGTTTCGTTGGGTGAAGGTTCACTGGATGCCTTAGTTGGGATTATTGGCGGATTAG
>CAINLJ010000175.1 GCA_903850335.1 uncultured Bacteroidia bacterium | reverse complement strand
ATATTTGGAAATCAAGCTCTTAGATTAGCTAAAGAATTAAAATACCCCAAAGGTGTAGCACAGGCATTAAATGATCTGGGTATTCTGTTTATTGATAAAGCCGATTACCGAAAGGCAACCGACTTCCTGAAAGAATCGATGAATATCAGAAAACAATTAAATGATCTGCAGGGAGTAGCATCACTCTATAATAAACTTGGCATTATAGATCAGAAACAAGGCCGTCTCACTGAAGCTCTTCAAAACCAGATAGAAGCACTAAAGATTTACCAGAAACTTGGACTGGATAAAGGAATCGGATATAGTATGAATAATATTGCTATAATTCATCAGAATCTTGGAAACCTGGAAAAGAGTCTTGAGTATCATAAACTTGGACTGGAATATCGCCTGAAAATGAAAGATTCCGCCGGTGAAGCAAACTCATACAGCAACATGGCCAATGTGTATGCCAAGATGCGCGATACAACACAATCACTGACCTATTATGAGAAAGCATTAGACCTTTCAAGGATTCTCAAAAATGATGAGTACATAAGTGCTAATCTGAGTAATATGGGAAATATCTATATGGCCAGGAAAGACTTCACAAAAGCCATTAATTTATATTCCGAGTCATTGGAAATCAGAGAACGGTTAGGCGATTTGAAAGGGATTTCGTCCACTCTGTCAAGAATTGGAACCGTATTTACTGAGACCGGAAAGTACAGACAAGCACAGGCGGCTTTATTGCGGGCATTAACCATCGCTAATAAAATTTCGGTGTCGGAAGAAAAACTAAGCTCTTTACTTGGTCTGGCAAAACTAAAGGCCCTGATTAACCAGCCGGATAGCGCATTTATTCTAATGAAAAAATATATTGTAACGAAGGACTCGGCCTATAATGAGCGGTTACAGCAACAAATTCTTGAGGTTCAGAATAAATACGAAAACCAGAAACTGGAGCAAGATCTTCAACTGATAAAAAAGGAAAAGGAATTTGATGAGGTATCATTAAAACAAAGAAAAACTGAGATTTGGCTGCTTATCTTTATAATCATTTCTATGACCGGAGCCGGAATATTTCTCTTTTACAGACATCAGCAGCGTCAGAAGGCAGCCCGGGATACTGAAAAGATTCTTCATCAGGAAGCTCAATTAAGTGCGGTATTTAAAGTACAGGAGGAAGAGAGGCGCCGTATAGCAAAGGAATTACATGATGGTCTTGGCCAGACTCTTACAGCTTTAAAACTAAACTATCATTCATTATCCAGGAAGGCTGTTCTTCCAGAGTATGAACCTGATTTTCAAAGACTTGAAATTATGCTAGACAGTGCAAGCACCGAAGTCCGTTCGATTTCCCACCAAATGATGCCTAAAGAACTTGAACAATTCGGACTTATTGCGGCTATTGAAGGGATGCTTAAACTAAATCTTGGTAATACACCTCTGAAATATAAATTCGAACACAACGAATTCACGGATAGAATCGATGATCATACCGAACTGGTCTTTTTTCGCGTTTTACAGGAACTTGTCAATAATGCAATAAAGCATTCTAAAGCTGATATGTTGAACATACAACTAATTAAAAATGAAAAACTTGTTGTTCTTTCAGTATCTGATAACGGAGTTGGATTCGAAGTTGAGAAATATCAAAATAAAGGTATTGGCCTTCTTAATATAGCCAGCCGGATAGATGGGATTAAAGGTCATCTTCATTTTGAATCTGTTTTGGGCGAAGGAACGAGTATAACCATCAGATCATCTGTTTTATGAAAGCAATAAGACTTCTTCTGGTAGATGACCACCGGTTAATCATCGATGGTATGAAATCAATGATGAAAGGCTATGACTTTATTACTGTATCAGGAGAGGCTAATAATGGACTGGAAGCTCTGCAATTGCTTGATATCATAAATGTTGACATAGTTCTGATGGATATTGATATGCCAATTATGAATGGCATTGATGCACTGAAAGAGATCAAAAAGAACAAACCAGATACCAAAGTAATTATTTTGTCCATGCATGAAGAGGCAGGAATGATAAAAAGTATAATGGCTATTGGTGCAAATGGTTATATCCTAAAGAACAGTTCACAGGATGAATTGGTTAATGCAATAGTTAAAGTTTATCAGGGAAAAAATTACTTTTCTGCAGGGGTTACCCAATCCTTGCTAAATGAGACTCAAAATCAGGGTTCACAGCTCAAAATGAGCATAGAAATTCTCACATCCCGCGAGGAAGAAATACTAAGACTTATTGCAAGTGGATATTCCAACAAAGAGATCGGTTCTAAATTGTTTATAAGTCATCGAACAGTCGATACTCATCGCACCAATCTGATGAACAAACTAAACGTAACTAACATTGCCGGTTTGATTAGTTACGCAATCAAAAAAGGTCTGGTCTGACCAGGACTTTCCCACTGTATGTAATCTTTAAATTCCAATCAGGCCACTGAATTTGTCAGGATGATTAGAGGAATACGGTAAACGTCGTAGATAATTACGATGATTACTCTATTTTGATACAGCTATTGATCCTCTAGCTTTGCCTTTGTAATTGCTTAATCTTTCAGGACATATTTTCACACCAAAAACTTTATGATATTCTCACAGAGTTTCCTGGCAGGCTCATTCATGAAAATGTTTGAGGTAATAAGCAATTACACTGCAAGGAACTCTGTGATTTTTTTATTGTTTAAAAGTCGTATCAAATTAGAAATATAATAATTTACTATTTTCTCAGATTGAGCTTAAAAAATAAATACAAATAAATTATAAAACGAAAAATCATGAATTATATGAATCTACAAAACAGAAAAGTGAATTGGTTGAGTAAAAATGCCATTCTATTTATCTTAT
>CAINLJ010000174.1 GCA_903850335.1 uncultured Bacteroidia bacterium | reverse complement strand
TATTTCGGTTTTCAGGGAGGTGAAACCCAAAGAATCTTAATATCTAATCACTTTCCCACATCTATTATCAAATTGTCGTGCAATAAACGGTTGTGCATAACACAAGGAGCACCTATTTATTTTGTTAGGCTAATAAAATCTTATTTTCTTCATCTTAACCTTCATAGCCCCGGAGTCCACATAGCTTCAAACCTTATTAACCTTTGATAACCATGGATCAGGTATATTTCATGTGGTTTGGCATCGTTACGTCAGAAATATTTTTTTTTGCTTATGCAGGTTTTGCCCGTGAACTTTTGCCATGCCCGGTATTAAACCACTCCGAAGGAGTCAAATGTTAATGACCCCCGGTGTAGTGAAACGGAACCGGG
Organism: uncultured Bacteroidia bacterium; assembly: GCA_903850335.1. GTDB lineage: Bacteria > Bacteroidota > Bacteroidia > Bacteroidales > Prolixibacteraceae > JAAFHB01. The sequence continues at coordinate 3,107 of CAINLJ010000174.1, read as the reverse complement.
GGTAGGAACGCGGTTAAAACCACAACCCCGGCAGCGGGTTGAACAATTAGCGAAATATTGAAAAGAATGGAATTATTTTGGACCTTATTCAAGGCTGCGCTCCATTCCGTCCGTAGCTTTCTTTGTGCCCTTGCAGGCCTTTGCCCGCGGACAGTTTTCACCCGTTTATCCCTTACCCCGGATTGCGGACGAACCTTACCCGGGGTTATCCGTCAGACGGAAGCCCTTCCAGGGCTTGGATTTTTAGAATAATTGATTATTTCGGTTTTCAGGGAGGTGAAACCCAAAGAATGTTAAAATCTAATCACTTTCCCAAATCTATTATCAAATTGTCGTGCAATTCACGTTTGCATAACACAAGGAGCAAGTATTTATTTTAGAGCCCTAATAAAACCTTATTTTCCTCATCATAACCTTCATAGCCCCGGAGTCCCCGCGAAACCAAACCTTATTAACCTTTGATAACCATGGATCAGGTACCTTTCCTGTGGATAGGCCTCATTTCATCCGAAATAAGTTTTTTTTTGACTTTTGCGCGATTTTGTTCGCATATTTTTGCATTGCCCGGTATTAAACCACTCCGAAGGAGTCAAATGTTAATGACCCCCGGTGTAGTGAAACGGAACCGGGGGTAGGAACGCGGTTAAAACCACAACCCCGGCAGCGGGTTGAACATGGCAATGAAGAAATTGATAGTTTACCCAAATTCCATTTTAATTACATAGCTATTAACTTGCAGTTCAGTCCGGAATGCATTCGATCCATTCCGTCCGAAGGATGAGACGCAAGATTTTGTGTCTCAATACCTGCCTTTATCCGTCTTTGTTCGCAGATGGTTTCCGCACGTTTATCCCTCACCCCTGGTTGCGGACGAACCTTGGCAATTAATTTTTTTCTTTTTTAACGGTTACAAATTTAATTCTATTCCAAGCATTCTGTTCAAGAATATTGTTTGTACTTTCGTCCATCACCGAAAATCATCCTATGAAATCTCAAGCTGATCATTTACCGGTTTACAGCCTGCAAAGTTTCAGTTCCCCTGAGCGTAAGGGCCAACAGTTTCAGGTTGAGATCTTTGATGCTAACCGGCATTTCAGCGTTAAATATCCCCATCGCCACGATTTTTTTGAAGTTCTCTTTCTCCGTAAAGGTTCCGGATTCCATGTTATTGACGGGAATAAATATGAGATTATTCCCCCCTGTATCTTCTTTATGTCACCCGGACAGGCACATAAGCTGGAGCTTTCGGCCGATATTGAAGGATATATATTCATTTTCACCTCTGATTTTTATCTGCTTAATCGTGATAATAAGGACAGCCTGATCGAGTTTCCCTTTTTCTATACAATACACCAGGATAATCCTCCGTTATTGCTTACTAATGAAAATGATGTCACCTTCCTCGAAATGCTCTTCAAACGTAGTATTGCTGAGATTGATCAGCCTGGTGAGTTGATCCCTGAACTCCTGAGATCCATTCTTAACCTGATCCTGACAACCTGTGCCACCCGTTATCCTTTGAATGAAGAACTCATCAATAAGGGTAAAGGTCAAATCCTTGTCAAAAAATTCTTTCACCTGATCGAAGAAAATAGTCATAAAAATTTATTGCTTAGCGATTATGCCCTGATGATTGGCGTTACGCCAAATCATCTTACACAGACAGTAAAATTGCTGACCGGCAAGACTTCATCGCAGATCATAAAGGCAAAGCAGTTGCTTGAGATAAAACGATTACTGGCCCATACTACACTTGGAATTTCCGATATCGCGAATAAGCTAAACTTTGACGATCAATCGTATTTTACAAAGTTTTTCAAGCGCGAAACAGGACTTACACCCCTTCAGTACAGGGGGGATCGATTCAGGTAGCGGGTAAAATTACCAAATGTTATTTGAGGTTATTACATTGAAATATAGGTAATATATACTCTTATTAAATTTTCGCAGCTCATAATTCCATGAAAATTACCTAAAAAAGTTTATTTAATCCAACTCTTTTTGGTAAATATTCATTTGCTTTGCAGGATCAAATGTGAGTACAGTTAAATTCAATACTATTTTTAAAATCATACAAATGGCAAATTATTTCAACACTTTACCCCTTCGTCTTCAGCTTGCACAGCTTGGTACCTGTGAATTCATGGAAAGTTCCGAGTTTTCGGATGGTGTATCGAAACTTATCGGCAAAAAGATCGTAATCATTGGATGTGGAGCACAGGGTTTGCACCAGGGATTAAACCTTCGCGATTCAGGTCTCGATGTTTCGTATACCCTTCGTGCCGAGGCGATAAGCGAACAGCGGCAATCCTACAGGAATGCAACTGGAAATGGCTTCAAAGTAGGAACTTACGAAGAATTAATTCCAGCTGCTGACCTGCTTATAAACCTGACACCTGACAAGCAGCATTCAGGTGTTATCAATGCGGTAATGCCATTGATGAAAAAGGGGGCAACATTGTCATATTCACACGGTTTCAATATTGTTGAGGAAGGGATGCAAATCCGTAAGGATATTACGGTGATTATGGTAGCACCAAAATCACCGGGATCTGAGGTTCGTGCCGAGTTTGTACGTGGGTTTGGTGTACCTACTCTGATCGCCGTTCATCCTGAAAATGACCCTAATGGTGATGGTTTTGAGATAGCCAAAGCTTATTGTGTCGGTACGGGTGGCGACAGGGCAGGGGTGTTGAAATCTTCTTTTGTTGCCGAGGTAAAGTCTGACCTGATGGGTGAGCAGACTATTCTTTGTGGTATTCTGCAGACTGGTTCTATTCTCTCTTTTGATAAGATGATCGAGAAGGGAATTGATCCAGGATATGCATCAAAACTTGTTCAGTATGGCTGGGAAGTTATTACTGAAGCCTTGAAGCACGGTGGTATCACAAATATGATGGATCGCCTTTCCAATCCTGCCAAGATCAAGGCATTTGAGCTTGCTGAGGAGTTAAAGGATATCATGCGCCCTTTGTTTTGGAAACACATGGATGATATTATGTCCGGATATTTCTCTAGGACGATGATGGAAGACTGGGTCAATGATGATAAAAATCTACTGACATGGCGGGTGAGCCAGCAGCAACTCTACCAATGAGTGGAAGGGT
>CAINLJ010000173.1 GCA_903850335.1 uncultured Bacteroidia bacterium | reverse complement strand
TAAGTGCATGAGTTCCATCCAGAAGAACATGAAGGTTTATTAACATCCCAACACTGATCAGAAAGAATGGAATAAAGAGTGAGTTACCAACAAACTCAAGTCTGTTCATTAATGAGGAAGTATGTGGAATGAGCCGGTTTAAAGCAATTCCGGCTGCAAATGCTCCTATAATCGGCTCAAGACCTGATAGTTCAGATAAAAAAGCTGCCAGAAATACCATTGCCAGAACAAAGATAAAATGAGAATTCTTTTCACCTTGAAAATTTCGGAAAAACCATGTGGCAAGTTTCGGTATTATAAATAAAACGATAGAAAGGAATAAAATAACAGATATTGAAAACTTTATCCAGAAATTTAGTGTAATCTCACCACTTACAGATCCACTGATTACGGCTAAAATAATCAAAACGGCTGTATCTGTTAACATCGTTCCTCCGACTGTAATACCTACAGCCTCATTTCTTGATATTCCTAACCTGCTGACAATCGGATAAGTTACCAAAGTATGGGTAGCAAACATACTGGACACAAGAAAACTTGTTTCAAAACTAAATTCAAGCAGATAGCGACATACAGGAAATCCAATGGCAAGAGGCGCCATAAAAGTGAAGAAACCAAATACAAGACTCTTGTGCCTGTAATTGGCGAAGCCTTTGAGATCAAGTTCCAGACCTGCAAGAAACATGATGTACAGCAATCCGATCGTGGAGAATAAGTCAATTGCTGAATTTTTAGCTATCAGATTTAACCCGTGTGGACCTATGATTACTCCGGCAATGATTAATCCAATAATTCCCGGGACCTTAACCCTCCTGAAAAGCAGTGGTGCAAGAAGTATAATAAAAAGGATTACGGCGAATACCAGAACCGAGCTTTGGAAAGGGGTATGGAAAATATGTGCGAAATTTTCAATTGTTTTATCCATTCGAATTCCGGTTATATTAAATTGATCTGACAGACAACTTATCCTGCCTGTCCTGAGGGCAAAATTCCGACTATTTTTGTCTTTTCAAAATTATCCATTTAGCGCTATAAATGTCATGTTTGAGCAAAATTTTAATCTTAATTAACCTCGGTTTTTCAGTTCTTCCCTCACATTAATTTATTATAGATATTTTATCAACCGAATTGTGTTAATTACTGTGGCCAAATTTCAATCATTCCACTTTCGTTTTTAGCTATATTTGTGCAAAATCATTAAAAATGGTCCCAGGTTATTCAGAAGAATCAATTCGTACGCTCGATTGGAAAGAGCATATCCGCAAACGGCCGGGAATGTATATTGGCAAGTTGGGTGACGGCTCTGCAGCAGATGATGGAATATATGTCCTCCTAAAAGAAGTACTTGATAATTCCGTTGACGAATTCATGATGGGTAACGGTCGTAAAATTGATGTTACTGTTTCGGATGAACTTGTTTCCGTTCGGGATTATGGCCGGGGAATACCTTTGGGCAAAGTTATGGATGTAGCCTCAAGAATGAATACTGGTGCTAAGTACGATTCCAAGGTTTTTAAAAAATCTGTGGGGCTCAATGGAGTAGGTATAAAGGCTGTTAATGCGCTTTCGAATAATTTTATCATTAAATCGGTCAGGGATAGCCGGGTTAAGAAAATAGAATTCTCCAAAGGTGAGTTAATAAAGGATCATGATGAAATTCACTCGGAAGAATTAAATGGTACGTTAGTGACCTTTACACCCGATAATGAGATCTTTAGAAATTACCATTATATTGAAGAGTTCGTCGTTCCTTTACTGAAAAACTATACCTTTCTGAATGCCGGTCTGATCATCTATTTTAATGGTGAGAAGTACCTTTCAAAGAACGGGTTATATGACCTTTTAGAGGAAAATCTTGATCAGGATCCCGTTTATCCTATTATTCATCTCAAGGGTGAGGACATCGAGGTTGCCCTTACCCATAGTAATCAATACGGGGAAGACTATTACACTTTCGTGAATGGACAATTTACTCCTCAGGGAGGTACACATCAGGCAGCTTTTCGTGAAGCCCTCGTCAAAACTATTCGCGATTTCTATCATAAGGAGTTTGATGCTTCAGACATAAGAGCCTCAATAGTTTCTGCTTTAAGCATTAAGGTGGAAGAACCGATCTTTGAATCACAGACCAAAACGAAGCTGGGATCAAAGGATATGGGACCGGATGGTCCTTCTGTGCGGAACTTTATCATGAACTTCGTCCAAAAAGAACTTGGCAATTTCCTCCACAAGAATGGCCAGACGGCTGAGATTCTTCTTAAACGGATACAGGAATCGGAAAGAGAACGTAAAGCCATTTCAGGAATTCAAAAGCTGGCAAAACAACGCGCTAAGAAGGTGAGCCTTCATAACAAAAAACTGAGGGATTGCCGGATTCATTATAATACAAATCACGAGTTAAAGGAAAACAGTTCCATTTTTATTACGGAGGGTGATTCTGCAAGCGGATCCATTACAAAATCACGCGATGTGACAACACAGGCCGTATTTAGCCTAAGAGGTAAACCGCTTAACAGTTATGGTCTGACAAAGAAAATAGTATATGAGAATGAAGAGTTTAACCTTCTTCAGGCGGCTCTAAATATTGAAGAGGGCATTGATGAACTTAGATATAATAAAGTGATAATCTCTACGGATGCCGATGTAGACGGTATGCATATCCGATTGTTGCTGATTACATTTTTCTTACAGTTTTTTCCTGAACTGATTAAAAAAGGGCATCTTTACATTCTGCAAACACCCCTATTCAGAGTCAGAAACAAGAAAAAGACCTCCTATTGCTACTCAGAACAGGAACGCGATCAGGCAATCAAAACCTTGGGTGCAAATCCTGAAATTACACGTTTTAAAGGACTTGGTGAGATCTCACCGGATGAATTTAAGAATTTTATAGGTGAAGATATCCGTCTGGATGCGGTGATACTCAATAAAAATGAATCTGTATCAGAAATGCTGGAGTTTTATATGGGGAAGAATACTCCGGATCGTCAGGATTTTATCATTGAAAACCTGCACGTTGAAAAGGACGAAATCTGAGTCATCAGACCACTGGCAAAGACCTGAAAATAACCTGATAAACAAAATAACAACTCCAATACAATTGTGAAAAATGTCTAACGAGGAAGATTCAGAACAATTGCAGATGCCTGAGGAAAATGAGGCAAGAGAGGCTAAAAAGGAACTGCACCATATCGTTTATTTATCATCGATGTATCAAACCTGGTTTCTGGATTATGCCTCTTATGTAATTCTGGAGAGGGCAGTACCCTATGTAAATGATGGACTTAAACCTGTTCAGAGGCGTATTCTTCACGCAATGAGACAGATGGACGATGGCAGGTACACAAAAGTTGCTAATATCATCGGACAAACAATGATGTATCATCCACATGGAGATGCTTCTATTGGAGATGCATTGGTTCAACTCGGACAGAAAGAATTGTTAATTGATGCCCAGGGAAACTGGGGAAATATTCTTACAGGTGATGGAGCAGCAGCACCACGATATATTGAGGCACGTCTTTCGAAATTTGCCCTTGAGGTTATGTTTAACCCGAAGACTACAAAATGGCAGCTTTCTTATGACAGCAGGAACCGCGAACCTGTCACTCTTCCGGTTAAGTTTCCACTGCTGCTAGCCCAGGGAGTTGAAGGCATTGCTGTCGGACTGGCGTCAAAAATTCTGCCTCATAATTTTGTTGAACTTCTCGATGCCTGTATTGCCTATTTAAATCACGAGAATTTCGAGCTTTATCCTGATTTTCTGACCGGAGGATATATTGATATCTCCAAATATAATGATGGCCTTCGTGGTGGAACTGTTAAAATTCGTGCGAAGATTGAGAAACTGGACAATAAAACACTTGCAATTACTGAAATTCCATTTGGCAGAACAACGTCATCATTGATTGAATCTGTTGTAAAAGCAAATGATAAGGGAAAAATAAAAGTCAAAAAAATTGACGACAATACCGCTGCGAGTGTGGAGATATTAATACACCTGATGCCGGGTATAAGTTCAGATAAAACAATCGATGCGCTGTATGCCTTCACAGATTGTGAAATATCCATTTCTCCAAATGCTTGTATTGTTGAAGAAGATAAGCCTAGATTTATAACTGTTACTGAGATACTTAAAAGATCAGTTGATAAAACGGTTGAATTACTTAAGCTGGAGTTGGAGATTCATTTGGGCGAATTGGAAGAACAATGGCATTTTGCCTCCCTTGAACAAATCTTTATCGATGAGCGGATTTATAAAGATAAGGCATTTGAAGAATCCGGTAATATAGATCAGGCAGTTGAGCATATTGATAAGCGTTTAACACCTTGGAAACCAAAATTTAAGAGGGAAATTACAAGGGACGATATCATCAAGTTGCTTGAAATAAGAATGGGAAGGATTCTGAAGTTCAATACTGACAAGGCGAATGAGATAATAAGAGGGATCGAAGCCAGTATTGAAGAAGTTAAATTGAATATCCAGAATCTAATACCGTATACAATTGCCTGGTATGAGCATTTAAAATCCAAGTATTCCAAGGGGCGGTCCCGAAGGACAGAAATCAGAAGTTTTGAAAATATTGAGGCAGCAAAAGTTATTGTAGCCAATGAAAAATTATACATCGACAGGGAAGAAGGGTTTATAGGCACCGGGTTGAAAAAGGCCGAATATTTATGTGACTGTTCCGAAATTGATGATATAATCTATTTTCGACGTGATGGTTCTTATTTTGTCACAAAGGTTAGTGAAAAAGCATTTATCGGGAAAAATGTCATACATGTGGCTATTTTTGATAAAAATGATACAAGAACGATTTATAATCTTGTGTACCGTGATGGGAAGGCAGGTTCTACGTATATGAAACGCTTCAGCGTAACCGGAGTGACAAGGGATAAGGAGTATAATATGACGATGGGTACTGAGGGTTCAAGAATACACTATTTTAGTGCAAATCCTAATGGTGAAGCCGAAGTATTACGTATCACCTTTAAACCCAAACCAAAGCTTAAAAAGCTTGTCGATGAGATCGATATGGCTCAGTTAGCCATTAAGGGGAGACAATCCATGGGCAATCTCGTTACCAAAAATGAGGTGCATAAGGTTACTCTTAAGGAAAAAGGGATATCAACTCTTGGTGGAAGAAAAATCTGGTTTGATGAAGATGTTTTACGTCTGAACGCCGATGGTCGAGGCAAATATCTGGGCGAGTTTGTCGGTGATGAGAAAATTCTGGCCATCGATAAAGACGGTGGTTATCAGGTATATTCTTATGATCTGGAGAATCATTTTGAAAAAAATATTCTTTCAATTGAGAAATTTAATCCGGATAAAGTCGCAACTGTGATCTATTTTGATACAGAGCAGAATTTCTACTATGTAAAACGTTTTACTGTTGAACCTAATGGAGGCAAACCTTGTACGTTCATAGGGGACCATCCCGGAAATAAATTTATAAGCATTACCTGGGTCTCTTTCCCGCGCTTTGAAATCGAGTTTGGAGGTGAAAAGAACAACCGGGAAAATGAGATTATTGATGTTGCAGAATTTATTGCTGTTAAATCCTTCAAGGCTAAAGGAAAACGATTGTCGGCGTATGAAATAGGAAAGATCGTTGAACTCGAGCCTATCCTTGAAGATCTGGAATTGATACAAGAAGAACCCCCAACTCCCACTATACCAGAGGTTCCGTTTGAAATTATTCGCCATCCTGATGACAGTGATACGAGCCAGATGGAACTAAATTTTGAATAATGAAAATATTTCTTGTTGGATATATGGGTTGCGGGAAGTCTACAATTGGGCGAAAACTCGCTGAAGTAATGGGAATTAGTTTTGTTGATCTTGATAAATATATCGAAGAACGATATTTCAAATCCGTACCGGCTATATTTGCAGAAGAAGGGGAGGAGCGTTTTCGTGAAAAGGAAAGAACTGCATTAATGGAAGTGGCTCAGTTCGAAAATGTAGTCATTGGTACAGGAGGAGGTGCACCATGTTTCTTTGATAATATGGATCTAATGAATAAAACTGGTGTAACGGTTTATATTGCTCCGGACACAGAAGTCCTTGCAGCACGATTGATACGGTCCAAGACTGAGAGGCCATTGATTGCTGGCAAATCGCACCAGGAACTTATATTGTTCATTAATAATGCTTTAGTTAAAAGAGCACCGTTTTATGAAAAGGCTAAAATCATTATAAGGGGTGAGAATAACCTTGATCCGCAACTTGTGATTGATAAAATCTCCAGGATAAAATAGTCAGGTCATGAGATAGAAGATTGCCTAATACCATTTTAAATGGAAGCTCAAAATCGAAAAGTCGCCTACCTGCTTATTGCAAGTGCAGTATCTTTTAACTTAATGCTCCATCTGATCGGGGATTGGAATGCAGGCTATCATGGTGATGAATTATTGCATATTGAAGCTGGCCGACACCTTGCTGCTGGTTATTTTGACTTTCCTCCTTTAATTGCTTTTCTGGCGTTTTTTCAAAACCTTTTTAATTCCAATTCCATTTTTCTGAATCATTTATTCGTTTATGTTGCAAGTGCATTGATTATAGTACTTTGTAATTTGATTGCTTTGGAATTGGAAGGAGGAAGGCTGGCTTTGATTCTACTTAACGCATCAATTATATTTTCACCGGGAATCGGGGCTTCGCATTCGTTGTTTTTACCGGATGTTTTCGATCAGCTTGTGTGGGTTATATGCGCTTATAATCTGATCCAATATTGTAAAAGACAAGATCATAAATTTATAATCTGCTTCAGTATATTTGCTGCCTTAGGATTTCTTACAAAATATACAATAGTCTTTTTGATAACAGGATTTGGCATCTCTGTTTTGCTATTTCAGTTGAATATTCTTAAAAAGAAGTCTTCATGGGCCGCTATGATACTATTTATTGTCATTATTTCACCCAATGTACTTTGGCAGGTATATAATGGATTTCCAGTATTCCGGCATGTTTCAAAATTGTACGAAACCCAGTTGACGCAAGTTTCTGTATTTCACGAATTAAAATCACTAATTATTTATGCTAATCCTCTGACTTTGGTATTTTGGGCTTTGGGATTAATTGTTGTACCTGTTGTCCAAAGGTTTAGAAAATACAGAATGATAACCGTAACGCTTGTTTTTGCATTTGTAATCCTCTTTTTAGCAAAAGGTAAATCTTATTATTATTTCCCGATTATTTTATCAGCCTTGCCTTTTGGTTTAGTATTTCTTGAATCCTTTTTTCAGAAACGAAAGTGGCTCTTTACTGGTTACCTTTCACTTATGTTCATGTCAGGCATAATACTGTTGCCCAATGGGATACCTTTACTTCCCCTGAATAACTACATAGAAACATATTACTTAAAAGAAAATAGTGATCATAAGATTCCATTACCATTTGAAAATTATTATTCTACCGAAATCTGGAAGCAGATTTTGAGTAAGGTCAATTACACTTACACAAATCTCAACCCTGTCGAACAACGTAATTGCCTTATTTGGGGAAGACATTATTCGGAATCATGCGGGATAAATTTGCTTGGTAAGAAATTTGGATTACCCGACGCTTTCTCATTTCATAGTTCGTGCTACTCCTGGGTCCCCGATTTTTCACAAAATATAACAGTCATCGCAATCAGTGATGCTAACCTGCAAATGGAATATTGGAAACGTTTTTTCGACCAGGTAGAAGAAATTGGTTCAGTTGAAAACCATTATACCTCAGATTACAAATGGTATAAACAACATATTTATTTGTGCCGGAAATTAAAGTATAATTCGACTGAGCTCAAAAACATCTTTAAGGATGAGATATTCTAGGGGAGACCTATCTGCATGATCAGGCAGTCTGCTTACTAACGTTTCGATAAGTGTAGGCATAGAAAATATGTCTTCTTGCAAACCTTAATAATGTCGATGAATTGACAAATTTGTTGTAAATATTTTTAGGAATCCCAAAGTATTCATAAATACTACCATCCTGGAAAATGATTTTCAACGTTTGCCCTTTATACTCATAATCATCAATTCCTGATGTGTTCGTTGTTTGGTTATATTCCTCTAAATTAAAAGCTTGTGTTTCAGGGGCAATGCTTAGAAGGAAATGATACGCTTCAATGATGCTTTTACTTTTATGTTCTGCCTCTGCTTTACGCTCATCGTCGCCAATATATTTGTCGGGGTGCCACTCTTTAATTAATTTTCTATAGGTTGTTTTCAGTTCTGTTAAATCTGCATTCGGGGTTATGTTGAGCAATCTTCTGTATTCGATAATTCGCTTCATGAATTGATATTAAGTAATAAAATAAAGGCTGCAAAGGTAATCAAAACCGTTTAACTACCAACCTTTTGCTTAATGTATTGGATTTCCAGGATTTCATCTGCATAGCTACCTTATTATTTATTCAACAGGCGAAGCTGCTCCCTGACATATTTACCGGTTTCGGTCAGATTCTCCTCTTTCCAGTTTCCTTTCACAGAAGCTCCCTGCTTTAATATTGCGGTAGTCTCTTTTTTTTCGGTGATATGCCAGATTGCCCAACTTAATTTATTTTTTTCCAGCCAATCGAACCAGACAGATGTTTTTTCGCGGTTAAACTCTCCATTACCGTTTGATTCTCCTACTCCCCATTCAGTAACGAAAAGTGCAATTCCCCGGCTTTTTGCCAGTTCAGCTTTTCTTCGCAGATTTTCCTGATGATTTGGGTCAGAAGAATAGAAATGAAACGAATAGGCCAGATTTTCAAATCCTTTTATTGGATCTGAGCCAGCAATATCCACATCCTGATCCCAGTCTGGACTACCAACAATAATCACATTTTTTGAATCATACTGACGGATGGCCTTAATTACTTCAATTGAATAATTTTTTACAACCGGCCAGGTTTGGTGTACCGGTTCATTAAATATCTCATAGATAATATTCGGGTTTCCCGCATATTTTTTGGCCATCATTCCGAAGAACTTTTTGGACTCTTCAAGGTGTTGATCAGCATTGTGGTCATGCCAGTCAATCAAAACATAAATTCCGTTTTTGATTGACTGATCAATAACTCTTGTCATTAGACTTATTTGTTCCTTAGGATTTTTTAAAAAACCACTATCCGGCTGAACCGCCATTGCCGCACGCAAAAGGTTAATCTTAAAATCCTTAGTCAACCAGTCAACCACCTCTGCATTGTAGTATTTTTTGCCAGCCCAGACACTCCACGACATAGAAATACCACGCAATTGAGGTGGAACACCCCTCTGGTTTAATAGCTGATTACCTACAATCCGTAAAGTACCATTCAACTCAACAGGACGAACCTTATGTGCATACAGATTTAGTGAGAGAAAAAGTAAGGCAAAAGTGATTAATTGGAATATGTTTCTCATGAATTAAACTGATATAGAATTATTTATTATATTCGGACTTTCCGATATATTTGGATGGCAGTACCCCAAATTCGTTTTTAAAGTGTTTGCTAAAATATTTTGGGTCGTTGAATCCCACCTGAAAAGCAATTTCAGATACATTCATCTGGCTTTTCGTTAATAGCTGTGCAGCTCTTTTTAGTCTTAATGAGCGGATAAATTCCAAAGGTGGTCTTCCGGTGAGTGCAAGGATTTTTTTATAAAGCAAGGTTCTGCTCATTCCCATGTCACTACTCATTGTTTCAACTGAGTATTCACTAATGGCCATGTTTTTTTCGATCAGCTCAAGTGCCTTTCGCATAAACTGTTCATCAAGTGAAGTAACTGTAATATCCTGTGGTTCAATGTTAATCTTATTTCTGAAAACCTGCCTTGCATTCCTTCGTAAGTTGATGACATTATCTATTTTGGCCTCGAGTATCTGGAAATTAAAAGGTTTTGTAACATAATCATCTGCTCCGCTAGTGATCCCCTCCAATTGTTGTTTTTCTGATGATCTGGCAGTTAAAAGAATAAATGGAATGTGACAAATTGTCCTATCCGATTTAACCCGTCGGCACAACTCGATCCCATCCATTCCGGGCATCATGATGTCACTGATAATCAAATCAATAAAGGTGGTTGTGATGATTTTTAGAGCTTCTGTCCCATCGGAGGCCTCATGAATTTGATATTTTTGAAGCAGGTTGTCCTTAAGGTAGAATCGCAAATCATCATTGTCTTCAGCAATAAGTAAAACTGGTTTGTCTTTAGGCTTTACAAATTCACTTATTTCTCTATCAACAAGATTGTTATGGATAATCTCATCATCTTCTTCAACAACCGGGACAGCGGTTAGCCCGGAGCTATTTATGGGGAGTAAAATCTTGAAACAGCTGCCTTTTCCAATTTCACTTGTTACAAGAATTTCTCCATCATGCAGTTTTATAAATTCTGCCACAAGCGAAAGCCCGATCCCTGTTCCCTTTTCAACCTGCCCGGTGGAGTCAACCTGAAAAAACCGGGTGAAAATCTTGTCTATCTTATCATCAGGAATTCCAATCCCGCTATCTTCAACCTTAATAACCAAATGACTGCTTATATCATTATTTAATAGCTGTTTATTATTCGTTTCGGTTTTTACTGAAACGGAAACCTGCCCATAACCCGGAGTAAATTTGAAAGCATTTGAGAGCAGGTTAAACATTATTTTTTCAAGCTTATCCTTGTCAAAATACGTATTAAGTTCCTTGATTTTTGTCCGGAATACCAATTGAATATGCTTTTGCTCACTCAGGTTATTAAACGACGAAACTGTTTCGTCTATAAATGAAATTATATCACCGAAAGAGGGGTTATAATGGAATCCCTGTACTTCAAGTTTTCTGAAATCAAGCAATTGATTTACCATTTGCAACAATCTTCGGGCATTCTGTTCAATTAGATTCAGGTACTTAGCTTGTGGTTTATCCTTTAGTTCAGCAAGTAATTTTTCAACCGGAGCCATGATTAAGGTTAAAGGAGTTCGAAATTCATGGGAGATATTCGTAAAAAATTTAATTTTTAATGAGTCTATTTCATGAATATGCTGATTTTCCAATCTTTCGTGCTCAATCCTCATATTTATTCTTTCTCTTACTACAATCAACTGACGCAGAAGTATTAGAACCATAAATATAATAATCGCATAAATCAGATAGGCAATCCAACTTTTCCAGAACGGAGGAAGAACGACAATTTTGAGTGAGATCTCATTCCCCTTTGAATCACCTTTTAACTCTTTTACCCTAAAGGTGTATGTCCCATTATTCAGGTTAGTATAGGTGGCTGAATTTTGTTTACCATCAGTCGCAATCCATTGATTATTAAATCCATCAAGTTTATAGACATAATTATTTTTCTCAGGAAAAAAATAATTGAGAGACATGAATTCAAGTGTGAAAGAATTTTCATCGTATTTCAGTTCAATTTCCTGAGTATTAAAAATAGGTTTTTCCAGGAGAATACGGTTATCATAACTTTGCCCGTATGGAATGCTTTTGTTGAAGATCCTGAAATCGCGAAAAATAAGTTTAGCTGGGATTGTGTCAGCCTTAATTTCATCAGGATAAAAGGCATTTAAGCCATCCGGACCTCCAAAGAAAATCTCACCGTTAGAGGTGCAGATTGCCGATGACTGGTTAAACTCTTTTCCCTGCAATCCATCTGTAATATTGTAGTTTGTGATGGTGAAATCGAAATGACTGACATTTTGAACATTTTTGATTGCGAGCCTGGATATCCCGTTCTTGGAACTTATCCACAGGTTCCTGTTTTTATCTTCGACAATACCATGAATGATATTGGATGGCAATCCGTTAGTTATCGTAAATTGTCTGAATAAATTGCTTGATCTGTCGAGGAGGTTCAATCCATTTTTTGTGCCAACCCAAAAGAATCCGCGGCTGTCTTCAAAGCAGCTTGTTACATCATTATCTGTGATTGAACTGATATCGTTCGGGCTATTTTGCAGGCATTTGAAGGATTGCGAATTTTTGTCAAGGAATGTCAAACCATTGGAGGTTGAGATCCAAAGGGTTTTGTTTTTATCGCGATAAAGTGATGTGACAAAGTCATTACAAACAAGGGAATTGCGTGCGTTAAAACGATCAAATTTGCCAGTTTCGCGATTTAACCGGTTTAATCCTGTTCCCAATGTTCCGACCCACAAATTATTCTGGTTGTCTTCACAGATTCCATAGATTCTATCGTCAGAAATTGAGGTTGAATCTTCTGATTTATTTTTGTAAACGGTAAACTTTCCTGTAACCGGATCAAACCTATCTAAACCACCAAAATAAGTTCCGATCCATATTTTATTTTCATGATCGCTGAACAGGGAAACTATAATATTACTGCTAAGTGTATTGGTCGATCCGGGATTTGATTCGAGCCTGGTAATTTTTTGTGATGTCCGATCGAGATAATTAAGTCCTCCGCCATCTGTCCCGATCCAGATATTTCCCTTATCATCTTCAATAATTGCATTTACATCATTGTGACTGAGACTATTGGAGTCTCCAGCGAGGTTTTTGTATATCCTGAATTGTTTGATGTTTTTTTTGTAATAATTAACGCCTTTTTTCATAGTACCTAACCAGACAATGCCATCGTGGTCACACAGGACATATGAGAGTCCGTTTGATGAAAGTTTCTGATCATCAAAAGATTGGTGTCTAAGATTAGTGATTGAAAGAGTTCTTTTATCAATTATAAAAGCTCCCCCTCCGTCAGCTGCAATCCAGATCAGGCTATCGATATTCTGGGATATTGCACCAATTCTTTTCAATCCGTCGGGTTGCTTAAATTTATCGTTATAAAAGCTATTCCATTCTTGCTTATCAATAGCAAAGAGATAAAGTCCAAATAAATTGCCCACCCATAGATCGTTGTCCTGGTCAATAAATAATCGCGTGAGTCTATTTACTGCTACATCGCGTTTATCAGGAATTTTGAATTTTTCAAAGCTCTTTTGAAAGGTATTGTATTTGAGGATATACCCGTTTTTCGTACTCATCCACATATTTCCCCTCTTATCCTGAACAATGGAGGTTATACCATTTAAAAGGGAACTAC
The DNA here is from genome assembly GCA_903850335.1 of uncultured Bacteroidia bacterium. Lineage (GTDB taxonomy): Bacteria > Bacteroidota > Bacteroidia > Bacteroidales > Prolixibacteraceae > JAAFHB01. The sequence goes on along the minus strand of CAINLJ010000173.1, from coordinate 1,083 downwards.
AATTTGTGCTGTCGATTAAAAGATGATTAACTGATTTTTTCTGAATATCAAAGTAAAAGCAGCCATTGTTAGTTCCGAACCACATATTGCCATTCTTGTCAGATGCCATTGAGTTGATATACAATATGTCACCACAATTATTCCGTGCAGAGGAAGTATAGCTGAGGGTTTTAATTTCATAGCTATTCCCGTTAATAATACTAATTCCATAGGCAGTTCCGATCCAAATATTTCCGTTTTTGTCTTCGGCTATAGTATTAATGTTATTATTGACAATAGCTCCGTTTATCGGTCTTTGGTTGGTGAACACCTCGAAACTGGAGCCATCAAAGCGATTAAGTCCAGCATTGGTTCCGAACCATATAAATCCTTTTGAATCCCGGTATATACAATTTATCTGATTCTGAGACAACCCGTTATTAACATTTTGATGTGAAAAGACATAGCGGTTTTCCTGTGCTGGCAACCGATAATTAAGAAACATTATCCCGAATAAAATTGAAAGGACTATTCCAATTTTCCTCCGGATTAAACCTTCGGGCTTATAAGATCGGTTGAGAATGGGAACGATCATGGAACTGGTTTTTTTCACAAACTTTTATGGTCAAATCAGATAATCTAAGTTAAAGCAAATGTTAAATATTCCACGGTTTCCTTAACATGTTTTAAAAATACAATTAAGTGATGAATTAATTCAATAATGGTAGCAGAATTAACAATTGACCACCGTTTTTGAAACAAATTATACCCTTTGAAGATACAAAATGACTAATTTTTTTAACAAACGATACACATTCTTCATTCCATTTGCCTGTAGCTTTGAAGGTATATTTTAACAAGGTTTAACTAAACGGCTTGTAAATATAAACACTGTATTATGAATATCAAAAGACATACTTACCTGGTCATCGAGGTGATCATCTACCTGGTTATAATAATCAGTATCTTACTTTTAATTAGAGTCTGTCTTTAGTCTATAAAATATATGATTATCAGCTATATATATTTGATTTTTCGAAAACTTCTTTTTATCTTGTTCACGAATTAAAGATAGCTGTTACTATGAATTTATACAATGATTTG
>CAINLJ010000172.1 GCA_903850335.1 uncultured Bacteroidia bacterium | reverse complement strand
TCCAGTCCCGCCGCAGCATCATAATCACCAGCTATTACATCAGCATATTGATCTACTACACTTTGACTTGGTGCAGCAGGCTTTAAAAAGCTACTGTTGTTACTATTAATGACATCCCAGTTTGAAAAACTGTTGATGTAATACCAGTATTTAATTGAATTCCGCACAGCGTCTTTAACATGTTCAACAGCTGATTTTGGCGTAGTTCCTAAATTTTTTAATGCAACCTCAGCAAGGAGCAAGTCGATTTCCGCACGTGTAAAAGCCCTGACAGGCTCTACATTCTTAACCATTGTTGCAGGGTTCCATACCGAGTATGCATTGTATTCCATGTACCTGGTAAGCTCGGTATAATAATTATAAACATTAAAATATGCACTGCCAAAATTGTATTTGGCCCGATTATCGGCTCTGACTGCAAGATATATCTTCTGCCCTATGTCAAAATCCAGAGATGCCGGCACATACAGCGTATCCCTGTTGGGTAAAAAGAAAACAGGTAGCCTGGGATCATCGACTCCCGGAGTGTACTTATGATCAAGGTTACGGTCAAGTTTAAACATCATCGTAGGAGAGACAAAAGATGCATAATCACGCTCCTTCAGCCCTTGCTTCCATTGACCCCCGGCACCCCCGGACTGGGAATCCCATGCATTCGCAGGAATTAAAAGATCATCGGTTGGAAGACTATTTTTTGTAATAATCTCACCGATAGCCTTTTTAGCAAACGCATCATCCACACCAGAGATGCGCACCGCTAAACGAAGTCTTAAGGCATTAGCCCATTGTTTCCATTTAAGAACATCACCACCAAAAATAATATCCTGCTGCTTAAAAACGTTTTTACCATCAGCCGACATTGCGGCTCCTTGCGTGATCGCCAAATCGGCATATTTGTCCAAATCAGTAATAATACTCTCATAAATTTCCTTGGGATCGTCAAATTTTGGAAAAAATTTACCGTTCACTCCGTTAAGCCCCTCAGAATAGGGTACGCTATTATTCAGGTCAACGGCTTTTGAGGCACGGTAAGCCCTTACCATTTTAGAAAGGGTCACATAGATGTCATTATCCACTTTCCCCGCACCGGACATTTTTGCTATCTCCTGCTCCATCAAAGGGAGTTCCTTAAAATCGAGGTTAGGTCCATAAAAATAGTCGTCCATGTACATCGTTGTGTAGAAAAGAGGCACATTATTCGCATCGGAAAACCAGGAATAGTCAGAGCGTAAAAAGCGTGTAGTGAGGTGCAAAAAGCTAACCGTGCCACCAGCATCAGCATGGTACCAAAATTCAGCATATTCATTTACAAATGTACGGGCTCGCGACATCTCTGCAGAAAACATCCCAGCCGGAATATTTTGTGTCGGAGAATATACTCCCGGATTCACGAAATCCTTTTTTAGCTGATCCTGGCATCCAAAGGAGATGAGCATTAGTATGGCCAGGCATGGTATAATAAATATTTTTTTCATTGTTTGAAAATTTAATGATTAAAAACCTAAAGACAATTTCATTCCTAATGTCCTTGAAGAGGGTATAGGCGAAGCTTCAAAATATGCATCTGTTCCCATATAGGCTTCAGCATCAAGATTCGGAACAGTTTTATACAAATATCCGATATTGCGTCCAAAAACGCTCACTGTTAAATTGGTTACTTTCAGCCTCTTTATAAACT
>CAINLJ010000171.1 GCA_903850335.1 uncultured Bacteroidia bacterium | reverse complement strand
CCCGGTGAAGTGAAACGGAACCGGGGGTGGTGATGCGGAATTGGCCACAGCCCCGGAGCGGGCTGAACCAGTAGGGTTTGGGAAAAAATATATTAAAGTAATTATGTAGTTAAAAACCTAACTCCGAAAGATTATCCAATACGTTTGCACCTGTCGAGACCAGTCGTGCTTTCGATTGATGACCATGAGCAATGAGGATACAGCTGCAACCAATTGCTTTTGCAACTTCAAAATCATGGATTGTGTCTCCAACCAAAAGGGTATGCTCCGGATTTAATCCTTTTTCTTCAAGCAAAAGCTTTCCATTTTCTACCTTCGAACTGGCATAATGGTTATCTAAACCTCGCAAGTCTTCAAAGAAGTCTGCAATTCCAAATTCAAATACTGATTTTTCAAGCTGCTTTTGTTCCATGGCTGAAAGAATAAACTGACGGAAACCCGCGACTTTTATCCCGGAAAGTACCTTGCCTGCATTATGGTGCAAACAACATGATTCCAATGCCACGTTATATGCACTAATAAATTGAGATGCAGGTATTTCAAAAGGTTCCTTCTCCAAATCAAATCCAATCTTCAGATAATATTCACGAACAGGGAATGTGAAAACGTCGAGGTACCTACGCCTGTCAATTGGGTTTAGGCCCCTGTTTAACAACAACTTATTTATAATAGAGATCGCAATTTCAACATCATCAAGCAAGGTGCCATTCCAGTCCCAAATGATTGAATCAAATCTCACTTTGAGGGGGTCGCAAACAATTTTCATAACTGTAGACAGGTGTGGCATACATTTTCAGCCATAGTTCCATTGCCTCTTTCCTGTCTTCATCAACAAGCTTAAGTCGTTGATGAGTTAGTTCGATAAATGCCTTTTGCTCATCCAAAGTATATTTATCTATATAGGTATTGCAATCGTAGTAAAGATCGTAGGCGATATAATTGTTGGGAGAAAGCCTGTAGTTAGTATAGATTGCTACATCAATATACTCAGCGAGTCTTTTTAATCTGTCGTTGATGTTTCCTTCTTTAGAGATACTCTTCAGTGCAGTGCGGTCAATGGGTGTTCCAAATTGGATGTGAACCCTCCCTTTTTGGTTTTTAAGGCCACTTACCATGCTCAGAAGGTCATCTTTTTCTGTCTTTCGAAAATCAGGATCTGCCTGGCGTTTTAGAAGTTCAGCTACTTTTTCATTACCGCAGGGTTCTATTTCATATGATATTGACATTGGAACAATCGACAATTCCTGAAACCCTCTAACAAACTTCCGCTTATTCGAAATATTGAGCATCTTAAGTAATGCTGGTGATGTCTGATCCAGACCATCCTTTGAACGTCCCTCGCGCTGTGCAATCCAGATGGAATTACCGTTTGTTGTAACGGTATGACGGATATATTCAGAAAGAAGGTGTGAGGACTGGAGCATCTGACGAACAGGTATGTTACGTTTTACAATAAATGACCTGTTTATACGAGACACATCTTCAATCCATTGATATACAAGCAAATTACTTCCGATCGCAATTTCAGTTGTCTTATAGCCATTCTTGTAAATCTCAACATTAAGTAATGCAGAATCAAGAACAATATCCCGATGATTTGAAATAAAAAGATAACTTTTATCTTTTTCAAGGTTTTCAAGTCCTCCTACTGTCATCTGACTGATACTGGAACTAATAATCCGTTCAAGGAAGGGAACCATGAATGTTAACTGGAAAGAATCGACATTTTTTGTCTGCATCATAGCATCCCTGATCTCCTGAATCTTGGATTCATCGACAAAAACATTCTTCAGAACTCTGGCAAAGACCTGGTCCTCCAATAATCTGTTCATGATTTCAGGAACTTCCTCATCACGGTAAGGTCTAATTTCATCGAAATCGCTCACAGCCGGCATAACTTTTGTGGTTTTTAGTGATTAGTAGATCAAAACAAATGTACAAAAATAGCGGTTCGGATGAATATCTGTTGAAAAATCTTGGCTTTGAGTAAAAAAATAAACTAACATTCTAAATAACAGGTATTTAAAAATATAATTACTTCTTTGGTTAAAAACGCCAATTTAATAGTCCCCTTACTTCGAAGCGCTGATTACCATCTGTTATGTCGTTTCCCGATCCCCACGATGATACTCCATTGTGTAATGTATAGCCCACTTTAAGGTAGGTCGTTATCCTTGATGAAGGGCTCCATCTTAAATTTATGTATAACCGACTGCCACTTCCATGAAACTCCGGGATAGAAAAACTATAGAGCAGGTCATTTTCATAGCAGTATATTCTTGAATTGTATCCATCTGTATTAAACCAGGCGTATCGCAGCCAGAATTTTAATTTCTTCCATGGTGAATAAATGATATCCTGAAATGCAAGAAAGCCTATTTCGTGAATCTGATTAAAATTGTATCCTGCATATTCAAACCGGTTGTGCAATGCTAATTTCTGACTGATATTAAAATCTGACTGAATTCTTAGCTTTGTTAACCTTTCATCGGTATCTGCTGTAACTCCTTTTGAGACTGTTGTTTTTTGCGGCTTCGATTCGTATTTCCCTTTTAATGAAAGTGTAAACTTCCTCGTAAAGGTAATATCCGACTGTACCATAAAGTCACTGCCGCTGACAGGTGCTGTTGTACTGTAGGTTAACATGGGGAAATGGTAAACATCAGCATATCCGAAAATCTTTATTTTTGGAAAAGGACAAAACAGCAGTCCTATGTAGAGTCCTGTCTCATTCCGATTGCCTGAACTTTCTGAAAGCGAACTTCCGTAAAATGCATGAAAGCCCGGATCGAAAAAACGAAAATATGCAGACAGGCTTAATTGTGGGGTAGTATGCCATACGATGCCCTGAACACCTCCTACCCTTCCGTTTTTTGACATTCCTGCTTCACCAAAGCACTGAATATGAGACAATGCAAGCTGATACTCAATACCTAGATTAAGGTTATTTCTCCCTGCAAAACTTTTTTGCTTATAGGCAGATGACCCTGTAGCCATTGGGAGACTAAACTGCTGAAACACGATTAATCCTCCTATTTTAAACCGATCAAATCTTACTTCTCCATATCCTCCACCCAATTGTTCGTTTATACTCCGCTTATCTTCAATTTCGGATAATGTACGGTGATAACCTGAAGTTTGAAGTGAGCTGAAATATTTGTCCCCGGTTTTACTATCTGTAAGAATATTTGCATCTCTGTTCTTATTGGAATAGAAAACAACAAATGTTAATGGTCCATGAGCAAGAACTGCAGATGCACCCCTGAAAAAACGATTTTCATCTGACGAGGTATAGGGCTTTAAAGTCTGACCGAACTTCAAAATCCCCATAGTATTAGCAGATTTTCCGAGGCCTGAACCACCTCCAAAACTGACACCTTGTCCGACTTTTAGAAGAAAATCACCGATAGTCAATTGCCGAAGAAAACCCTTTCTTTTGAAAGAGATAAATCCGGAATAATAGTCAAAGCCAGTCTTATTATTGCCACTAAGAAATTTTTCACCGGCATCATGATCCATGACAAGTCCTACCTCATAATTTCCCGGCATTTCAAATCGATAGCGGCTATAAGCCGAAAATGGTAACCCAGGATAGGTAGCACCTTTATTTGCAGAGGATGAGCGATACCCTTTAGGTTGGGGAAAGGAAGCCTTCATTCTTGTGATTAAACTGTTTCTCAGTATTTTTCCGGAGTTGGCTATTGAATCTGAGGGCAATTCATAGTTAATAAATGGGGTTAATGACGTTACAACTTCAGGCGTAAAACCTTCGATTACACTTAATTCAAAGGCTGAAATGAGATATCCGTATTTCTTTCTATACTCAAGAAGGTTATGGATCTGATTAAAATCCAGCAGGTTTAAACGGTTTAAATCATCCTCTGAAGCCAGATTAATGGAAACAGGATGCTCTGCATTTTCTGTCATAGTCTCGAGCATCACAGAGTTATCGATATCACTTTCGTCGGATTCCGCAACCGATTCGATAACCTCTTCCATTTTGCTATCTCTCTGACCGTCGGTAATCTGAGCAAAACCGGCAGAAGACGTGCATATAAGAATAAGCAATAAAATATATTGATAAAAACCCTTTAAATAAGCAACAAATATAAGCCTGAGGGTTAGAAGAGCAGATTCTAATTTACCTTTCTTCATCCGATTCAGGTAAACTAAGCGGCAAGGTCTTCTTTAGATAAGAATTCCGGATCAGGAATCCTCTGGAAACAAAGAGGAGGTCATCGTTTAATCACCTCCTACAATTTACAAAAAATTAACGAATAAACGGCTTTTTTCAGTTTGTTTTATATGGAAATTTCACCTTCGACAATTCGGCATTAGCCTCAACTATTTTGGTCTTGAGTCTCTCCTTAAATTCAATCAATTTATCCATTACTTTCTGGTCACCTGAAGCGATAATCTGAGCAGCAAGAATTGCCGCGTTACCAGATCCGTTGAGTGCAACAGTCGCCACAGGGATTCCCGGAGGCATCTGTAGTATTGCGAGAATAGCATCCATGCCCTCGAGGCTGGCCTTAATCGGGACACCGATGACAGGTAGTGGTGTCATTGAGGCGATTACTCCCGGCAAGTGGGCTGCCATACCAGCAGCAGCAATAATTACCTTAATTCCCCTGTTGTAGGCTCCTTTGGCAAATTTCTCCACTTCCTCAGGTGTACGGTGAGCGGATAAAGCGTTCATTTCAAAGGGTATCTCAAAATCATTCAGGATCCGGGCAGCACCTTCCATTACTGGAAGATCAGATGTGCTTCCCATAATTATGCTTACTTTTGGGTTCATATTTGTTAATAAATAATGTTTTTATGTTACTATATTTTTCCTACTTTTACAGAACAAAATTAAGCTTTTTTTACACAATTGGCGTCAATAAACCGATCGGCATAAGTTAATTTAATGATGTAGAAAAAAGATTCCCTATCTTTACGAGCTTAATTCGGACCTCATTCGCATGGTTGAAGTATAAATATTTTATTAAAAAAGTAGAAATTTCCTTTTCAGGGATAAAAAAAGAGACGATGAAACGCATTAAGCTTTGGGATGAGGAGTTTGAGATCTCAATACCCAATTCCCAAATTCAGCAGGTTATCAAGGAGATGGCCGAAAAAATGAAGGCAGACCTCGAAGGTAAGGAGACTCTCTTCATCTGTATACTAAATGGTGCTTTCATGTTTGCGTCTGAATTAATGAAGGAGGTAGAACTCACTGATGCAGAAATATCATTCTTAAAACTATCGTCGTATTCAGGAATCAACTCCACAGGAGAAATTAAGGAATTGATTGGATTAAATGAGGTGATTACCGGACGAACAGTTGTGATTATTGAGGATATTGTAGATTCGGGCCATACAATAAAAGAGGTATTTGATCAGCTTCTTTCAAAGGGAGCCCGGGAGGTAAAGGTAGCTACCCTGCTTTTCAAACCTCAGGCTCTTAAAGTAAATATTAAGCTCGATTATGTAGGACTTGAAATCCCAAATGATTTTATTGTTGGATTTGGTCTTGATTATGATCGAAGAGGACGCAATTTAAAAGATATTTACTCTCTGGTAAAAGAACAATTCAGGAATTAATACTATACAAATGCTTAATTTAGTGCTGTTTGGCCCACCTGGCGCTGGCAAAGGTACTCAGGCAATTCTTTTAGCCAAAACTTTTAATTTAGTTCATTTATCAACCGGTGATCTGTTGCGTCATGAAATCGCCGCCAAGACTGAGCTTGGCCGCATAGCAGGGGAACTCATTGATAAAGGTGAACTGGTCTCCGATGAAATCGTAATTTCGATGATCGAATCGCGTTTAAAAAAACCAAGATGTACCATCGGGTTTATCTTCGACGGTTTTCCGCGCACTGTTGCCCAGGCAAAGGCGCTTGACAAACTACTGACGAAGCACCATTCGAAGGTCTCGGTGATGCTTTGTCTGGCTGTCGACAAGGGTGAGTTAGTGAACCGTTTGCTTAAGAGAGGGTTGACATCAGGAAGATGCGATGATCTTGAGGCCGCTACAATCGAACACCGTATCGATGTGTACAACGAAAAAACACTTCCGATCATAAATTATTATGAAAGTCAGGGAAAATACTTTCCAATACCAGGTGTCGGAACGATAGAGGAGATTACTGAAAATTTAACCTCTGTTGTTAAGACCATTTATGATAAACCAATAATCTCCCATTCTCATAAATAAATCTTTCATACAGATATTTTAAGTTTTTAAGATGGATTCGAATTTTGTCGACTACGTGAAAATAATGGTTCGTTCAGGGCATGGTGGTCCCGGTTCCAGGCACTTCCGCCGGGAGAAATTTTCTCCCAAAGGAGGCCCGGATGGTGGTGATGGCGGCCGTGGGGGTCACATTATCCTGCGTGGGAATAAACAAATGTGGACTCTTCTTCACTTGAAATACAGAAAGCATATTATTGCCGAATACGGTGGTTCAGGTGGTAAATCGCGTAGTACCGGAAAAGACGGAGAAGATATCTACCTCGATGTTCCGCTTGGAACCATTGCCAAAGATGCAGAAACTGGAGAAGTGCTTTTTGAGATTAATTCGGACGGTGAAACTGTTATTCTTGCAAAAGGGGGGCGCGGAGGACTAGGCAATACCCATTTTAAATCGCCTACAATGCAAACTCCAAGGTTTGCACAACCTGGAGAAGACTTTGAGGAAGGATGGAAAATTCTTGAACTTAAAATTCTTGCTGATGTTGGCCTTGTAGGTTTTCCAAATGCAGGAAAATCTACCCTGCTTTCAAAAGTGTCCGCTGCAAAACCAGAGATAGCCGACTACCCTTTTACAACCCTTGTACCAAATCTTGGAATCGTATCATACCGTGATAATCAATCCTTTATAATGGCAGATATCCCGGGAATAATCGAAGGAGCGCATGAAGGTAAAGGATTGGGGTTAAGATTTTTACGCCATATTGAAAGAAATTCTATACTATTGTTTTTAATTCCTGCTGACAGCCCTAATCATTTTAACGAATATCAGATATTGTTAAATGAATTGAATCAGTTTAACCCTGATCTTCTGGACAAACAGCGCATTATTGCAATTTCAAAAAGTGACTTGCTTGATGATGCCCTGATGAGAGATATTAGCAGGGAGATGAAAGACCTGCCACATATTTTTTTCTCATCTTACGCCGAAAGGGGGCTTATTGAATTAAAGGACCTGATTTGGAAATCTCTAAATAGCTAAATATTATGCATATATGGAATATCTTAATCTTATAAAAAGCTGGGACAAAGATTTTTTCCTATACCTGAACGGGATGCATTCCCCATTGTGGGACTATGTAATGACGCTATTCACCCTTACTCCAACCTGGTTGATGTTTTATGGTATTATCTTTTGGATAATATTGAAAAAGTACGACAAAAAGGCGCTTTTGGTATTCATTGCTGTTGCCTTACTTATCCTTATTTCCGATCAGTTTGCAGGTCTGCTTAAACACTCTGTTCAGCGTTTAAGACCTTCAAATGATCCTGCAATAAGCTCACTTACACATGCTTTTTTTAGTAAGGGAGGTGAATTTGGTTTTGTTTCGGCACATGCAGCCAATACATTTGCCTTTGCAATATTTTCATTGCTTCTTTTCGGAAACAGGAAATACGCAACATTCATAATTCTTTGGGCAACATTGATCGCATACAGCCGTGTTTATCTGGGTGTTCATTATCCTGGAGATATTTTGGGTGGCGCTCTTCTTGGAATCCTCTGTGGAATAAGTATTTATAAACTACTCCTTTATATAGAGGCAAGGATAAATCCTGTAAATCTTTTCATCCGTAACCGGCTGAAGGACAAAGATGCCAACCGAATCATTGTTACGGGCTTGTTTATCATGATCATGTCTGTCGGGATCATCACTCTCCTGCTCCAAAACAATCTGATACCTGCGAAATAACGTAATATCTGCTAACGCAGGATTTTTCTAACTGGTTTTACGTTCTCAGGTGCCGGTCCGCGCTTGTAAATAATCAGCCCGTTTAAAAAATTACGCAAAAGCTGGTCTCCGCATACCTTAAAATTTGGATGATCCTCTGCACGAAAAATCGCCCCCAACTCACTCTCGGTAATATTAAAATCCACAAGCTTTAGTATTTCAAGAATATCTGTATTTTTCAGACTAAGCGCAACCCTTAACTTTTTTAAAATGTCATTATTTGTCATATCCAGGGATTTAGATAATTATAGTCACTTAAGAGCATATTCTTTGATTTAAAGAATCATTCCGACAAGAGGAAGCAGATATGCAATCCATACAAAATTAAGAAAAGAGTTATAAAAAAAGCCACCCTTTTCAAGGATGGCTTTAAATTGTACTGCTTTGTTGTATGATTATCTCATAAATAACAACTCGCGATATTTTGGCAATGGCCAGTATTCATTATCAACAACTTCTTCAAGTTTATCGATATGATAGCGGATTGAACTTAAATAAGGACGAACAGTTTGATCATAGGCATGCGCCTTATCTTTTCCATGTTCGATATTGTTGGCTACTTTACGCGCTTCTCTCATCTCATTAACCTGCGATTTTATTGTAGATACATGACCTGAAATCTTTCGGATCAAATCAAGACGAGCACCAGCAAGTTCTTTAAATTCTTCATCAGAGAATACCTCTTTCAGGCCTTTAACATTGTCTATCAAAGTTGTCTGGTAAGAAATTGCAGTTGGAACTATATGATTAATAGCCAAATCACCAAGTACGCGAGACTCTATCTGGATTTTCTTGAGGAATTTCTCCATTTCAACCTCAACTCTTGCTTCAATTTCTATTGAAGTAAAGATTCCAAGATTTTCAAACACCTTGCGGGATTTTGGTGTAAGATAAGCTTCAAGGGCCTCAGGAACATTCTTGATATTGGTTAAACCGCGACGCGCAGCTTCTTCAGCCCATTCCTGGCTATAACCATTACCATCAAAACGAACAGCCTTACATTCGATGATATATTTTTTCAATACCTGGAAGATTGCTTCATCTTTCTTAACATCCTTTTCAATCAGTGCATCAACATCTTTCTTGAACTGAATAAGCTGGTTGGCTACTACCGAGTTAAGAGCAATCATCGCTGAAGCACAGTTTGCTGACGAACCCACTGCACGGAACTCAAATCTGTTACCCGTGAAAGCAAAAGGAGACGTACGGTTACGATCAGTGTTATCCAGCAGAATTTCAGGAATCCGGCCAATATTCAATTTAAGTGACGTTTTTTCATCCGGAGTCATTTTACGATCATTCACGTTATCCTCAAGAAGGTCGAGCATACGGTTTACCTCGGTTCCAAGGAAAGATGAAATGATAGCAGGAGGAGCTTCGTTTGCACCAAGGCGGTGAGAGTTACTTGCAGATACGATGGATGCACGAAGCAAATCCTGATTGTCATAAACCGCCTTGATTGTGTTTACGATATAGGTAAGGAACTGAAGATTTGTTTTTGGATTTTTCCCGGGAGAGTAAAGATTAACACCTGTATTGGTTGAAAGTGACCAGTTATTATGCTTTCCGGAACCATTAATTCCTGCAAAAGGTTTTTCGTGCAATAAAACACAGAATCCATGGTGACGTGCAATTTTTGCCATCAGATCCATTACCAACTGGTTATGATCATTTGCAAGATTTACTTCTTCGAAAATCGGAGCGAGCTCAAACTGATTTGGAGCAACCTCGTTATGTCGGGTTTTGCAAGGGATTCCAAGTTTATAAGCCTCATTTTCAAGATCTTGCATAAATAGAGCAACTCTTTCTGGAATTGATCCGAAATAATGATCTTCAAGTTGCTGATCCTTGGCAGAGGAGTGGCCCATCAGGGTACGGCCTGTCAACACAAGGTCAGGACGAGCATAATATAAAGCCTCATCCACAAGGAAATATTCCTGTTCCCAGCCCAGGTTAGCATTTACCTGAGTTACGTTTTTATCAAAATACTGACAAACATCAACTGCCGCTTTATCAACTGCATTCAATGCTTTTAACAATGGAGCCTTATAATCAAGAGCCTCACCTGTGTAAGAAATAAATACGGTTGGGATAGAAAGTGTCGTTCCCACAATAAATGCTGGTGATGAAACATCCCATGCAGTATATCCGCGGGCTTCGAAAGTATTACGAATTCCACCACTAGGGAAGGAAGAGGCATCAGGCTCCTGCTGTGCAAGCAATTTACCTGAGAAGCTTTCGACAACTCCACCTAATTCGGAATGATCAATAAATGCATCGTGTTTTTCAGCTGTTCCGTCAGTTAACGGATGGAACCAGTGAGTGTAATGTGTTGCGCCATTCTCCATTGCCCAGGCTTTCATCCCTATAGCAACCTGATCCGCAATTTTCCTGTCAATTGTTGTACCATTGTCAATAGCATCAACAATTGCCTTGAAAGATTCTTTTGATAAATACTTTTTCATTTTGGGCCTGTCAAAAACCAACATCCCATAATAATCAGAAGTGAGATTCGACTCCCTTTTTACCTCAACAGGTTTTCTGGAATTCACAACCTCAAGAGCCTTAAACCTTAATGTAGCCATAATTAGTAATATTTAACGATTAAAATACTTTTTCGAAATTTTCAGCTAAAATACACTTTTATAAAATACACCCCCTATTTTTTGAGTAAAAATTTAAAATTTCACAATATTTTAACATTAATTGTCCGAAATATGCAATTCATAACCGATTTTTGCGTTTTTTCTCATCAGGTGACCCGGATTAAGATCCGGATTTCTTATGAAATTTCGGGGTTCGGGATCGTGATTGCCTGTTACTCTCCATGAGATAAAGAAAAATGGTTATAGAACATGATTATCGTTCTGATGCCATTAAAAAAGTTTTTCAGAGAAAAGTTTTCATTTGGTGAATGGATAGCATCCGACTCAAGCCCAAATCCCATTAAAATTGATTTTGCTCCGAGTATTTGCTCAAAAGAGGAAATAATTGGAATACTGCCTCCGCTCCTGACCGGTACCGGCCTTCGTCCGAATACTTCATTATATGCTGCCTCGGCAGCACGGTAGGCAGGCAGATCGATTGGACACACATAACCAGGTCCGCCATGGAGTGATGTAACTTCAACACTAACCGCACTCGAAGCAATTGAACTAAAATAATCCTTAAAGAGTTGACCAATCTTAAGATGATCCTGATCCGGTACAAGCCTGCAACTTATTTTTGCAAAGGCTTTTGAAGGCAGAATTGTTTTTGCACCCTCTCCGGTATAACCTCCCCAAATTCCACAAACATCAAATGACGGACGTATTCCAGTCCGTTCGGGTGTTGAATATCCTTTTTCTCCCTGGACATTTTTCACTCCGGTTGAGATAATATAAGCTGATTCATCAAACGGAGCTTCAGCGAGCATCCCTCTTTCACTGCTAGGTACATCTTTTACATCATCGTAAAATCCAGATACTGTGACCTTGTGATTTGTATCCGTGATACTGGCTATCATTTTGCACAATTCATTGAGAGGATTAGCGACAGCCCCTCCAAAAAGCCCGGAATGAAGATCCCTTTTGGGGCCGGTCACCTCTACCTGCCAATAGGCCAAACCCCTCAGTCCAACTGTGATAGAGGGGATGTCACTTGCAATCATGCTTGTATCTGAAACAAGGATTATATCCGTTTTTAAAAGCTCCTTATGCTCCATACAAAATAATTCGAGATTGGGTGAACCAATCTCTTCCTCTCCCTCTATAAGGAACTTAACATTACACCCAAGAGTATTGGAACGAACCATATATTCAAAGGCTTTAAGCTGGATAAAAGATTGGCCCTTATCATCATTGGCACCACGTGCCCAGATCCGCCCATCACGGATAACAGGTTCAAAAGGGTCTGAGTTCCATTTTTCCAAAGGATCAACCGGCATGACATCCATGTGTGCATAAACAAGGACTGTTGGTTTTGCCGGATCTATAATTTTCTGGCCAAAGACTACCGGATTCCCTGGTGTAGTAAAAATTTCAGCCTCGTCTGCACCAGCATCCAGAAGAATCTTTTTCCAATATGCCGCAGCCCTGTCCATCTCTGCACGGTTTTCTTTCAATGAGCTTATTGATGGGATTCTGATCAGACCAAAGAGTTCCTCAAGAAAGTGTTCATGGTGTAATTCAATATAATCGTTAATTTTCTTCATCATATTTTTTAATGTTAGAAACAGGATACCAGCTCCTTTTATTATAAACCGAAATATAATCAATAATCTTTACAAATAACTACATACCAGAAGAAAATAGCCTTGATAAGAATTCACCGCCAATTCAAATCCAAAATAAACTTTATTTTTGCCGAAAATTTAAAAGTATAAAATGGATTCTGATCCGGCATATAAAATATATACAAATTAACCCATAACCCGGATTGCTTTTGATTTCCCTGTGGTGGGTTTGCAAATTAAAAGCTATGTTCAGGAAAATCACTTTCTCCATTAAAAAGCTCAATTTTTATTTATTATTTGTCTTGTTCCCATTTCAAATTTGGGCTCAGCAATCAGATTCATTGCCCCACGAATCCTTCTCAATCCACGCTCAGGCCACTGTAATAACACAGACTAAACCCGGCTTTAGCGCAAGGTACTCTGGTAAAAATAGTCTTTCACCCAATGCCGAAACAAGATTGTCATATACATCCACACTTTTCCTATCAGGGAGACTATGGTCTGGAGGAAGTCTGACAATAAATCCGGAGGTTGCAGGCGGATCCGGACTTAGCGGTTCAGTAGGGGTCGGAGCCTCAACAAATGGGGAATCATACCGTATTGATAATCCAATGCCGACTTTTGATCTGGCAAGAATCTTCCTAAGGCAATATATTCCACTTACAAAGGAGACTGTTTACATTCCCGCCGGATTTAACACGCTCGCAGGAATTATCCCGCAAAGGTATATTTCTGTGATTATAGGTAAAATCAGCGTGGCTGATTTTTTTGATAATAACACCTACAGCCACGATCCCAGAACACAGTTTATGAGCTGGGCATTAATGAGTAATGGTGCATGGGATTTTCCTGCAAACACGCGAGGATATACTCCGAGCCTGGTTTTGGAGTATGTGACGCCCAAAAACGAATTGCGTTATGGATTTTCTCTGGTCCCAATGGAGGCTAACGGTATGAAAATGAACTGGAATATCAGAATGGCCGGTTCACATACCCTGGAATATACAAGGAATTATAACTTTAATGGAATTAAGGGAGCCCTGAGGCTTGTGTCTTTCTTTACAACAGCCAACATGGGAAATTACAATCAAAGTTTAGCTCTGTATACCAGCCGTCCTGATGTAATTGCAACTGAAAGAACAGGCAATACTAAATATGGTTTTGGAATTAATTCAGAACAGTCCCTTACCAAAGATCTGGGGCTTTTTATGCGTGCCAGCTGGAATGACGGAAACAATGAAACCTGGGCTTTTACAGAGATGGACCGGTCATTGAGCTTTGGACTCTCATCAGCCGGAAGAAAATGGAACAGACCTGCAGATTATATGGGATTCGCATTGGTTACTTCCGGACTTTCAATATCTCACCGAAATTATTTGAAGGCCGGAGGAAGTGGTTTTGAATTAGGGGATGGCAACCTGAACTATGGGACAGAAGCCTTGGCAGAGTATTATTATTCATTGGCAATATCCAAAAATATTTTTCTTTCAGGCGCATATCAATTTATTCTAAATCCGGGGTATAATAAAGACAGGGGGCCTGTAAACGTGTTCTCGGTCAGGGTTCATCTGGTAATTTAAACGTTTTACTCCAAAATTGGCATAGTAATTGTAATTCTTTTGCAAAGCTATAAGTATTTTCACTCAGAAATCTGGATAGTTTTTGTAACTTTCCCGAGGAGATCGTATGTTAAAGGTAAATAAATATATTAACCTGTTAGATGTATTTTTGATAAATATTCTTTAGTTTTAAACATAAATTTCGAACATTTAATTATGATTCTTAAAAGTTTTGCTTTCTTGTTCCTCACAATTTTAACGTTAGCTTTAAGGGGCCAGGAAGTTTTCAAAGACACTCTGAAACTGACAATTCAGCAGGCAGACAGTGTATTCATCAGTCAAAATCTTTCACTTCTCGCTGAAAAATGCAATATAAATGCTGCTAAAGCCCAAATAATTCAGGCAAGACTTTTCACTAACATCACATTGGCAGTAACGCAAAATGTCATTAACACAGAATACAAGACCAATGGAGGCAGGCAATGGTTCGATTTGACCAATAAAGGTGAGAGCAGTGCCCAAATTCAAAAATTAATTCGTCTGGCAGGGAAAAGGAACAAGCAAATTCAACTTGCCGAGCTCTCTGCCAATAGAGAGGAACAGGTCTATTTTGACTTGTTGCGGACCTTGAAATATACCCTTAGGAGTGATTTTTACAATATCTATTACCTAAAGCAAATCGTCAGTGTTTACGATAAGGAAACAGCTTCAATGCGCAAATTGATTGAAGGATATCAGAGTCAGGTTGAAAAAGGATTTATTTCCAAAAAAGAGCTGCTTCGGTTAAAGTCCGCACTTTTTTCCCTCGAAAATGAGAAGATTGGCTTTACTTCACAGATTATTTCTGTCCAGAATGAATTTAATGTTATGTTGCATACCTCCAATGTATTTTACATTCCACATTTCGACACGAATACTTTGAATAATTTTTCTCCGGGCAGCCTTAAATTACAGGCCTTGATTGACACAGCATATCTTCACAGGTACGACCTCAAAATGGCTCAATCAGATTTAAAAATCAATGAGGTCAATCTTGCCTATCAAAGATCAATGGGTGTACCTGACCTCACTCTGTCAGCCGGCTGGGACAAAAATGGCAGTTTTATTCATAACTATAATTTCGTTGGTTTACAAATGGACCTTCCCTTTTTTAACAGAAATCAAGGGAATATAAAATCAGCTAAGTTCTCTCTGGAAAGCAGTAAATACAAGCTTCAAAGCGCTGAAGATCTTTTAAAGTCTGACGTTCTTGGTGCATATGCAAACGTTATGGAGACAACTGCAGTGTATAATAAATTTGACAACAACTTTGTGTCTGATTTAGAGCAGTTAAACCAGGAGATGCTAAAGAACTTTGAGAAAAAGAATATTGGTTTAATTGAATTTCTTGATTATTATGATGCCTATAAACAGAATGTAGTCCAACTTAATACTTTATTGTACAATCGCATTAATGCTTTCGAGAATCTCAATTTCTCAATTGGCAAAGACATCATTATCAAGTAAATATACCTTATCATGAAAAATATTTTATTGCTAATTATTGTATTTTTGTTTTTTATTCAATGTTCTTCCAAAAGACCTGTTGAAACAAAAAATGCTTCAGCACAATTTTGTATTCCGGATAGTCTAATGAACCAGTTAAAATTTGATTCTGTATCTGTAAAGCCGGTATATAATGAATTACGACTTATCGGAAAAATAACTTTCGATCAGGAAAAGGTTGTTCGAATTTATCCATTGGTAAGTGGCAATGTTTCAGAGGTGAAGGTATCGCTTGGTTCATTAGTCAAGAAAGGCCAGGTTTTGGCAATTATCAGAAGTTCTGAAATGGCAACTGCTGAAAATGATCTTGTCTCGGCACGATCCAATCTTGCAATTGCTGATAAGAATTTTGCAGCAGCAGAGGACATGTTCAAGAGTGGGATCATATCCGAAAAAGAATATACTGGTTTTCAAAAAGAACTGGATAAGGCTAAATCAGAATTAAACAGAGCAACAACAGTACTTTCCATTTATGGGAATAGTCCAAAGGATTATGTAGTTACATCGCCAATTTCAGGGTATATAGTCGAGAAGTTTATAAATGCCAACATGCAGATCAGATCAGACAACAACACAAATTTATTTACGATTTCCGATCTTTCCAAGGTATGGGCCCTTGCAAACGTTTATGAATCCGACATTTCTCAGATTAGCGAAAATGAAAAAGTTGAAGTGTCGACAATTTCGTATGTGGATAAGAAATTCAATGGTAAGATAGATAAAATCTATAATGTTCTGGATCCTGATACAAAAACGATGAAGGTTCAAATACAACTGGAAAACAAAGATTACTTATTAAAACCCGAAATGTTTATTTCGGCCGTAGTTCACCACAAGACCAACGATCAGATGTTATCGCTACCGGCAGGTTCAGTAATTTTTGACAGGAATCAGTACTGGGTATTGGTTTATAAGGGTAAATGTGAGGTGCAAGCCCGGAAAATTGATATCGTAACTTCCAACAGTGTTACTGTTTATATTAGATCGGGTCTCTCACCCGGTGATAAAGTCATAACTAACAGACAATTACTTATTTATAATGCAATGGTCCAATAAGACCCTCCTATTGTTGATTAGCTGGCAAAAATTTAAAAGCAGGTAAATGAATAATTTTATAAAATATATCATTTCGTTTTCACTAAGAAACAAGTTTATTGTTTTCTTCAGCATTTCTATTCTCATCATCTGGGGAGTTGTTAGTTACCTTAAGACTCCGATTGAAGCCTTCCCGGATGTAACTAATACTCAGATCTCTATCATTACACAATGGCCTGGCCGCAGTGCAGAAGAGATTGAAAGGTACGTAACAATACCTATCGAGATTGAAATGAACTCCGTTCAAAAGAAAATCAATATCAGGTCGACAACGCTTTTTGGGCTCTCAGTAGTCAAAATAGTTTTTGATGATGATGTAGACGATGCTTATGCGCGTCAGCAGGTGATCAATCTTTTGGGAAGTGTGGATTTCCCCGAAGGTGTGAAGCCTGAAGTTGAACCTCCTTACGGACCGACTGGTGAAATTTACAGATATACTCTAAAAAGTGATACAAGAACAGTCCGTGAACTAAAAACTTTTCAGGATTGGGTGATTGAGCGTAACATAAGGTCAGTTTCCGGAGTTGCTGATGTGGTTAGCTTCGGCGGAGAGGTTAAGACCTACGAGATACAAGTAAATCCGCATTTACTTTCAAAATATAATATTACACCTCTTGAAGTTTATCAGGCAGTCAGCCGGAGCAATATTAACGTTGGGGGCGATGTGATTGAGCATAATTCGCAGGCGTATGTTGTCAGAGGGATAGGTGTTCTGGACAAATTTTCGGAAATTGGCGATATCATCATTAAAAATATAAATGATAGCCCAATTCTGGTAAAAAATGTAGCAACGGTAGTTGAATCGTGCCTCCCGCGTCTCGGTCAGGTAGGACGTGACAACCAAACAGATGTCGTTGAAGGAATTATTGTAATGCGAAAAGGACAGGATCCGGGAGAGGTAATTGGAAAGGTAAAGGAAAAAATTGAGGAATTAAACAGCAATATTCTACCCTCTGACATTAAAATTGACACCTATTACAATCGTGAAACCCTCATAGGATACGCTGTAAGTACAGTACGCGGAAACCTTATAGAAGGGATAATATTTCTGACGGTAATAGTTTTAATATTTATGGCAGACTGGCGAACCACTCTAATCGTTTCACTTATTATCCCACTTTCTCTGCTTTTTGCCTTCATTTGTCTGAGAATGAAAGGAATGTCAGCCAACTTATTATCAATGGGTGCCATAGATTTTGGAATTATTATAGATGGTGCACTTGTAATGGTGGAAGGGATTTTTGTGGCGCTGGACCATAAAGCCCAATCGATAGGAATGGATAAATTCAATAAGCTGTCAAAATTGGGTATTATTAAAGATACCGGGACAGAGATGGGGAAATCTATTTTTATTTCAAAACTTATAATTATCACCGCTCTCCTACCCATTTTCTCGTTTCAGAAAGTTGAAGGCAAGATGTTTGCTCCCCTGGCATTTACACTTGGATTTGCATTGCTCGGAGCGCTGATATTCGCTTTAACCTTTGCCCCTGCAATGTCTAGTATTTTATTTAAAAAGAATGTCCGAGAAAGACATAATCCCTTCCTTTCATTTATTATAAATATTACTACTTCCTTTTTTGACAGAGCATACAGAAATAAAAAAGTCAGCCTGATCATCGCGGGCACTGTTCTTGCACTGACTTTCTTTTCCTTCAGATTTCTGGGAAATGAGTTTTTACCTGAGCTTAATGAAGGTGCTATTTATATGAGAGCCTCACTGCCAAACAGTATTTCACTCAATGAAGCGGTCAGGATCTCTGAGGATATGCGACATATTCTCAAAACCTTCCCCGAGGTACGTCAGGTATTATCACAAACCGGTCGTCCTAACGATGGAACAGATCCTACAGGTTTTTATAATGTTGAATTTATGGTTGATATTAATCATACCAAAGAGATGGATCGTAAAAAGAACCGTGATGAACTGATTGATAGGATGACTAAAAAGCTGATGAAATATCCGGGTATAATTTACAACTTTTCTCAGCCTATACAGGATAATGTTGAAGAAGCGGTCTCAGGGGTAAAAGGGTCATTAGCGGTAAAAATATATGGCGACAATCTTGAATTATTAGAATCAAAAGCTGACTCCGTATTTAAAATAATGAATGACATCGAAGGAGTTGCAGATTTGGGTGTGATTAAGAACCTGGGACAGCCTGAATTTCGAATCGAACTGGATGAAGGAAAAATGGCTTTATATAATGTTGCCACTGCAGATTGTAACTCAGTTATTGAGATGGCTATCGGAGGGAAAGCCGCTTCCATTTTCTATGAGGGCTACAAGAAATTTGATATCCGTATTCGCTATCTTCCCGAATACAGAATAAGTGAAAAAGATATTGGAAACCTAATGGTGCCAACACTCTCGGGAACTCAAATTCCAATTAAGGAAATAGCAACAATAAGGAAAGTAAATGGTCCGATACTTATTTTCCGGGATAAGAATATGCGTTATATTGCCCTTAAATTTTCGGCACGCGGAAGAGATATGGGATCTACTGTTGCCGAGGCTCAGCAGAAGGTAAAAGCTTCTGTTTCCTTGCCAAAGGGATACTCCATTTCATGGGAAGGGGATTTTGAAAACCAGCAACGTGCTGCAAAACAACTTAGTATAGTTGTTCCAATTAGTCTTGTTCTGATCTTTTTTATTCTGTTCGTATTGTTTGGAAATGTAACTGACGCAGGATTAATACTAATGAATGTTCCTTTTGCAATAGTTGGAGGAATCTTGGCGTTGCATATCACAGGTACAAATTTCTGTATTTCTGCAGGTATTGGATTTATTGCACTTTTTGGAATTTGTATCCAAAATAATGTGATTTTGCTTTCCAAATTCAAGAAGAATCTTCATGACCGAATGCATCTCGATAATGCCATTAGATCCGGCGTCATAGCAAGAATAAGGCCGGTAACTATGACTGCTGCCTTAGCTGCAATAGGTTTGCTTCCGGCGGCACTGTCAACAGGTATCGGATCTGAATCATCGAGACCATTGGCTATTGTCGTTATTGGAGGATTACTTACTGCAACAACTCTCACATTATTTATATTCCCCATTATCTTCAAGATCATCTACACATATCGTTTACGGGAGTTACGGGATTAGAATTTAGGAGTGAAATGGGGGTAATAATTACCTTAAACAAAAAATATCCCTGTCAGGGTTATTGGAACCTGTCAGGGATATTTTATATTAAACAACCCTTATCTTTCAGACTATTGAATTGTCGAAATATTTCTGTATCAGGGCTATCAGCTTTTCTATTTTAATTGGCTTGGATAAGTGGTCATTACAACCCGCTTCAATGGCTTGCTCCCTGTCGTATCCAAACGCAAAAGCTGTTTGAGCTATTATAATTACTTTGGAATTAAACTGTCTGATTTGCCTTACTGCTGCGTATCCATCCAATTCGGGCATTTTGATATCCATAAGGACCAAATCAATACCGCTATCCTTACGACATGCTTCAACTGCCTCAATACCATTGGAAACCCTTAAAATATTGTCACTATAGTTTTTTACTGCCATTCTGATTAATATGGCCGAAGGGTCGTCATCTTCGGCAATCAGTATTGTTAACTTTTTAATCTCTATGCCGGTTTGCTGGTTTGTGAAATCCCGTGTAAATGAAACAGTTTCATCCCTCTTTTGAGGCAATTGTAAGGAAAAAGAGAACAAGGAACCTTTTCCAACTTCGCTTTCAATATGGATTTCACTACCCAGCATACCCGCATAAGACTTCGAAATTGATAATCCCAGCCCTGCCCCTTCAAATCTTCGCGTCGTTGAGACGTCTGCCTGAATGAATTTTTCAAAGATCGTTGATTGTTTTTCCGATGGAATCCCAATCCCAGTGTCTTTAACAGTGAATTCAATAAAACCTCCAACCTCTTTGATTCTAACTTCAATTGTCCCTGTGAAGGTAAATTTTATGGCATTTCGTATTAGATTTGAGAGAATTGATAAAAGTTTGGGACGGTCTGTTATCACAGATAATTGAACATCGGACAGATTGTTTATAAAAATAATTTCAAGTCCCTTAACCTCTGCAGACATTTTAAACTGATCAGATAATTCCTGGATAAGTCTGTTTAGGTTGACTTCAGATAAATGCAAACTGATCTGACCTGCCTGTATTTGTGAGATCTCGACAATGTCATTAATTGTATTCATAAGTCTTTCAGCGCTTTGATCAATAAGCTGGATAAATTCATTTCGTTCACTAACTTCCAGATCATCGGCTCGCAAAACGGACAGAAATCCAAGTATTCCATTAAATGGTGTTCTTATTTCGTGCGAAATATTATTTAAAAAGGCTGTTTTAAGTTTGTCACTCTCTTCGGCTTTCTCCTTTGCCGTAATAAGTTCTTTAACCATTTTATTATTTTCCGAAACATCTGTTTTAACCGCTACAAAATGGCTAATGGAGCCTGAACTGCTCATAATGGGGGAAATTAAAACAGTTTCATCATAAAATTCACCATTTTTTTTCCTGTTACACATTTCCCCCATCCAGTTCTTACCAGTTAAAATTGTGTTCCAGAGATCCTTATAAAATTCCACAGATTGCATACCGGATTTGAGTAATCTCGGATTTCTTCCAATGACTTCTTCAGCGGCATAACCAGTAACCTTAGTAAAGTTTGGATTTACATATTCTATTGTTCCATCGGTAGCTGTTATGACTACCGCAACGGGACTTTGTTCAATGGCTTTGCTAAGAAGTTTTATCTGATACTCTGCCTGAATACGATGCGAGATGTCTATCACAAAAACAGAAACACCTGTAATTGTTCCATCCGAACCTATTATTGAACTATAATAGTCTTCATAAAAGGATCGTTTAAATTTATCATTGCCATATTCTTCTGTTTCGATAAAATTCTCACCATGAAGGGCCCTGTCAAAATTATGTTTTGCTTTTTTTCGGTCGTCCTCATTCGATATGACATCGAGCATGTTCATCCCTTTTTGAATGTCAACATTCCAGATCATTTTAATTGTCTTTTTATGAAACTTTGTGAATGAGGTATAACAATAATTTGTATCGAGAGCGAACATTATAATATTAACAGGACTTTCAAAAATTGAAGTCAGGAGATTCAGGTCTTTGTAATATTTATCTTTACTCTCCTTTAACTCAGCCTCGGCCATTTTACGTTCTGTAATATCTCTCATTGAACCGTTGATATACAGTGCATTTCCATTTAAATCCCGGATGATACGAGCATTAATCGAGGTGTATTTTTCGCCACTTTTGGTCTTAAACTTTAATTCCCAGTCTCTTAACTCCCCACTAACTAATATCCGGTTAAGAAATTCAATCCGGTCATCAGGCTGGGAATAATAGTCAAATACAGAGGAACCTATAACTTCATCACGGGTATATTCGCTAAAACGTTCAATTGACGGACTTACATCGATTATAATTCCGTCCAGATTAATCTGATAGAAAATATCCAGAAGATTCTCGAAAATTCTGCGGTATTTTTCCTCACTGGCCCTTAATGTAGATGCTGTGATTCTTTTATAATAAAAATAAGACAAAAGTGTAATTGTCACGAGGATCAACAAAAAAAGGACAACCTGAAATTTGATCTGCGAATGCTGGTGCTCAATTTCAAGGTTTTGAATTTTTATTTGATTATCTTTTAAAAATACTTCTCTGTTTTTTTCAATATTGGCCAGTTTAAGATTATTATCTTTGGAGTCGACCGAATCTTTAGACGTTAAAAATTTCTTATAATAATCAAGTGCTGATTTCGTGTCGCCCAACTTCTCAAAGACTGAAGAGATTAACCTGGCATTGTCAGATATTAGTGACTGATCATTCACAGATTTTAATAATTCAAGTGACCGGAGCAAAAAATCTCTCGCATTTAGCAGATTGTCAGTCTTTTTATCTGTAAAATATTTGCAATTATCTACATTTTTTATATTCTCATCTGCAATTTTCAAATAAATTTCACCGATATAGCTGTTATGTACAGCACCATCATAGGGAATAGCCAACTCTTTGCTAATACTGGCGGCCTTTATTGCAAGTTCGAGTGCACCACAGACATCATTAATCTTCAACCTGAGCTCTGATAGATTAATTAAGACCTCTGCGACCATTCTTTTATTCCTGATTCGCTCTGCCAGAACCAAAGCCTTCTGATAACTGCTATCTGACCTGGAATAATCTGAGAGTTGGAAATAGACAATTCCGATATTGTTGTAATTTTTAGACAAGTCAAGATAGTTGTTTAATGCAGAATTTTTCGCGATTGCCTTATTTATATATTCTGCGGCCAATGTATAATCCTTCCTGATCCGATAAAAATTACCAAGGTTATTCGAGGTAAATGCTATACCTTGCTGATCACCAATCCTTGTATACTCTGCCAAAGCCTTGAAGAAATTATCCAGAGCCTCAGGGTAATTACCTTTAACTGCATAATTGGTTCCAATATAGTTGCAGGAAAAAGCTACCCCCTTGCCCCAATGAAGCTTTGAAGCTAATTCACGGGCCATTTCACCATAGTGGATTCCTGAATCGGTATTAAAACTAAAATACTGGAACGACAATTTTCCAAGAAGCTCAACTCTGACTGTATCTGCAGGTGTAACTTTTATTTTGTATTTTATAGAATCGATCAGTTCTGCACCTTGTTTCGATGCGAAAAGTTGATTTATTATGAGAAATAAAATAACCAGGTTCAGCAGTTTTTTCATGCGTCTTTACTTAAATGGTGTAATCGAAAGACAAATGTATGGTTGCAGTTAAAATTACAATAATATTTGAAGAATATATAGCCCCGGTCACATAAAAAAATAGATTAAGGGAAAATCTGATAAGTAAATCCGGATCGATAATATTTATTGTCAAAAGATACGAATTTCACTTATCCAACTACCTTCTAAGTAAAATATCATCAGACTTTTGAAAATTACTAGCAAGACTTTGTACTGTGTTCTCAGAAACAAGCTTATTGATTGATTCTCTGATAGGTGCATATTGTTCATGAAGCGAACAATGCTGTTCATCATTGCATGACTTTAAACCAAATCCACATCCTGAATATGCTTTTTCTCCCTCAATGGCACGTATAACACTTTTAAGCTGTACATCCGGCTTGCCAGTGTCAAAATAAAATCCTCCCCCTTTCCCCTTTGTAGACATTAAAAATCCCATCTTAACCAGGCGCTGCAGGATCTTGCCTGTATAAAAAACCGGTGCATCAATCTCCTTTGCAATCTCCATGATTCCAGGCTTTAACCCTTTCGTCTGTTGAAGCTGAACATATACCAATCCCCGTAAAGCATATTCCGTCTCTTTATTAAACATCACTTACCTCCTTTTTTTGTCCAGTTCAAAAATAATAAAAAAACAATAAAATATTAAAAGACCTTTTGGTATTTTAATATTTTTATCTAATATTGCATCGTATTTAATACTTATAATCATGGAAACACGAACTCTTGATACATTGACAATCGGCGAAATTGTAGCACTTGACTTTCGCACAGCCTCAGTTTTCAAAAATAACCGTATCGATTTTTGTTGCGGCGGAAAAAAAACATTGGATGCAACCTGTCTGGAACTCGGAATCGACAGGCAAAAGATAGAAGGTGAATTAACGGCTATTACTTCAACGCCACGAAATTCGAATCAGGATTACAAATCGTGGAAAGCTGGTTTTCTTTGCGATTATATTGAAAATACCCATCATCAATATGTTTTGCGAACATTACCTGATCTTCTTACCTACACTCAGAAGATTGCAGCTGTTCATGGTAGCCATCATCCTGAACTGGTAGAGGTTGCATCTCTTTTCACTAAAATAAACAGCGAATTGCTTCAGCACCTTAAAAAAGAGGAAGAGGTTCTTTTCCCTGCAATTAAACATGCTATTGAATATGATGATGCAGAATCGAAAAAGACAATTCATTCTAAAATCAGCAGAATGACAGAAGAACACGAATTTGCAGGTGGTGCAATGGATCTCATTAACCGGATGACAAATCATTACGAGCTTCCTGCGGATAGTTGTGGCACCTATCAGCTTACATTCAAATTACTGGAACAGTTTGAGGATGATCTTCATATACATGTTCACCTTGAAAATAACATCCTTTATCCGGCAGCTATAAAAATCGCGAATTAAAAAATTTAGAGAATGATGAATTATGCAACACAAAATCTGGAAGACGATCATACATATATCCTTCGGCTTATTGATGTGATGGAAACGATGACTACTCATGCTTCCCCTGTAATTGCTCATTTAGAAGAGGCACTCGATTTAATCAGAAATTATGCCGATGGGCTGCATCATGCCAAAGAAGAAAATTTACTCTTTCCATTGATGTCAGAACGCGGATTTTCATTAACACAGGGACCTCTTGCTGTAATGCTTCTGGAACACGCAGCAGGCAGGGAATATGTTAAAGGAATTTCTGAAAACATTCAACTTCTCAAAGAGGGAGATCTTTCGGCTCTGAATTTGGTTTATGCCAATATTCATGGCTATGGAGAATTGCTTCAAAATCATATCTACAAGGAAAATAACATGCTTTTCAGAATGGCCGATAATGCCTTTTCAGTTTCCGATCAGCAGGCATTGCTCCTAAAATTCGAAAATCTTGAAAATAAAAGTACATCTAATCAGAATAAAAGTCAATTTGTAACCAGAATATCCAAGCTGGAACAGGCTTATAATTAAACTTTAGACTTACAATCACTCTAATTTTCACTTTAAATTAAAACTGATGAACACTAAAAAACTATGGATTAGCTTTATCCTGGTGATGACCATTTCATTTGCTGTACTTATTTACTATGGTCGGGAGATTTACCGCCAGGCACCTCCTATTCCTGATAAGATAATGACCGCAGATGGGAAGGTGCTTTTTACTGGTGAGGACATTATGGATGGCCAAAATGTTTGGCAATCTGTTGGCGGTCAGGAAATTGGAACAGTTTGGGGACATGGTGCCTATCAGGCGCCTGACTGGAGTGCCGACTGGCTGCATAAAGAGGCCGTTTTTATGCTTGACAAATTAGCAGTAAAAACCGACAGCCTACCGTATCATAAGCTTAGTCATCAGCGACAGGCCGCGTTAAAAATCAGATTACAGGAGGATATCCGGCAGAATACTTATCAGGTGACTACAAAAAACCTCACCGTTTCGGACTTAAGGGCTGAAGCAATTGCAAGTAACACCTTGTTTTACAGTGGATTATTCACTAATAATCCGGAAATGGCGAATCTTCGGAATGCTTATGCCCTTCCTGTAAATTCGCTTAAGGATCCTGAGCGTATACGTCAGCTGAACGCATTTTTCTTCTGGATTTCGTGGGCTTGTGTCACGCAACGTCCTGGGCAGGAGATATCCTATACCAATAACTGGCCTGCTGAAGAGTTGGTTGGTAACCGTCCAACAGGTGAACTCCTTCTTTGGACAGGTTTCAGTGTGATGATGCTTTTGGCAGGAATTGGATTAATGGTTTGGTATTATGCCAGGAAGCGTGATGAAAAGGAGGAGGAGTTTCCAAAAATAAATCCTCAGCTAAAAGCGACCCACTCCCCTTCTCAAAAAGCAACTTTAAAGTATTTCTGGATTGTTTCTATCCTGCTACTTGTTCAGGTTATCATGGGTGTGATTACTGCGCATTACGGTGTCGAAGGTCATGCTTTTTATGGTATACCGTTAGGTGACTGGCTTCCATATTCAATTTCGCGTACCTGGCATGTACAAATTGCAATTTTCTGGATTGCGACCTCTTGGCTGGCAACGGGTTTGTATTATGCACCGGCAATCTCGGGGGTGGAGCCCCGTTTTCAGCGTTTGGGTGTGAATTTCTTATTTACTGCTTTATTAGTAATTGTAGCAGGATCGTTGGCCGGACAGTGGATGGGTGTAATGCAGAAACTCGGTCTGATCCAGAACTTCTGGTTTGGTCATCAGGGTTATGAATATGTTGATCTTGGACGGTTTTGGCAGATTTTTCTTTTTGTAGGACTTGTTATCTGGTTAATATTGATGGGACGTGCAATATGGCCTGCACTCAAACAAAAATCTGAAAGCCGGAATCTCCTCGCAATGTTCCTGATTTCATCAGTTGCAATTGCAGCATTCTATGGTGCAGGGCTAATGTGGGGTCGTCACACTAATCTGGCAGTTGCCGAATACTGGCGCTGGTGGGTCGTTCATCTTTGGGTAGAAGGGTTCTTTGAAGTCTTTGCTTCAGTTATTACAGCATTTCTTTTCGTTCGTTTGCATATTGTGAAGGCAGCTACAGCAACCACGGCGGTACTGTTCTCAACGGTTGTATTCCTTGCGGGCGGTATCCTGGGAACATTTCACCATCTGTATTTTACAGGCACACCCACAGCAATAATGGCATTGGGAGCAACATTTAGTGCGCTGGAGGTTGTACCACTTGTTCTTATGGGTTTCGAGGCGTATGACAATCTTAAAATCAGCAAAATGGCACAATGGAGTAAGGCTTATAAATGGCCAATTTATTGCTTTATTGCTGTTGCATTCTGGAATCTGGTTGGGGCTGGAATATTCGGATTTCTGATTAATCCACCGATTGCACTCTATTACATGCAGGGATTAAATACCACAGCCGTTCACGGTCATACTGCCCTTTTCGGAGTCTATGGAATGTTAGGTATTGGACTCATGCTATTTGTGTTACGTGATATGAACAAAGAAGTTGTTTGGAAAGATAAATGGATCAAATTTGCCTTCTGGTCAATCAATGTTGGTTTAGCCACAATGGTCCTTTTCAGTGTCTTCCCGATTGGACTTTTGCAAACCTTGGCCAGTGTCAAGGATGGTTTGTGGTTTGCACGTTCAGCAGAATTTATGCAAACACCGTTGATGGCAACTTTAAAATGGATGCGGGTTTTCGGTGATACCATTTTTGATGCAGGAACATTAGCACTCGTTTGGTTTATCTTCGGACTCAAAGGAGGATGGAGCCATGAGAAAGAGGGAGAAAATTAGAGCGGGAAAGTAGGGGGGAATGAGAGAAGGATATTTAGTGCCTTTTTAGTGTCTTTGTGTCTTGGTAGCGAAGAGTATTGTTATAAAATTAAAGGTTAATTTAATATGGATCGCAAAAAAATTATAAGTACTTTCCGAAAACTACATAAATGGCCGGGAGTTGCTATAACGCTTTTTGCGATTCACTTTGCTTTCTCAGGAATAATTATGAATCACAGAAGTCTGTTTTCGGGAGTTGACATATCCCGAAAATGGCTGCCAAAGTCCTACGAATACAAGAACTGGAATCAGGCTACAGTGCGCGGTGGTTTCAATCTAAATAAAGATTCCCTTCTGATCTTTGGCAATATTGGAATCTGGATAAAAACCACAAATAACTATATTGATTATAATCAAGGCTTTCCAGCAGGAATTGACAACCGAAAGATAAACCAGGTAGTGCGTTTTCATGATCAACTTGTCGCAGCCACACAATTTAGATTATATCGGAGAGCAATACACAGCGCGTGCTGGGAAGCTGTCCCGATGGCACTTCCTGAACAACGGATGGTAGATTTATTTAAGAAACAGGACACTCTGATGATCCTAACCAGGGATTTTCTGATTAAGACCCCTGATTTAAATCATTTTTCAACAATTACCCTCCCACCACCTGAGGGTTATTTTAAAAAGGCAGGACTATTTAATACCCTTTGGGAACTTCACAGTGGAGAACTGTTTGGAATAGTCGGTAAGCTTCTGGTGGATATTCTGGGAATTGTAACGATTGCACTTTCAATTACAGGTCTATTTCATTTTTTCCTTCCAAAACTTATAAAACGCAAAAAGAAACTTACAGGTTCATCTGGAAAACTTCCCCATGCCTTTAGTCTGAATCTAAAATTGCATAATCTTGTAGGATATGTCTTTGCAATTTTTCTGATTATTAACACTACAGCCGGGATATTCTTAAGACCACCCCTTCTGATCCCAATCATCGATAAAAGTGTAGGAATCCTTCCCGGATCACACCTCGACACAGACAATCCCTGGCATGATAAGCTACGTAAAGGCTTATGGAATCAGCAGACAGGTAACTATGTCTTCTCAACTGCTGACGGCTTTTATCAGGCTGAAGAAAAACTGTGCTCTACGCTTGTCAAAATTCATTCACAACCTCCAGTCAGTCTGATGGGTTGCAATGTTTTTGAATCATTGGGCGCATCAAAATATCTGGCAGGCTCCTTTTCGGGAATGTATATCTGGGACACCTTCTCCGGAGAATCTGTCGATTTCTTTACCGGTAATGGTTATGAAGCGTCGTCTGGTATGGCTCGTCCGGTTTCTAATCACATGGTAGCCGGATATATAAAGGATTTGAAAAACCGGGAGTGGATATTTGATTATAACAAGGGATTATCTGAAAAGTACACTGGAGAAACCTGGGACATGCCTGAGACGATCAAATTTAAATCGCCAATCTCACTCTGGAATTTTGCGCTTGAGATTCATACCGGACGGGTTCTTGAGCCATTCCTTGGGTTTTTTTATTTGTTGTATATACCCTTTGCAGGATTATCTGTTCTAATTGTATTAATCAGTGGATTTATGATATGGCTATTGCCAAACAGGAGGGGAAAAAGCGTTAATCCTAAGCAGTCTCTAACTCTTTGAGCAATATTATCGAAATAATAGAATAGACGCTACCTTAATCCAAAGAATGATTTAACATTTAAGAAAATTTTTGGGGAACATCCTCATCTGCTTAAAAGTTTTCTAAATGCAGTTTTGCCTCTGGAGAAGGATCGTCAAATTGTATCGCTTGAATATTTGCCAGCCAAACCGGTACCAGAAATCCCTGTATTTAAGAATTCTATCCTAGATGTTAGATGCCTCGACGAGATAGGACAACAGTTTATTGTTAAGATGCAAATGCTCTGGACAGCATTAAAGTAATCGAAGGTTTGGAATTTGTTTTTATTGAGCTTCCAAAATTCAAATCCAAACAATTTACTGATAAGCGACTACAGGTATTATGGCTGCGTTTCTTGTCTGAGATCAGTGATCAGCAGGAAGGTATATCTGCTGATTTCATGGATGTTCCGGAGCTAAGGGAGACTTCTGAGCTGATTCTTGAAAGTGACTTATCTAAAGGAGAACCTGAATTGAAAGTATTTAATTCATTTTATAAAATCCATAATCGCAATTCCATCTCAGCTAAATCATTTTTACTCTAACGTTAGCGGGCTGGTTATTTTATTTTCAATGTTATAAGGTTATGAATAAATGCCTTATCATAGATTAATCAATTTTTAAAGAGTTTATCCAGTTTCAGTGATAATTATTAATCCTTTAGTGACAGATCACGACCATCGGGTGAACTTATTTTAAGTCCAAATTGCCCTCCTCTATATTTGTCTTCAAATTAATAATCCTTAATAATTCAGCGATGAAGACAAGAGTATTTACATCAATAATTATCCTTTTTGTAGGAATAAATTTCGGCTTCTCACAACCTAAAGATGGATCGCAGCAACCCCCATCCCAAAAAGAGCGAATTGGAATGGTGGAGGAGAGAATTTGCAAGCCGCTAAATCTCAACAAACAGCAAACCGAAAAAGTTACCTCTGCATTTAATGAATTCTTTGCAGAGATTGAAAAGCTTGTCGACAAGAGCGCAAATCCGCCAATAAGACCCGAAAAAGCAAAAGTGGATGCTCTAGGCAAAATCAGGGATGAAAAAGTGAGGCAAGCTATTCCCCAATCGATATTCCCCAAATACCTTGAACTGGAATTGTCCGCACGTCCAAAGGGTCCTGAAGATAATGATCTTCATCCTGTTAAGCCATAAATCACGTTACAAATATGACAGGAAATAGAATAAAATAAATATATCATGAAAAGATTTAAACTATCATCCCGTTTAGCAACTCTGTTTATTGCAGCAGTCTTTCTTTTTACATCAACAAAGTGCAAAAAAGATGATACTTCGACAACTTCCGGAGATTTACAAATTGTTCCGCGCGAAGCTGCCTCGAACGGCAGTTATCCTATCGTTGGAACCAGTCAGACCGGAACGTGGGATGGCTCCGGTAATAAGATCACTGCTCCTGCCTTGGGTGCAGCTTTTTATGGTCAGGACGCCCGGTTTGCACATACAACTCCTGTTTACACCAAAAGCAGTGATGGACTAACTGTTAAAGATGAAATTACCGGCCTGACCTGGCAGAAAAGCTATGACAGTGGCACTTATTACTGGGCTGCCTCTCAAGCGGTGGCTGACAATCTGAACAATCAGAAATATGGCGGTTTCAGCGACTGGCGATTGCCGACCATCAAGGAACTTTATTCGTTGTGGAATGCAAGTACCGGTTGGCCCTGGATTGATACAAACTATTTTGATATTAAATATACGGATGAACAAGACCTCAGTCACGCCATTTTCTGGAGCAGTGACAAATATACAGGAGTGATGGGCAATGTAAGTGGGGAAACGCCCGGTTCAGAACTTGCCTTCGGTGTGAATTTCGGTACCGGACACATTAAATCGTATAGTATCAGTGTCGGTCCAAAGCACCAGGTTCGTTGCGTAAGGGGCAACCTTTCCTACGGTGTCAACCTTTTTCAAAACAATAGTGATGGAACGATTTCTGATTTGGCAACCGGCTTGATGTGGCAGCAAACCGACAACGGTTCGGGAATGGATTGGGAACACGCACTGGCCTATGCGCAAACGCAGAATAACGCAAATTATCTGGGGCACAACGATTGGCGTCTCCTCAATACAAAGGAACTTCAAAGTTTGGTCGATTACACACGGTCGCCAGGTGCAACAAATCCAGCCAATGTGGGTCCGGCAATCAATGCCATGTTCAGTTGTACGGCTATTCTAAACGCTGGCGGAAAGGCCGACTATCCCTATTACTGGACAAGTACATCGGCAATTTCAAATCCAACCGGCACTTACAACAATTCCTGGTATGTGGCTTTTGGCCGGGCAGAAAATGGAAGCGGCGAAGACCTTCACGGGGCTGGAGCAGTGCGTTTCGACAAAAAGACAGTAGGAACCGGTCAAGGTGAGGAACGGGTGTTAAACTATGTGCGATTGGTCCGGAATAAATAGTCGCGAAATTTAAAGATGGCAAATTTTAAAAATAAAAAATGACTATAAATAAACCCCAATTAGGCAAACTGGTTCTCGTATTTACATTTTCAGCAATTATTTTAAATTGTAAAAAAACAACCGACATCTCTGGTAGCGGAACCAACACAAGCACTGATAAAACTTACAATGCGCTATGGATACCACCAACATTGACCGGCACAACATTTAATCTCACTTTAGGCAGTTCAACAAAACAGTTGAAAACAGGTGCAGTAACTCCAACCTATGGATATAATGGAAATTCATTCTGGGGGCCCACCCTTATCATGAACAAAGGTGATAATGTACAAATAAATGTAACCAACAGCCTGTCCGATCAAACCACAGTGCACTGGCATGGTTTCCATATACCGGCGATTATGGATGGTGGCCCGCACCAGATCATCAATGCAGGCGCTACCTGGTCGCCAAATTTCCAGGTAAAGAACAATGCAGCGACTTTCTGGTATCATCCACATTTACACATGAAAACCCAGGAGCAGTTAACTAAAGGTGCCGGGGGTTTTATTATAGTTCAGGACCCGGTAGAGTCTGCGCTGGCATTGCCTAGAACCTATGGAACAGATGATATTCCACTAGTGCTGACCAGCAGAAGGTATAATACAGATAATTCTTTTGATCTTACAACCACTTACGGCGATTATATGCTTACTAATGGGACACCTAATGCTGAGATAAGTCTTCCAAAACAATTTGTACGTTTCAGGATATTAAATGCGGAAGTTGAAAGAGCCTATAATTTAGGATTTAGTGATAATCGTACATTTTATGTGATTACCAACGATGGCGGTCTGTTAAATGCCCCTGTGCCTGTAACCCGTGTGAAATTAGCGGTCGGTGAGAGAGTTGAAATTTTAGTAAATCTTGGTAGCGATGCTGTCGGTTCCAGTTTAGACATGAAGGCCTTTAACTCCGGTCAGATTTTTGGGTTTCCAGGTGCAGAACCCGCAAGTAGTGGAAATTTTGGGAGCTTGTTGAATAATATTGATTTTAGCTTACTGCATATCAATGTGGTTGCATCAAATGCAAATGCTATCACTTCGTTGCCTGCAACACTGGCTAATAATGTGTATTGGACCAATACAGATGTTACCAATAGCCGAACGATCACGATTACAGGCGGGCAAGCCGGATCTGCTTTTACATTCGACAATAATACGTATGGATTCACGACTATCAATCAAAACATTAAACTTAATTCGGTTGAGAAATGGACTATTGTAAACAACAATATTTTTGGCCATTCTTTTCATATCCATGACGTACAGTTTAAAATTATTTCCCGCAGTTCGGGTTCAGTAGCAGCGTATGAATCCGGCTGGAAGGATACGGTATATATTCCACTTGGAGAATCTGTCTCAGTAATTGCCAAATATGATGACTTTTCCAGCGGGGTAAATCCATACATGTATCATTGCCATTTCAATAATCATGAAGATGGAGGCTTGATGGGACAGTTTTTAGTGGAGTAATAATTTTCTATAGCGTTCGCCGATGTCTATTTATCCAATGAAAAAGTTAATGGTTGCAGGTTTATTGTTGTCTGTTTTGGCGTGCAACAGCAATAAAAAGCAAATTGCAATCTTTACTCCAAGCTACAATGTCGTAAATTTTGATACTGCATTAAAACGTAACGACAAGGGATATTTTTATCATGGTAAACCGTTTTCGGGTTACATGATACAGCAGGAGAAAGACGGGCGTGTTGTATATAAATTGCCAATAATTAATGGATTGGAAAATGGACTGGCACTTGCCTGGTACAATACAGGAGAAAAATTACTCGAACAATATTACGTTGATGGTAAGATTGAAGGGATGTTTAAACAATGGTGGCCCAATGGCAATTACAGGTATTTATTCAATTATAAAAACGGCCAATTTAATGGAACACAAACCGTGTTTTTCCCTGATTGCAAAATCAGACAAAGAAGCAATTACCAAATGGGCAAAGAGGAAGGCCTGCAACAAACCTGGGATAGTACGGGGCAGCTGGTTTCCAATTACACATTAAAAAACAATAAATTATATGGAGTTATTTCGGTTCAAAGCTGTATTCCTACAGCAACACATTAACAAGGTTTTGGGTTTGCTATGTTGTGCCGTTGCTTTAATAGCATGCCATACAAAAAATGAAGTATTACCGTTTTATAATACCGCTGATTTTACGGCAGAGTGGATAAAACCGGGTGATCCCAAATTCAAGAACATCCATACCATTGATACTTTCAAAATGCAGAATCAATTGGGACATTTAATTACAAAAGATTCACTTGACGGGTACATTTACATGGCAAATTTCTTCTTTTCAACCTGTCCAACCATTTGTCCAAGGATGACAAATAACCTTCAAATATTACAGGATAGTTTTGCTAACAATAAACAAGTAAAATTAGTGTCATTTACCGTGATGCCCTGGGTTGATTCGGTTAGTACCTTAAAAATATATGGCGAAAATCATAAAATTAATCCAAATAAATGGTATTTGCTGACAGGGAATAAAGAGCGAATTTACAATTTGGGAAGACAGTCTTATTTTTCAGAAAGACGCCTTGGACTGCAAAGAGATTCTTCATATTTTTTGCATACGGAATCAATGCTCTTGATTGATAAGTTAGGCAGGATCCGGGGAATTTATAATGCTACGCAGAAATCAGATATCGATAGAGCGACGGCTGATATTAAGTTATTGATTAATGAATAAAATTCTATTTCTAAATGAAAAAAGTTATACTCTTCTTGGCCCTTTTCCTTTCAATAAACTTGGCCAAAGCAAAGGTAGATAGGCCTATTGCAATAACCGGCACACCAATTGAAATGCTTTTCCCGCAAGGCAAATCCAAAGCATTGATTTTGAGTTTTGATGATGGGAATGTTGCCGACAAGCATTTGGTGAAATTGATGAATGATTATGGTCTTATCGGAACTTTTCATCTCAATTCCAACAAACTCGGAACAAAGGATTATCTCACCAAAGAAGAGGTTAAAAACCTATACAAAGGACACGAAGTTTCCGGTCATACCGCAAATCACCCGGGTTTGACTTCCTTATCGAAAATTGATGTGATTTATGAAGTGGTAGAAGATAGAAAAGAACTGGAGCGAATAACAGGATATCCGGTTCGTGGAATGTCGTATCCATTTGGCAATACCAACGATTTTGTAGTTGAGGCAATAACCGGTTTGGGTATTGAATATGCCAGAACAGTCGGCGATACTTACAATTTCAGTATGCCCACTGAATATCTTAAATGGCAACCCACCATTCATCTATTCGGAAAAACAAATTATATCCCCAACGACACGGCAAACGACAGAAGAGAATTAAAAAACTTTTATCAGATTACATCTGAATTTCTAAATGTAAAAACCTTAGCCTTGTTTTATGTGTGGGGACATAGTTGGGAATATGAAGGGCCCGGAAACAAATGGGCAGAAGTGGAGAAGTTTTTTAAAATAATTTCCAGAAATCCGGATATCTACTACACAACACAAATAGGTTTAGTGGATTATATCAATGCCTTTAAAAACCTAAAATTCTCAGTCGATAAAGACTTGGTTACCAATTTAAGTTCGCTAACTGTATTTATAAAAATAAACGGCAAAGCGTTTACCATTGAAGCCGGCACCACAAAACAGTTGAATTAATGAAGTAATCAGACAGAAATAAAATCCAAATAATAATGAAAAAATATACTTTTATAATTGCCCTATTCATCACTCAATTTACTTATTCTCAAAATAATAAGCAAAATATACGAGGTGTGATCACCGACAAACTATCTCAGATAACACTTCCGGGAGCTACAGTTCAGATTATCAGTAAAACAGAAAATAAGGGTGCAACCGCAGATGCAAATGGGAATTATGTACTGACAAATATTTCACCTGACAGATACGATATCAACGTTTCTTACCTGGGCTACAAGAATGTATTTGTGCCCAATGTAGTAGTAACATCAGGGAAAGAGACCATTCTTGATATCGCGATGGAGGAGAATGTCACCAGTCTGAACGAGGTCGTGATTAAGGCAAATACCAAAGATAAAGCAATCAACAATCTGGCAACAATCAGTGCGCGCACATTTTCGACCGAAGAGGTGAACCGGTATGCCGGCGGTCGCAGTGATCCAGCCCGTTTAGCCGCAAATTTTGCAGGCGTCAGCGCTCCTGACGATAGTCGAAATGACATTGTAATCAGGGGAAACTCGCCTGTTGGTGTTTTGTGGCGTATCAATGGAATGAACGTCACTAATCCAAACCATTTTGCTTCAGTGGGGACTACAGGTGGCGCAGTAAGTGCACTAAATACCA
Organism: uncultured Bacteroidia bacterium; assembly: GCA_903850335.1. Taxonomy (GTDB): domain Bacteria; phylum Bacteroidota; class Bacteroidia; order Bacteroidales; family Prolixibacteraceae; genus JAAFHB01. The sequence continues at coordinate 6,402 of CAINLJ010000171.1, read as the reverse complement.
ATCTATTGAAAAGTTCAGATTTCCTGACATCGGCGTTTCCTGCAGAATATGGAAATGCGACAGCGGGTGTTTTTGATCTGGGTTTTCGCGCTGGAAATTCCCAGAAAAAGGAGACGACTCTACAGGCAGGCGTAATTACAGGACTCGAAGCGACAACCGAAGGGCCAATCAATAAAGAAAAAGTGTCGTCATATCTGGTAGGATACCGCTATGCACTGGCAGGTGTTGCTCAGTCTATGTGTGTGAATATCGGAACAACGGCATTGCCATCTTACCAGGATTTATCCTTTAATCTGAATAGCGGCAACACCAAAGCTGGGCGATTTACATTGTTTGGAATTCTAGCCACCAGTAGTATTAACATTGAAGGTGGAAATACTAGTTCATTGTATGGAAACGGTAGCGGACATGATTTGAGCAGTCAGATTGGGATTATCGGGTTAAAACATTTTAAACAATTGAACAACAAATCCTACTTTAGCTCCAATATTGGTCTTAACTACTCAAAAAATAACCAGACTAATTATGGATTCGATAGGTTGACAAGCACCTCCTTCACAGAGCAAGAGAATAAGGTTGCCAAAACCGGATATAACTTTGCGACAAGCTTTAATTCAAAAATAAACTCAAAGCTGTTTTTGAAAATAGGTATTCAGGACGAATTAATTGGATTGAACCTTTATTACCGCGAAAAAAGGAACATTAAATCAGATTGGAAGCAAGTCTGGGACTACAACAGCTATACAAACCTTGCCCAGGCCTACGCACATATAAAATATAGAATTAACGATAAACTGACACTTAATGCGGGTCTGCATTCTCAGCATTTTTTCCTCAACAGTTCCACTTCGGTGGAACCTCGTCTGGCATTAAAATATGACCTATATGCCAAAAGCTCGCTGAGTTTTGGATATGGTCTTCATTCTCAAACACAACCCGTAAATGTCTACTTCCTTCAAACTCAAAATACAGATGGTACTACCAGCTATAACAATAAGAACTTAGATTTCACCAAGAGTCATCATTTTGTGTTGGGTTACGATTTGCAACCCTTTGAAGATTGGCGGATAAAATCTGAAGTATACTATCAATCGATCTACAATGTTCCGGTGAACACTTTTTCAAGCAGTTATTCTATGCTAAATACCGGGGCTAGCTTTAAGGCCGACCTGGAAGATAAACTTACAAACAGTGGGACCGGAAAAAATTATGGGGCAGAAATGACTATCGAAAAATTCTTCAGTAAAGGCTATTATGGTCTATTTACTTCTTCTGTTTATAGTTCAAAATACACGGGAAGTGATGGAGTTGAAAGGAACACAGCGTTTAACGGAAAATACATCTTCAATATTCTGGGTGGAAAGGAGTGGAAGGTGGGAAGCGAAAAGCGAAATAAATTCTCCACTGACCTAAAATATACCTATGCAGGAGGAAGAGCGTATACCCCCATTGATTTAGCAGCATCAAATTCTACCGGTCACGACCAATTGTCAACCGATGCCTATTCCGCCGTTTATCCCAACTATTTCAGGTTAGATTTAAAATTTGGATACACGATTAATAGCAATAAGAGAAAGTTATCCCATTCAATTTCTTTGGACTTGCAAAATGTCACCAATCACAAGAATGTTTTCTCGCAAAACTACGATGACAGAAGCAGATCGGTTAATACAACTTACCAACTCGGGTTTTTCCCCAATATTGTCTATAAAATACAGTTCTAATGTCATAAAAAATGAAATTAAAGATGATCACAAGAAGTCTTTCCAGTAACTCTATATTTTCGCTTTTAGGTATTGGAAAACAAGATAAACCATCATTAAGAGTACTTGCATTTATAGTGATTACCCTTTCGGCGATAATTTTACGATTAACTTTAAGTTTTTCTCATGACTTGATTCTTGGAATAGATGGCGGGTATTACCCTGTGCAAGTACGAAATATAATAAAGACCGGATTGCTCAGTTTTAATGACGTCCCGATGTATTTTTATTTTTGTGCGTCAATCATCAAAGTCATTTCACTCTTGGGGTTTACAGTTACCAATGAGCTTATTATTTCAGTTATCAAAATATTGGACAGTACGGCATTGCCCTTATTGGCAATACCACTCATTAAAATCATGACAATGAGAGATCAGACACTCCCACTGTTTTCAGAGTTTGCTGTACTGTCCTTTGCGATATTCTCATTTTCACCTTTTATAATGCTTGGAGATCTTCAGAAGAATGCCTTCGCCATTCCAATATTTATAGCATTCATCTATTCTTTAGAAGGATTTCTGATGATCCAAAGCAAGAGGAATTTAATCGTTACATTGATTGCATTATTCTTAATTGCATTCACCCATTTTGGCACATTTACAATGGCATTGACTTTATTAGTCATAGTGCTCTCTATTGTTTACCAGAAAAAAGCAATTCTTCCTTCGTTAATTATCCTTATTGTTGGATTTGTAATTATATACCTGTTTGATTCGCACAGGGCGATTCGATTAATGAATTTTTACATTGAAATTTTTGGAGGGCACATAGATTTACAGGGGCCATTTATGATCCCACTTTTGTTAAATGCTCTTCTTTCCTATACAATTGCCGGAACTGCCATTTATCAATACCGAAAACATAAACACAAAGCAGATAGAGCAACAGGCTACATGATTCTTTCCCTGATAGTTTTGATTTTTATATTTGCCTTTCCATTTTATGAAACGCAATATGTTCAACGATTTAATGTACTTCTTTTTGTTCCTCAAAGCATGCTGATCCTATATATAATTCGAATAAATCAAAAATTGGCAGTCCCATTTTCAATTTCACTTACTTTGCTTACAGTAATCTTTATTTTTATTTACTTTAGGGAGGACAAAAAACCTTGTATTGATGAGCTAGCCTACCGGGATTTGCAAAACATTAAAAGTTATATTCCGGCAGACAAGGCTGAAACGATTATTATAGCAAGGCATGGTTTAGAATTTTGGACCGCATGGAATTTGAATATGAAAGTAGCGAATGACAGGACGATGGATAATTTAGGATTAGAAAAGTACAAGCATATTATTTTTCTGCAATCTAAAAACGAAGATAAACAGGGTCCATTGGGAGGAAGACCATTACACAAGCCTGGAAGTCCTGAGGGAGGACCTCCTCCAAACGGGCCCGGGATGGGTATGCGAATGGGGCATACGATTCCGGAAAATTTTAAGCTGATCTATAGTTCTTCTTATTTTAATGCCTATAAAAAACTGAATTAAAAGGATATGTTTAAATCAAGGAAATGGTTTCTACTCTTGTACTCAATACTTTGGGCGCTTGTGTTGCTTTCGCCTTATTTTAGGTATATGCAGGATATAGGTCACAATAGCTGGAATAGAATGATTGGAGACTGGACAAATCTTCTCTTACTTCTGCTTCTTTTTCTGATCAATTTATATGTGCTGGTACCAAGATTACTATTTAATGACAAAAGGTCAAGGTACTTTGTTATCGTTAGTGCCATGATAATTGCGGTAGCCTTAGTTGGTTTATTCATCCATCCAATAGGCCCTCCTCAGGGAATGGGAAATCCTCAACCGGATATTCAGCCCGTTCGGCCATTCGACCTTCTTCCCTTGCTTGGAACTATTCTGAATAATTTAATTACTGCTTTGCTAATTATTGGAAGCAGTACCGCTCTTGAACTTGAGTATAAATGGATGACTGAGCAGAAATTACGAAAAGATGCTGAGAAAGAACAACTCAAAACGAACCTTGCCTTGTTGAGGCACCAGGTAAGTCCGCATTTCTTCATGAACACGCTGAATAACATTCATTCACTGATTGAAATGGATACAGAAAAAGCACAGGATGCTATTGAACGGCTATCAATTTTGATGCGCTACCTGCTTTACGATTCTGCTCAAAACACGATTGAACTGAAGAAGGAGATTGAATTTATACGCAGCTTTATATCGTTGATGCAGCTTCGGCATTCTGATGAAGTGGAGGTGACTGTTTTATTACCCGGCCAAATACCGGATACCCGCATTCCCCCAATGTTGTTTATTTCATTGCTTGAAAACGCATTTAAGCATGGAGTATTCTATCCTTTGAAATCATATATTTATTTTGAGCTCCAAATTGATGTATCTTCATTGATTTGTCGCATTAAAAACAGTAAACATAAAGGTCGGGTGAGTCATATTGGAGAGTATTCAGGAATTGGACTCGAAAACATTAAAAAGAGTCTGGAACTTATTTATTCCGATAATTTCAGGCTGGATATCCTTGATGGTGAAAGTGAATATGAAGTGAACTTAAAAATTCCAGTATGAAAATATCATGTCTTGCTATTGATGATGAGCCATTAGCAGTAAAAAAGATAGCAGAATACATTCAGAAAACCCCATTTCTGGAATTGGTTGCAGAATGTCGGAATGCTCATGAAGCAATGGAAATCCTTGACAAAAATAGTATTCAGATCATCTTTATTGACATTAATATGCCGGATATCAATGGGATGGAGTTTGTAAAATCACTCACTGTCAGACCATACATTGTTTTTACAACTGCTTACAGTGAATATGCAGTTGAGGGATTTGAAGTAAATGCAGCTGACTATTTACTAAAGCCAATAAGCTATGGCAGCTTTCTTAAAGCAGCAAATAAGATAAAGGATGTAATTGGACTATCTGAAGGAAATCAGAAGAGTTTACATCTTTCAACTGCAAACCACATTTTTGTAAAATCTGATTACAGGCTTATTCGTATCAACTTTACCGATATTAAATATATTGAGAGTATGCACGAATATATTAGTATCAATCTTGAGGGAAGCAAGCCCATTTTGACCTTAATGAGTATGAAATCTATTGAGGGGCAATTACCTGAAGGTCAGTTTATGAGGGTTCACCGTTCATTTATTGTGAATCTTTTAAAAATTTCTTTGATTGAAAGAAATCGTATAATCTTTGATGGAAAAGTTTATATTCCAGTAAGTGACCAATACAAGGCTAAGTTTCAGGAATATATCGACACAAAGTCTGTCGGATAAAAGCTGAAGTTTTTGAAAAGCAGCTATTAACGATTTATTGGAACAGAAAAGTAAAAGGTTGTACTTGAAATTTAAACAATCGGGCAATGGGAAAAATCACCAAATGAAGGTTCCTACTGCACCCTTTTCGAGTGATGTAGAAGCTGTTTTATGTTCAAACTGAATATTGAAATTTTTCGTGCCTCCACTATTATTCTGTACAATCAAAACCTTTTTCCCTTCCGGAGTTGTGAAAGCTACATTGGGAATCTCATTACTGGTATTGGAGCCTATACGTACAGAACCTGGTCTGACAAACTTTGCTGCATGTGCAATAATATAGTAAGCAGGATTACGGGTTATATTGTCGCCGTCAATTGTTATCGTTCCCAAACATTCAGTACACCCACCAGGAGTATGTGGCTCGTTTTTCGGATCAGCCGCCAGGTTCCATTCCAAAACATTCCGGCACCAGTTCCGTGTTCCGCCGATAATGAGAGTGCTTACATGCCATGCCAGGTCAACCGATAGTTTCCCGGGCGCCCCGACCCATTGTTCTGTAAAATAAAGGTTCTTATCCGGAAAGGCATTATGCACCGCGGTGAGAGTATCTATCTTTCCGCCATAGAGATGAAAAGCAGAGCCATCAACATACCGGGCAGCATCGGGATCCTTAAGAATCGTTAACGGATAATCGGGTTTGTCGGCATTATGGTCATAAACAATGATTTTGGTCTTGATACCTGCAGCTTTAAAGGCCGGTCCAAGACTTTTTTTAATGAATGAGGCCTGATCTTCAGCTGGCATATACATACTGGGATTATTCCCCGGATGCAGCGGTTCATTTTGGATAGTAATCGCATCAAGGGTTATTCCTTCTGCTTTCATTGCTTGAATATACTTCACAAAATACAGGGCATAAGCATCAAAATACTCAGGTTTTAAACTCCCTCCTTTTGACTTTTTATTCGTTTTCATCCAGGTTGGTGCCGACCACGGTGAGCCAAGGATCCGGATTTGAGGATTAATGGTCAAAATCTCCTTCAAAATTGGGATCAGATAACTCTTATCAGGATTTAAAGAAAACTGTGATAATTCAACGTCCGTTCCTCCTTCGGGAAGATCATCATACGAAAAAACATGATCATCAAGATCCGAAGATCCTATGCTGATTCGAAGATAACTTATTCCTATATTCTTTCCACTTGTTGCAAACAACTCCTCTAAAATTGCATGTCTTTTAATCGGGTCCATACGATGAAGCAACATGGCACTCCCACCGGTAAGGCAATTTCCAAAACCATCAATTGACTGATATTTCTGATCCGGATCAACAGTAATCGTCTCTTCTGCATTCAACTTTTTATCAGCACTGAAACTGAACTTATGTGG